>NZ_JBXWQJ010000008.1:0-198460 GCF_059612325.1 Ruegeria sp. CDSA021
CGGAAAAGATCAGACATGTTCACTGCTCGGTTTTCGAGCCGTGAATCACGCAGCTAGCTGGAAATCAATGGGTCCTGGCCCTAGCTTTCTCAAACACCGTCGAACTACCCATGAGAAGATAGCAACAGTAATGTAGTGCAAAGCTCACCCAAAAAGTTGCAACTAAACTTGCTACTTACCGAAAAGGATCTCGCGCACCCAATCGACGGATAGGTCGACACCATGGGCGATTTCCTTCGGCGAATGGCCCTCAGCTGCCATTTCTCGGGGTCGACTGTTACAGGCGGCGCGCACGACGAAACGGCAATTGGACGGCTGCAGGATCATTCCGGAAAACGCCTTGACCAGCTTGTTAGCACCTTTCCAGCCCAGAACCCGAACCAAGGGATGATTTACCGACGGCAGGCGATTGCGCTGACCTACAAACTCGCAGTATCTGAGGCGACTGAGGAGCACGACAGAAATTGGCTTAAAGTACCAACCAACAGAAAGACTGTTAAGTTGTTGGAAGTAAATGACCCTGTCTCACCAACCGACGCATTGACTCAGTAAATGCGTTTTTCGACCGAACCAACCTTGGTCTTCCTTCAAATGACAATCGTTTTGTTTGCAATCCGGTGATGGTGAGCAGAGGGTACGCTTGCAAACGGCCGCAATGCCCGGCTTTGTTGCCCGGGCCTGTCCACTTGCAATGCCATTCGGTGGCCCGTAACACGGCTGAAAGGGAATGCGCGCTACGCCTCTGTGATGATGCAGTTTTCTGTGATGCAGATAGAGTGTGCCATGGTTGCAGGGTGAATGAATGAGACTTGTCATTTCCACTATGAAAGATGAAGGCCCTTTCATCCTCGAGTGGATTGCCTATTACCAGTCGATCGGCTTCACCCACTTCATCGTCAATTCAAATGATTGCTCGGACGGCACCGACGCGATCCTGAGTCGATGTCAGGAACTGGGGTTTCTTGCACATACCGACAATCCGGGGCCTTGGAAATTCGGGCCTCAGGCTTCGGCTTACGCGAATGCGATGAAACATCCATGGTGCAAAGAGGCCGAGTGGATATTGGTGTGTGACGTTGACGAGTTTTTTGACATCCGCATCGGAGAAGGGACTTTGGACGATCTGTTTCGTGCATTGCCATATGCAGATGGGTTTACGGCAATTTGGCAGCTATTTGGGCACAACGGGGTTGTTGAATTCGAAGACCGGTTCATTGTTGAGCAGTTTACCCGTGCGGGTGAGCTTGGAGCTGTCAGTCCACACAACTTGCGGGCGTTCAAGTCTTTGTTCCGAAACAACGGATCGTATCGGACAATCAGTACGCATCGACCGCGTGGACCAATACCCAATAAGGCAGACCGTTTTACTTGGATCGATGGCGATGGTGATCCGTTGCCTCCTGCGATGCGTCGACGGGGGTGGGCTTATTCCTCGACGGGGGCCGGGTTTGGGCGCAGACTTTTTCGAATGAACCACTATGCAGTGCGGTCAGTGGAAAGCTATCTGATGAAACGGTTGCGAGGGGATGTGAATACCTCGAGTTTTCATCCCAAGATGGAAGCAACCGGTCAGGCGTACTGGCGACTGCATTGCTATAACGACATCGAAGAAACCTCGATCCTGTCAAAAGTTGCACGCCTGCGCCGGGTTTACGAAAAGCTGCAGTCAGATTCAGTTCTGAGGCAGTTGCACGAGCAGGCGGTTGCGTATCACAAAGACCGTATCGCAAGCCTTCTCGAGACCGATGTGGCGAAGGAATTTGTCGCGAAATTCAGACGGTTTCACAGCGGGCGCTATGTCAAGGCACTGGAACTTGGTGTGATGGAAGATGGTGATTTGTCCTTCAACACCGAACTCTACAAAGACCCTGAAATCACATTTGCTCAGGTTGCAAAGTGGACGCGCCTGGGCAAAATGTCCAAGGCCGAGAACTCCAAGCCGAACAATTTCCCTTGGTTCGTTCGCCTCGATTCCCTTGGTACGACGTTCGACCATGAAGAGGCTGCGACGCAACACGCGCAGATTACCGATGCCAAGCAGGTTGCATTGCCGTTTGACCCGAAAGATCCGGCTTTCTTGCCCTCTGCTTCTCCTGAGATTGAAAGAACGAAAGACCAGCGTCAAAGCTTTTTGCAATCCATCAGTGGCAAGAAAAACTGGGCGCTGATCGGGCATGTCGAAACGGAAATCGTTGAGGAAATACTTGCCTTGGATGCCGTCGCGCATTTGACGCTCATAGCGCCATGGGGGCTGTCTTGGGACAGCTTCACTTGCGCGGATGCTTCGCAGGATCCGGATCTACAGGCGCTTGATCGCACGTTTTATGCGTTGCTGGAGTATTTCCGCGAGCCGATCCTGGCCGGGCGCCTCAAAGTCTACCGCGCACTGCCACCTTTGATGCTTAAGCTTTTTGAAGATGAAAGTGTCGGTGTTGTCATAATTCGCGGGGTGCGCACAGAGCAGGTGATGAGCCAGCTTTTGCGTCGCATCGACCGGGTTCTTGCGCCGGGCGGCAGTATCGCATTTACGTCCTATCGCCGTCACGGAGGCGGGTCCTATTCAGGAATGAATGCGGCAATAAACAGCTTTCTGGGGCGAAATGCTTCAAGATACAGGATAACCGGCTTGCAGCCACCGTGGCTTGGTATCGACAAGTTGCCGCCACTTCCCAAAAAGGACACATAGCTTCTGGTTCTTGATAGGATGACATGATAGCCATGGCTTAATAAACAAAACGGGTTTTGAGCGAACCGAATGCCCGTCTGTAAGTGAGGTCGAGATGTCAAACGAACCCAAGGTTATCGGTGTTGCACCCGGCAGCCAGCAAAAACCAAAGGCTGACAAGGCGACCAAGCGGAAGAACAGTAAAGAAGCGATCCGCCGCACGTTCCTTTCGCGCCTACCCAAGGGTGGCGTCGCGGTTGAGATCGGTGTCTGGCAGGGGGCGTTCTCTCCGACCATTCTGAAGCTTATTGAACCCAGTCAGCTGTTTCTCATCGACCCATGGAAGCATATTGGAGAAGAGTCCCATACAACGGCTTTCGTCGGGCGGACCGAAGATGAAAAGATGGAGGCCATCTTTCAGAAGGTGGTCAAATCTTTCGAAAAAGAGATCGAAGAGGGCAAGGTCGGTATCATCCGCGATTTCTCGGTTCCCGCGCTGGCGCTGTTTGAAGACGAAAGCATCTCGTTTGCCTATGTCGATGGTGACCATTCTTATGAGGGCGTGACCGCCGATCTGGCGGCACTGTTTCCCAAGATCAAGCCCGGCGGAATCATGGCGTTCGACGATTACCATCGCCGTGGCTGGTGGGGCGACGGCGTGATCCGCGCGGTCAACGAGTTTCTAGGCAAGCACCCCCGAGAGCTGCGCATCCGGGCGATCGCCGGCGCTCAGATCGCGATAGAAAAGATTGTCCCGCAGGACAACGACAAAGGTCAGGACAATTAATCCGCGGGATTGAGGGGCAGCGATGGACAAGCCGGAAAAAATCCTCATCACAGCGATGAAGAACGAAGGGCCCTATATCTTGGAATGGGTCGCCCATCACAAGGTGTTGGGGTTCGACAGGATAATTGTCTACACCAATGACTGTTCAGACGGCACAAACCAGATACTTCGCCGTTTGCAGGACATGGGCCATGTCGAGTTTCATAAAAACCGCGTTGGAACAGGCGGGATTCACCGATCCGCCCTCAGACAGGCGCGCCGTCTGCCGGTCGTGAAAGAAGCCAAATGGATTTACGTTGGCGATGCGGATGAGTTTCTGAACATCCACGTTGGCAATCACAAAGTTGATGATCTGATCGAAGCAACGCCGGGCGTTGACGTCATCTCAATCCCTTGGAAGATTTTTTCGAACAGCGGCAGGCACGTGCTGCGGGATAAACCTGTCACGCAGCAATTCTTTGATGCTGAGTTGGACTATGAACACGGTGGGGCAGGGCGTCGTTTCGTAAAGTCCTTGTTCCGGCAGGGTGAGCTGTATTTGCGTTTCGGCTTGCACAACCCTCATCCTAAACCTGAATTTCAGGCGGCGATGTTTCGATCCGTGCCCGGGGGGCACGCGAAAGAACCTGCGCCCTTCGGCAACCATGTCTCACCGCCCTTTGGCCTCGAAGTCGCACAAATAAACCATTACGCCGTTCGCTCTACCCAGGCTTATCTGGCCAAGCGAAGCCGGGGCAGGGCAAACCATTCGTCCCAGACGCTGGGAACGGATTACTGGGATCGCTGGAACCGTGGCGGTGCGACGGATGAAACAATCCTGCGCTACAAGGACGAAGTCGATGCGGTGCTGGAGGAGTTTCGTTCAGATGATCGGCTCAAACGGTTGCACAGAAAATCGTTCCGTTGGCACAAGGCGCTGATCAACGAACTTCTGAAACAACCGGATTATCATGAGCTGTACCAGAAATTACTGGCCACGCCGGCCGTGGAATTTGTCGGAAAAGATCGCATCGTGCGGGAACGGCTTTCGACTGAGACGATCCACACGACCGGCGAACAGCAACCAGAATCCTAGTCAAACGCCCTTCGGAGACATACGTTAATGGCTGCGGATCATTCTCTTCCGACGATTGGTATGCTCTGGATGGAAGGCCGCCTGAGTTTTCTGGAGCAGATGTGCATGTTGTCCTTTGTCGAACAGGGGCACAGGCTTGTTTTGTTTCACTACGGGCAGGTCGAAAACGTGCCTTCAGGTGTTGAACTGGTATCGGCCAATGAAGTGCATGAGCCGAAACAGTTCATTGTGAACAATCAGTTCAATACACCTGTACCGCAATCCGACATCTTCAGATTGCAGTTGATGAAGAAGACGGATTTCCTGTGGTGCGATACGGATGTTGTGGCGCTGGCCCCGATTCCAAAAGCGGATCATATCTTTGGCTATTTCAACCGAGACACGATTTGCAACGCCGTGATGCGGCTGCCGCCCGACAGTCCGGCGCTGAACGCTTATGTGGAGTACAGCGAAGACCCTTACCCGATCCGCCCTTGGGTCGAAGGAGAAGAACGGGAAGAGCTGGAGCGCATGAAACGCGCAGGTGAGTTGCCGCACGCGTCAGATCAGGAGCACAGCGTTTACGGTCCAGGCGTCATGACCTGGTATCTGCGCCAACATGACGAGCTGAAACATGCCAGCCCAATCCCCGTGTTTTATCCGCTGCCGTTCCGTCAGGCTGGGCAAGCCAACGACATTCACGTTCGCGAATTCAGAGGCACTTATATCAAGGATGACACTCTTGCCGTGCATTTGTGGGGCCGCCGGATGCGGTGGTGGATCGCCAATGGTATCAAACGGCATTCATTCCTCGACAGACGCCTGCGGAACTTAGGCATCCGCGCCAGCGATGCACCTTTGCCGCGCCACGGCAGAAAGGGGCCCAAACCGATCGAGTTCCCGGCCAATTTACCCGCGCTGCGCGCAACAACCGAGGACATCCGAAAGGCCACGGGCGGTGCAATGTCCACGGCCCTGCTGTCTGACAGGGAAGACTATCTGAAAGCGGCGCAGGCCGAACTCGATAAGATCACGACCGACAATCTCTATTGTGTAAACGATCCGCCGCCTCCGGGCTGTTCGCGTGGCTGGGATTTCTACGGCAGCGACGCGGCGCGGCTGAACGCGCTTGCGTTGTCTATGTTCAATTATGCCGAAAGCCACCGCCATCTACCCGACCTCTGTGACCCAAGCACGTTTTCGGAAAAGCTGTTGATCATGAGGCTGTTCGGGGCCGTCCCTCATGCGTTTGTCGCGGATAATGACGTAGAGTTGGAAAAGGTGCCGGATATTCTGACCGTGCCTAAGCGGGTGTGGCATGCACAGTCTCCGACGTTGCCGGACGCGCTTGAAGGCGAGCCTGGAGAGTATTGCTTGAAAGGCTCAGCCAGCGCGGCGCACAGGATTGGGGTGTCGCTTCCTCTGGAAGATGCTGAGCGTGATGCGGCAAACAATCAGTTGGCCGCGTGGCACAAGACCAAAACGCCGGAAGGGTTTTGGACTGGCGACTGGTGGCGCGTCACCAGTCAACCCATCTATTGCCTCGAAGAAGATCTGTCAGCCGGTGATCAATCAGTCAGCGAATGGCGGTTCTGGGTGATCGTCGGACGCGTACACTTGGTGCAGGTTGATCGTGACCGGGGGCGCGGACGTATTCAGATGCTGCATGACCGTAACTACACATACTTGGCGGATGAGCTGTTGTTCCCAACCAGTTCTGACACAGAGCCACGTCCCGCGCAGTTCGATGATATGATCCGGATCGCGGAAGCCATGGCAAAAGATGTCGAACTTGCCAGAGTAGATTTCAGCCTGATTGAGGAAAGGATCTGCTTGCGCGAGGTTGCTCTGTCTCCGCTCGCGGGAAAGCAGAAAATACGTTCAGATGCGCTGGATCAGCAATTGGGCGCGGCATGGACCGGAACAGCCTTATTCCCCAGCAACAGCTAAGCGGCGTGTCAGATCACGTATGTGGATGAGTTGCTGCATGGGGGTCACTCAACCACGATCTCCTGACGTAGCTTTCCGGTCGTTTTGTCAAAGATCAGAACACGGTTGTCATCGGTGACGACCGCATACCAGTTGGAGCCGATGGTCAACGCCTGCGCCTTTGCGCCGCCCGGCAAATCGATCTGATCCGGAAGGGTGGGGGTGCGGTCCGATAGGCGGATGACAATCAGGGCGAATGTCACTAGAACCCCGCCAATCATCACCGCGGTCAGCAGCATGACCATCCGCCGCAGCAATCGCAACTGTGGTGTTTCCTGCGGTTCTTGGGGTTCGGAAGGGACAGTCATGGGCACCCGCCAGATTGAGTTTCAGATCGCGGCTGATCCGCCGCCTCGCCTTGATAAGGCGCTTTCCCGGGATGTGCCAGACGGTGAAAACCTGTCGCGCACCCGGTTGGCCCGCCTGATCCAAGAGGGCGCGGTTCAGATCGACGGAAGTGAGACACGTGACCCCAAGGCAAAAGTTGCGGAAGGGGCGCAGATTACCATCGTCGTGGCCGAGGCCGAAGACAGCCATATCGGCCCCGAAGACATCCCGCTTGAAGTCGTCTTCGAAGATGCGGACGTGATCGTCGTGAACAAGCCTGCAGGTATGGTCGTACACCCTGCGCCGGGCTCGCCCAGCGGAACGCTGGTGAACGCGTTGCTGCACCATTGCGGTGACGATCTGTCAGGTGTCGGCGGGGTCAAACGTCCGGGCATCGTGCATCGGATCGACAAGGAAACCAATGGCCTTCTGGTGGTTGCAAAATCAGACGCAGCGCATCACGGTCTGGCCGAGCAATTTGCAGCCCACAGCGTTGAACGGTATTATCGCGCAGTGTGCTACGGTGTGCCGGACGCAAACGACCCCCGATTGCGCGGTGTCAAAGGGATCAATTTCGAGCCCGGCAACATCATGCGTGTGACAACGCAGCTAGCGCGGCACAAAACCGACCGTCAGAGACAGGCGGTTCTGTTCCACGGTGGCCGCCACGCGGTGACCCGCGCGCGTGTTGTCGAAACCTTCGGAACGCCTGCGGGGTTGGCTCTGATCGAATGCTGGCTGGAAACCGGTCGAACCCATCAGATACGTGTGCATTTGGCCCATGCAGGGCACGGGCTGGTCGGAGATCCGGTTTATGGCGGCAAGCGCAAACTGTCAGCCAAGGCGTTTTCTGCTGCGGCCGCCGATACTGTGCGTGAATTCCCCCGTCAGGCGCTTCATGCCGCCGTTTTGGGTTTTGAACACCCTGTCAGCGGTGAAACCCTGCGGTTCGAGGCCGAATTGCCGGATGACATGCAAAACCTGATTGCAGGGCTTCGCATACCGCTGTCATAATAAGCAAAGTCTCGTGAGTAAGAGCTTCTTATCTTTCCTTAACAGAAGTTTAAATTCAGACTGATAGCAGCACCTCTTGAATGGGATAGGTTCCTTACCCATATCCTATGTTAAAGACTTAAACATTTGTCGGAGGGACATCATAATGGCAAACTACGCAAATCTCCCCGCACCGACGCCCGAGGGCGGTCTGAATCGCTATATGCAGGAAATCCGCAAGTTTCCTCTGCTGGAGCCGGAAGAAGAATATATGCTGGCCAAGCGCTGGGTCGAAGAGCAAGACACCGAAGCTGCGCATAAGATGGTGACATCTCACCTGCGGTTGGCGGCCAAAATCGCCATGGGCTATCGCGGCTATGGTCTGCCGCAGGCCGAAGTGATTTCCGAGGCCAATGTGGGCCTGATGCAGGCGGTTAAAAAATTCGACCCCGAGAAAGGCTTCCGTCTGGCGACCTATGCCATGTGGTGGATCCGCGCCTCGATTCAGGAGTATGTCCTGAGGTCGTGGTCGATGGTCAAGCTGGGCACGACTTCGGCACAGAAGAAACTGTTCTTCAACCTGCGCAAGGCCAAGGCCCGTATCGGCGCTTTGGAAGAAGGCGACATGCGCCCGGAAAATGTCAAACGGATCGCCGAGGATCTGGGCGTTACCGAAGACGAAGTGATCAGCATGAACCGCCGGATGTCCGGTGGGGACGCATCGCTGAACGCCACGGTTGGTTCCGAAGGCGAAGGCACGATGCAGTGGCAGGACTGGCTGGAAGATGAAGATGCGGATCAGGCAGGCGATTATGAGGCGCGCGACGAATTGGAAGCGCGCCGCGAGTTGCTGACTGCCGCTCTGGATGTTCTGAACGATCGGGAAAAGGACATCCTGACTCAGCGTCGCTTGATGGATCAGCCTGTGACGCTGGAAGAGCTCAGCACGCAATACAATGTCAGCCGCGAACGTATTCGCCAGATCGAGGTGCGTGCCTTTGAGAAGTTGCAGAAAAAAATGCGGGATCTGGCTCGCGAAAAAGGGATGCTGAGCGTCAGCTGACCAAAAAACCAGCCCGCATGCGTTTGCGGGCTGGTTTCGTTTTTCCCCTCGTTGAAAAAGATATGTAGCGTTGATCGGTGCACGGCTTAATCGCACCGTGATTTGACTCTTGGCTACAAAAGGCGGCACTGAAGTCACTTAGAAACGGATGGAGGGCGCGATGCCAAAACCTGTTCAGTTTGGTGTTTTAGGAGCCGCAAAATTTGCGCGGGAATATATGGCGCCGGCGATTCATTCCGCCAACGGCGCACAGTTGGCTGCTCTAGCGACGTCCGATACAGCGAAGGCGAATCCATTTCTGTCGTTTTGCCCTGATCTCAAGGTGCACAACAGTTACGACGCACTGTTGGCAGACCCCGGGATAGACGCGATCTACATCCCTCTGCCCAACCATTTGCACGTCGAATGGAGCCTGAAGGCCCTGGACGCTGGCAAGCACGTGCTGTGCGAAAAACCGATGACCCTGCGCGCGGATGAGTTTGGCGCGTTGATTGCCAAGCGTGACCAGACCGGCTTGCTTGCAGCCGAGGCTTATATGATCGTGCATCACCCCCAATGGCAGATGGCACGCGATCTGATCGCGGACGGGGCCATCGGGAATTTGGTGCACGTGACCGGCGCGTTCAGTTTTGACAATCGGGCGGATACCGGGAACATCCGCAACCGCGCTGAAACCGGTGGTGGCGGTCTGCGGGATATCGGCGTCTATGTGATCGGCGGCGCACGCTTTGCCACCGGGGCAGAGCCAGTATCGGTACAATCCGCGATCCGTTGGCAAGATGATATCGATGTCTTTACCGAAATTCGGGCCCAGTTCCCCGGGTTCACCTATTCTGCTTACGTGTCCATTCGAGCGCACCCTTATCAGGAAATGGTGTTCCATGGCGAGCGCGGCGTGATCCGTCTGACAACGCCCTTCAATGCCCGTGTGTTCGGTGAAGCGCGGGTCGAGCTGCACCGGCCGGGGCTTGAGGTTCAGATCACCCGGTTCCCCGCAGCAGATCATTACAAGCTTCAGGTCGAAGCCTTCTGCCGGTCAGTTCGGGACGGGGCAGAGTACCCCTGTCCGCTGGAGTTTTCGCGCGGCACGCAAGAGGTGATCGACCGTGTGTTCGAGGGAGCGGTGCCGCTGTAACTTGCTCTCATGGCGCTGCCTCGGCTATCTTGCTTGGTATTCTTGCAGGAGGCGACCATGGCCGGAGGTTGGGCGCGCGACGGCGCGGTGAGCGAACAGATCGAAGCGTCGATTTCGGACGAACTGGCGCGGATGCGGGCGCAAAAGCGTCCTGTTGGCGAAAGCTTGACCCATTGTGCGGAATGCGAAGAGCCAATCCCCGAGAAACGACGTTTGGCTTTGCCGGGCGTCAAGCTGTGTCTGGATTGCCAGCAGGACCGGGATGGCGCGTTCAAGGCGCGTGGCGGCGTCAATCGGCGCGGGTCAAAAGATAGCCAGTTGAAGTAAACGAGGCATCAGCATGACCAAGACCAACCTTTTGCAGAACGGTTTGGTTCTTGGATTTCTCGCGGCGTTTCTGTGGGGCACACACAGTGTCATCGTTCGCTATTTGACCAGTGATCTTGGTGGATTGCAGATTGCCGTCACGCGGTTGTTCATCGCTGCGCTTGCCATCTTCGTCATGCTTCGGGTCATGCGGGTTTCGATTTCGCTCCGGTTAAGTGATTGGAACTTTCGACTGGCCGTCCTGTCCACAGTGGTCAACTACATCCTTTTTCATATCGGGTTGGAACATACAGGTGCAGCCAATGCGATGGTGCTTGAAAACACCGCACCTTTCTTTGTCCTGGTGTTCCTCTATTTCTTTGCAGACACGCCAGTTACGCGTACTGATTTTTTTGCCACCGCATTGGCAATTTTAGGCGTATTTCTAACGGTGTACCGAGACTTCCAAGGTGGCGGAGAGCCTTTGTTCGGCGACTTGATGGAAATCGGCGCAGGTCTCAGTTGGGCGGTGTTCCTGATTTCCAGCAGCCGTGCGATGCGCAATTCGGAAACGACGGGGGAACGCCTGAACTTCCTGTTCGGAATATTCCTTTGCTCAGGTGTGCTGCTGCTGCCGCTGGCGGCATTTACGCTGCAGGTTCCTACGGCAAATGACCTGGTCTTTCTGATCTTGCTGGGCGTTCTGCCTACCGCTTTGGCCTATTACCTGTGGTACGAGGCCGCCGCGCGGGTCTCAACCTTGACCGCAACTTTGATGTTTGCAGCTTCGGTTGTGTTCACATTTATTAACTCGGCGCTGTTTTTGGGGGCCACAATCACTCCGATTGCGGCCCTTGGTGCGGTTTTGATCGTGGCTGCCGTGTTCTTGACGACAAAAGGCCAGACGTAACTAGGCCTCCATCGCCTCCAGCTCATCGATAAAGCCCGAGATCATCGACAGGCCCTTGTCCCAGAACTTGGGATTGCTCGCGTCCAAACCAAACGGCGCCAGCAGTTCCTTGTGATGTTTGGACCCACCAGCGCGCAGCATCTCGAAATACTTGTCCTCGAATCCTTCTGCGCCGCTTTCGTAAACCGAATAGAGTGCATTCACCAAGCCGTCGCCGAAGGCGTAGGCATAGACATAGAAGGGAGAATGCACGAAGTGCGGGATGTAGGCCCAGAAGGTCTCGTACCCATCCATGAATTCAAATGCCGGGCCCAGGCTTTCGGCCTGAACGCTCATCCACAAGGCGTTGATATCGTCGGGGGTCAACTCGCCCTCACGGCGCGCGGCGTGCAGCTTGCATTCAAAGTCGTAGAAGGCGATCTGGCGAACCACGGTGTTGATCATGTCCTCGACCTTGCCGGCCAGCAGCACTTTGCGCTGTTCCGGGGTTTCGGCCTGATCCAGCATTTTACGGAAGGTCAGCATTTCGCCAAAGACCGAGGCGGTTTCAGCCAGCGTCAGCGGGGTTGAGGACAGCATCTCACCCTGATCGGCGGCCAGCACCTGATGCACACCATGTCCCAGCTCATGCGCCAGGGTCATCACGTCGCGCTGTTTGCCCAGATAGTTGAGCATCACGTAGGGGTGGACATCGGTAACGGTCGGATGAGCAAAAGCTCCGGGTGCTTTACCGGGTTTCACCGCAGCGTCTATCCATCCTTTCGAAAAGAACGGGGCTGCGATCTCACCCATGCGGGGATCGAAGGCGTCATAGGCGTCCATAACGGTCTTTTCGGCTTCGTTCCAATTGACGACGCGCGTGTCTTCCATTGGCAGCGGTGCATTGCGGTCCCAGACCTGCATCACGTCCAGACCCAGCCATTTGCGTTTCAGTTCGTAATACCTGTGGCTGAGCTTGGGATACGCGGCCACGACCGCCTCGCGCAGGGCTTCCACCACTTCGGGTTCGACATCGTTGGACAGGTGACGCCCGGTCTGAGCGCTGGGCATATTGCGCCAGCGGTCGACGATTTCCTTTTCCTTGGATTGCGTGTTGTGAACGCGGGCAAAGGTTTTGATGTTGTCCTGAAACACCGACGCAAGCTCGCGCGCAGCTGCTTCGCGCTTGGAGCGATCTTGCTCGGTCAACAGGTTTAGGGTGCCTTCGATGTTCAGCTCTTCGCCGTCAACCACAAATATCAGTCCGGCAATAGTTTCATCAAACAGACGTTCCCATGCGTCGCCGACAACACCCAGATCGTGCAGGAACATTTCCAGCTCATCAGACAGTTGGTAGGGCTTCATCGCACGGATGCGGCGGAAAACGGGCTCGTACCGTGCCAGATCGGCATTGGCGCCGAGACGCGCTTTCAGAGCGCTATCCTCGATCCGGTTTATTTCCAGTGTGAAAAAGACCAGCGGTGTGGTGAAGATCGTGATTTTTTCCTGCATGTCGGACAGGAATTTGGCGCGCTCGGCATCCGTGGTCAGTTGGTAATAGCGCAGGCCGGCGAAAGACATGATGCGTCCGGCAATGGAATTGATCTTTTCGTTGCGCAACACACAGGCCAGCAGGCCACTTGCGTCCAGATCGGCCAGTTTGCCTTCGTAATCCGCGGCAAAGGCGGCGCATTCGCCTTCCAGCCAGCCCAGATCGCGCTCAAGTTCGGGCGCTTCTTCCGAGGTGTAGAGATCGCTCAGATCCCATTCCGGAAGATTGCCCAGATTGTCGGCACCGCCCATTGCGTTTGCGTCACGGACGGGAAAGGGAAGGTCGCGCATGGATCACCTTTTGTAGATAGCTTTTGCAAACATCTAGGGCTGGCGCGCACGGATCACAAGCGGCCAGTCTTCCGGGTGGAAGAAAGGGTCCAGGTTTTCAGCCCTCGGAAGAACGGGTTTGATTAGACAGAAAATGTTCGGCCATCTGATCCAGAACCGGCCCACGCACATCCGGTGCCTCCATCAACACTTCGTGCTCGCCATCCGGGATTTCGACCAATGTGCCGTTTGGCCAGTTTTCCATACGTGCGCGAATGGCCTTGCGGTCTACGATCTGTTCGTGGCTGCCAAGAAAGGTCAGGCCGGACGTGTCAGGCGCGGGTTGTTCCATCAGCCAGGCACATTCGTTCAGCGATTCTCGCAACCAAAGGTTTGAGGGCGCCCCAAGCGCCAGTTCGGGATGGGCCTTTAGCTGATCCTGCATCATCTGAAACATCGCCGGATCGCGGGTCAGCATGTTGCCTTCGAACGGCTGCGACAGGACATAGCTTTCCAGCGTTGTGGTCGGTGGTGTCTTTTCGCCAAGGCCAAGCGCAGTGCCCCAATAGGCCGTCACACGGCTGAGAGGTTTCATGACCGGAGTGAAGAAAATGCCCCACATCGGCCCGGTGAAGGCGCAGGCTGCAAAGCATTTCTGTGCCATTACGGCCCGCAAACCAATGGCACCGCCCATCGAATGTCCGATCACGTACCAGGGCTTTGGCAGGTTCAGCGAGCGGGCATAATCAAGCGTGGCCTGAACGTCGTGCTGATAGTCCGTGAACTGATCGACATGGCCGATACGGGGATTGTCCAGCAGGCGATCTGCCAGGCCCTGACCGCGCCAATCAACGGCAAGCATGGCAAAGCCGCGTTGGATGAACTCGGCTGCTGTGCTTCCGTATTTTTCGATATACTCGGTTCGACCGGGGAACATCAGCACGGTGCCGCGCGCATCGCCTTCGGGCAGCCAATGGCCGACCCGGATTCGTATCTGGTCCGTAGTCATTAGCCAGTGGGCGCTCCCACCGGCGGGACCGCCGGCCACGTCTTCAAAAAAAGGGGCCGGCGTCAATTCCATCAGGCCAGCACCGATGCAAGTTTCATGGCAACGCCCATGTCGCCGTCAATGCTCAGCTTGCCGGACATGAACGCACCGGTGGGGTTCAGTTCACCGCTGAGGATTTGCTCGAACGTGTCGGCGTCTGCGCTCATGGTGACATCAGCATCATCATCGCTGACCCGCGCGCCGTCTGCGTCCAAAACAATTGCGCCCAGATCGGCGATAGCAAACTTGGCCGAGGCATCGAACGCGCCGCCTTCCAGTTTTTCATTCAGCGCGGCTGCCGCCTTTTCAAGAATCTCGCTCATGCTTTTCCTCATTTTGTTAGTGCGCCGTGAATGGACATCCCCGGTCGCAACGCTACACTGACTATTGTTATGATCATTGCAATCCACAATCTCAAAGGTACCGTTGCGGCACTTGTTGTCCTAGTCACGTTTTCCACCAGTTGCCTCGCGCAACAGGCGGATTTGCGGGATGAGGGCGCGCTGCTGGAGCAACTGGCCGAGTCCTCGCCCGAACAGGCAATGGCACTGGACCGGCAACTGCAAGCATTGTGGGCGCAGTCCGGCTCGGCCTCGGCGGATCTGCTATTGGAACGCGGTCGCGAAGCCCTTGATGGCGGAGATATTGATGCCGCGTTGGACCATCTGACTGCGTTGACGGATCACGCACCCGAATTTGCAGAAGGCTGGCATGTACGCGCCTCGGCATTTTTCGGTATGGAACGGTTCGGAATGGCGGCGGTTGATCTGGAGCACGCATTGACCCTCAACCCCAACAACTATGAGGCGATATACGGGCTGGGTTTGATCTTTGAGATTATCGGAGAACCTCAGAAAGCCTATGACGCGTATTCGCGGGCCTTGGCTATACATCCCCATCACGAAGAAGTAACCAATGCGGTGAATCGACTGAAGCCTCAGATCGAAGGCGCAGCGCTGTAAGGTCCGGGGCAGGGGGCAATGGTGAGCGGGTCATCCCGAGTAGTGGCCGTATTGGGCCCGACAAACACAGGCAAAACCCACTATGCGATCGAACGGATGCTGGGATACCGCACCGGTGTGATCGGTTTGCCGCTGCGGCTGCTGGCGCGCGAGGTCTATGACAAGATCGTCGCCATTCGCGGACCGTCTGTTGTGGCACTGGTCACGGGTGAAGAGCGCATCGTGCCGCCGCGCACCCAATATTGGGTCTGCACGGTCGAGGCGATGCCCGATGGCATGGGGGCAGATTTCGTCGCGATCGACGAAATCCAACTCTGCACCGATCCCGAACGCGGCCATGTCTTCACGGACCGCCTGTTGCGTGCGCGGGGGACAAATGAAACACTGTTCCTTGGCTCTGACACCATGCGCGGTCCGATTGCCGCCCTAGTGCCCGAGGCGCAGTTTGTGCGGCGCGAACGAATGTCGCAGCTTGTCTATTCGGGGTCCAAAAAGATCAGCCGGATGCCCGCACGCAGTGCCATCGTCGGATTCTCGGTCGAAAATGTGTATGCCATCGCTGAATTGCTGCGCCGCCAGAAAGGTGGTGCAGCCGTGGTTATGGGCGCACTCAGCCCGCGCACGCGCAACGCACAAGTCGATCTCTACCAGAATGGCGAGGTCGATTATCTTGTTGCCACCGACGCAATCGGGATGGGGTTGAACCTTGATGTGAACCACGTCGCGTTTTCATCCCTGACTAAATTTGATGGCCGCCGGATGCGACCGCTGGCCCCGAACGAACTGGCGCAGATTGCAGGCCGGGCCGGTCGCGGGATGTCTGATGGCACCTTTGGCGTGACGGGCGAGGCTCCGCCACTGGACGAAGGCGTGGCGCAGGCCATCATGGACAGCCGGTTCACGCCGATGAAAAAGCTGAACTGGCGGAATGCCGCCTTGCGGTTTGGCTCAACTGACGCGCTGATCGCCTCGCTTGAGGTCAGCCCAAATGACGAGCACCTGACCAAAGCGCGCCCTGCGGACGACCTGAATGCGCTGAAATCCTTGTCGCAAGTGACCGAGGTCGTCGCTCGTGCCAGCGACCCGCAATCCATCCGTTTGCTGTGGGATGTGTGCCGGATTCCCGATTTTCGCGGCATCAGCCATGCAGAACACGCCAGCTTGCTCGAGGTGATCTTTGGCCACTTGCATGAAAGGGGGGGCGTTCCTGATGACTTCATGGCAAGGCAGATTCGCCGGATCGATCAAACCCATGGCGATATTGACGCATTGTCCAAAAGGTTGGCATATATTCGCACTTGGACATATGTTGCGCAACGAAACGGCTGGGTCCGTGACGAATCGCATTGGCGTGACGAAACGCGCACTGTAGAAGACAGATTGTCAGACGCGTTACATGAGCGTCTGACTCAAAGATTTGTGGACCGGCGTACATCTGTTTTGCTGCGCCGGCTCAAACAGAAGGAGGCCCTTTTGGCCGAAGTAAATGACAAGGGTGAAGTGACCGTCGAAGGCGAATTCGTCGGTCGTCTGGAAGGGTTCCGGTTCACGCCGGACAAAAGCGCGCAGGGAACCGAGGCGAAAGCCCTGAAATCGGCGTCCTTGCAAGCACTCGCGCCGCAATTCCATCTGCGCGCCGATCGCTTCTACAATGCGCCCGATACCGAAATTGATTTCACTGATCAGGGTGGCCTGATGTGGGGCGAATACGCCGTCGGCAAACTGGTTGCCGGGGCAGAGTCTCTCAAGCCGATGGTCGAAGTTTTTGTGGACGAAGCCGCAGGGCCGGAGGTCGAACAGAAAGTGCAGCGCCGGTTGCAGCATTTCATCGACCGCAAGGTCGCCGCGCTGTTCGAGCCGCTGCTGAACCTGTCGCGCGATGAAGAACTGACCGGTCTGGCCAAGGGCTTTGCGTTCCGCATGGTCGAAGCGCTGGGCGTACTGCCCCGGGCGCAGGTCGCGCAAGAGGTCAAAGATCTGGATCAGGATTCCCGCGGTGCGCTGCGCAAGCACGGCATCCGGTTTGGCCAGTTCACGATCTTCATGCCGCTGCTGCTGAAACCCGCACCCACGCGCCTGCGTCTGGTGCTGTGGGCGTTGTCCAGCGGTTTGCTGGAGTTCCCCGAAGCTCCGCCTCCGGGTCTGGTCACTGTGCCCATCGCCAAGGATGCGCCGCAGGGATACGACACCATGTGCGGCTACCGCGATGCGGGCGAGCGTTCGATCCGGATCGACATGCTGGAACGTCTGGCCGACATGCTGCGCGCCGAAGACAGCCGGGGCGGGTTCGAAGCCAAGCCGGATATGCTTTCGATCACCGGTATGACGTTGGAACAGTTCGCAGACCTGATGCAAGGCTTGGGGTACAAAGCCGAGCGTGGCGAGCGTGAAAAGGTCAAACAGGCCCCTGTGGAAACGCCCGCGACTGAGGCACCTGATCAGGCCGCCGCAGATGAAACCCAAGCCACAGCCGCAGATGAAACCCAAGCCGCAGAGGCTACATCGGAAGAGGTTGTGGCACCCGCAGAGGCGCCGGCCGAGACCACGACAAGCCCCGAGGCGGCAACCGAGGCACCAGCGTCTGACGCCGCATCGGATGAGCCAGAGGTTGAGGTTTTCTTTACCTTCACCTGGGGTCGTCAGCGGCAACCCAACCGTGGCCCGCGTCGTGAGCAAGGGCAAGGTAAAGGCAAACCGCGTGGTAAGCCTCAGGATGGTCGCGGCAAGCCTCACGGCAAGAAGGGCGGCAAACCTCAGGGTGCCAAGACTTTCTCGTCACGGCCTCCGAAAAAGGAAAAGGCCATCGATCCCGACAATCCGTTCGCCGCTGCGCTGATGGGTTTGAAGGACGGCAACTGACGCAATATGGCTGATGCCAAGCTGCGGATCGACAAATGGTTGTGGCAGGCGCGGTTCTTCAAGACCCGCAGCCTGGCCGCCAAACAGCTCAGCGGCGGCTATGTCCGATTGAACGGAAACCGGGTGATGAAGCCGGCACAGACCGTGTCACCCGGCGACGTTCTGACCTTTCCTCAGGGCCGTATCGTGCGCGTTGTACGCGTGGAAAAACTGGGTGAACGCCGTGGTCCGGCCCCCGAGGCGCAAACGTTGTATCTCGATATGACCGAAAAGCAGGACGTGCCTCCAAAGAATCCCGGGTTTGAAGGAAAGGGTCGCCCAACCAAGAAAGATCGACGCGCTCTTGATCTTTCTCGCACAGAAGATCGCTGATCCTATCTTGAAGAGTAGGCCAGACTGAATTAGCTAGTCGCTCAAACCGCAAACGGGAATCCGATCATGACCTATGTTGTCACCGAAAACTGTATCGCCTGCAAATACACCGACTGTGTCGAAGTATGTCCGGTGGACTGTTTCTATGAAGGTGAGAACACATTGGTCATTCACCCCGACGAATGCATCGATTGCGGCGTGTGCGAACCGGAATGCCCGGCCGACGCAATCCGTCCGGATACCGAGCCGGGGATGGAGCAATGGGTCGAGTTCAACCGCAAGTTCTCGGAACAGTGGCCGGTCATCGTCACCAAGAAAGATCCGCTGCCCGGCGCGGAAGAACGTGACGGTGAAGAAGGCAAGATGGAGAAGTATTTCTCAGAAGCACCCGGCGAAGGCGGTTAAGCGATTCGCCACAGCGCTGCTTCTTTTGGCGCGAAGTTCGCCAAGTAACTGTTTGAATGCGCGTATAATTCAAAAAATTCCCGTAGGGTAAACTTTCGGGTGTCGTATTTTTGTGATATACTCTCAATCTGTATGATGACCGAGATTGGGATGCGCTCCGAAAGTACGCTCGCTTTGGAGTAGTGAATTTATGACAAAAACGCCGCCTGACGGGGCTGAGACAGTCCCCGCATGTGGTGCTTTTGTTGTCTGCGTCCCGGTCCGCAAGCAAGGATAAAACTGAATGACAAAGTCGAAAAAGCTCGAATTCCGCCCGAACGACTATGTTGTCTACCCCGCACATGGCGTAGGCCAGATCATCTCGATCGAAGAACAGGATGTCGCTGGGTTCACGCTCGAGCTGTTTGTCATCTCATTTGAGAAAGACAAGATGACTCTGCGCGTGCCGACCAACAAGGCCACCGAATCCGGTCTGCGGTCGCTGAGCTCGCCGGATGTGATCAGCCAGGCGATGAAGACGCTGAAGGGCAAGGCCAAGGTCAAACGCGCCATGTGGTCCCGTCGCGCCCAGGAATATGAACAGAAAATCAACTCGGGTGATCTGATCTCGATTGCCGAGGTTGTCCGCGACTTGCATCGCACGGATGACCAGCGCGAGCAGAGCTATTCCGAGCGTCAGCTTTATGAAGCTGCTCTGGAACGTCTGACACGCGAGGTTGCAGCCGTGTCCGGGGCTGGCGAAGTTTCGGCCGCGAAGCAGGTTGACGAAGTACTGACCTCGCGCGCTGCCTGATCGCAACAAAAACTGCTTGAGGCCGCTCCAATTGGGGCGGCCTTTTTCGTGGCTTGGTGATTTGCGCAACTACCGTTAATTTCACTTTATATGCAGCACGATACAGGGCGGATATGAAGCAGACGGTGAAATACCTGTATATCGGACATGATCCGATTTCGGTCTGGTTTCGCTATGGCCTGATCGTGTTTGACATCGTGTCGATCGTGTTTTTTGTCGCCACGGCCCATTTTCCAAATGGGCCGGGCGTCACGGCTGCAAGCCTGCTGATCGGCTTTCTGATTTTGCTGGATTTCTCGGCACGGCTTTGGATCGCCAAGGATCGTCGGAAATTATTGCGCCAGATTTACACGCTGGCGGATATCGTTGTTATTGTGTCTCTTGTGCTTGATCCGTTCCTGACTGGCAACCTTGCGTTTTTAAGGATCTTGCGTGCCTTGCGGTTGATCCATTCCTATCACCTGCTGAGGGATCTACGGCGCGACAGCCATTTTTTTCGAACCCACGAAGACGCCGTTATTGCCGCAATCAACCTGCTGGTCTTCGTCTTTGCGACCTCGACCGCCGTTCTGGTGTTCTTCATTCCTGCAGACTCGCAGACGCCCTATATTGATGCGCTCTATTTCACCATGGCAACCCTAACGACCACTGGATTTGGCGATATCACCTTGCCCACACCGGGCGGCAAGCTGTTTTCGGTCTTTATCATGGTGGTGGGTGTGGCGCTTTTTGTCCGGCTGGCACAGGCAATTTTCATGCCCCAGAAAGTACGCCATAAATGCCCAAGCTGCGGTTTGTTTCGGCATGATCCGGACGCGGTGCATTGCAAACATTGCGGCGCTACGTTGCGGATCGAAACCGGGGGTGCGTCTTAAATCAGCGCAACGCAGGTTAGCAGAATGGTGATCTCGGACACCAATTGTGTGGCTCCCAGAATGTCACCCGTCTGGCCACCGATCTTTGTTTTGGCGATGATGGCCAAGACTGCTGCGCTGGCTGTTGCAAAGCCCATGGCAGCGATTGCACCCATGCCTATGAGCAGGAAGGCAAGCGCCGCCGCCAGACCCAGTGCTGCGACAACGGATGTTTTCTGAGGTTTGCCGACAGAATGGCTCAGGCCCGACTTCCGGGCATGCGGTAGGCCAGCCATCACCAAAGGCATCAACGCCCGCGAGACAATACATGCGGCTAATATTGCACCCACCGCATCAGCGGTCAGCAAAGCCGCGATAGCCGAGATACGAACCAGTTGAGACATGATCAGGGCAAGCACGCCGTAGGTCCCGATATGGCTGTCTTTCATGATTTCCAAGCGGCGGTCTCGGGTGAACCCGCCCCAGAGGCCGTCGAACGTGTCGGCCAGGCCATCCTCGTGCATGGCACCGGTTGTGGCGATCAGGGTGGCCAGTAGCAGACCGGCGGACGCCATTACCGGCAGCCCCAACGCAAGCGCGCTCCACCCCACAAGGCAGGCGAGTCCCGCAACGACCAAACCCACAAGCGGAAAGGCCCAGGTTGCCTGTGCCTGCCTCGAAAACACGGGATCCGGCAAACGCGGCAGGGGCAGGCGGGTGAGCAGCACCAGCGCCAGCAGTATATCCCACGGAGAAAAAGGTTTCGTGTCGTTTTTTTGCACGCCCGTGCCTTTCGGGGTCTTGTTGGATTCAGTGCTTCGGTTAAACACACAGGACCACTCTGATGCAATGAGGCTTTCATGCTGCCTGAACTGAATGATTTGAACGCGTTCCGCGCTGCTCTTACGGCGGCACCGGGGCCGGATGCCACTGCGGTGCAAGCTGCGGCTGACCGAAACGGACAACTGACCAAGCCCCCGGGCGCACTTGGGCGGTTGGAAAATCTTGCGATCTGGTATGCGGGATGGCGTGGCGATGCCCGTCCGCAGATTAGCGCACCACAAGTCATCGTCTTTGCCGGAAACCACGGCGTCACTGCGCAGGGCGTATCGGCCTTTCCGCCTGAAGTCACCGTGCAGATGGTGATGAATTTCGAACATGGCGGTGCAGCGATAAATCAGCTGGCAAAGGCAGCGGGTGCGACGATGGACGTGCATGCGCTGGACCTGGACACACCCACTACGGATTTCACTCAAGCTCCGGCCATGAGTGAAGAAGAACTGCTGAGCGCCTTGCGCACGGGTTGGCAGGCCGTTGATCCGCAGGCCGATCTGCTGGTTGTGGGCGAGATGGGTATTGGCAACACAACTCCGGCGGCCGCCATCGCCTGCGCGCTGTTTGGAGGAGACGCAGAGGACTGGACAGGTCGTGGCACCGGAGTCGATGATGCAGGTCTTGCCAACAAAACGCGTGTTGTGGCTGAGGGTGTCGCGAAACATGCGTCAGAGGACGGCCTGGAGATCCTGCGCTGCCTCGGAGGGCGCGAGATTGCCGCGATGGCCGGAGCGATTGCCGCCGCGCGCGTATTGCGCATTCCAGTCATTCTGGACGGATTCATCTGCTCTGCCGCTGCCGCTTGCCTGTGGAAATTGTCGGCCGGTGCGCTGGACCATGCGGTTGCCGGGCACCAAAGCGCAGAAGCGGCGCATGGTGAAGTATTGTCCAAGCTAGGCAAAGACCCGTTGCTGAGCCTTGGCCTGCGCTTGGGCGAAGGGTCCGGTGGGGCACTGGCGATAAACATTCTCAAAAGCGCAGTGGCTTGCCATTCCGGCATGGCAACCTTTGCCGAGGCAGGCGTATCTGACGGTTAAGGTGTCGCCTGACCCGGGCACGGATCTGGGTCAGGCAGATTTCTTGGCGTGCTCTTCAGCCAATTCGAGTAACGCGGTTTCCAGTTCCCTTTCCAGCTTCTGCGAACGTTCGATGTATTTCTTGTTCTCAGCAGTCGGCATTCCGGGAACCCACAGTTCGGCCAGATCGCGCATAGAAGCCCGGTCGTGGTGATAGAAGGTCTGCTCGGCTTGCGAAGCCTCATATTCACTCAGCCCGATATTCTCCAGCACGTAGCGCCCCGCGCGCAGCGAACTGTCGAACATTTCACGCACGATGTCGTTGGCTCCGGCCTGATACAGCTCGTAGACGTGGGTCCGATCACGGGCCCGGGCGATGATGTGCAGGTCGGGGCGCTGCCGTCGAGCATAACCAACAAGACGTGTGACTTGCTTGTGGTCATCCATCGCTGCCACCAGAACGGATGCTTTTTCCAACCCTGCGGCACGTAGCAACTCGGGCCGCGTAGGGTCGCCCAAGAAGCCTTTTACGCCAAACCGGCGCATCAACTGAACGGTTTCGATATCGTGGTCCAGCACAACGGTCTTGAAACCGCTGGCGCGTACCAGACGATTCACGATCTGACCAAAGCGGCCGATGCCCGCGATGATAACCGGGCCTTTTTCATCAATCTCATCCGGTTCGGGCTCCTTTGAGGTGTCGCCCATTTTTCGAGACAGCAGGTCATAGATGATGAACAGAAGCGGGGTGATCAGCATCGTCAGCGCAATGATCATAAGCAGCTTCTGCGACAGGTCGGGCGGTATGACATTCTGTTGTGTCGAAAAGGCCAGCAGTACAAACCCAAATTCACCGGCCTGCGCCAGTCCGAGTGTGAACAGCCAGTGATCCCGCCCGCTCAGGCGGAATGCCTTGCCGACAAGGTAAAGAATGACCCCTTTTGCCAGGATCACAAGCAGCGCCAGGCCGATCAGGTCAAACGGATCGTCGAAGAAGTAGCCAACGTTAATGCCTGCTCCGACCGTGATGAAGAAGAGGCCCAGGAAAAGGCCTTTGAAAGGCTCAAGGTCGCTTTCCATTTGGTGACGAAACTCGGAACTGGCCAGAACGACGCCCGCCAGGAAAGCGCCCAAGGCAGGTGACAGCCCGACCAGCGTCATCAGAAAGGAAATACCAACCACGATCATCAACGCCAGCGCGGTGTACATCTCGCGCAGACGGGTGGCGTGGATAAAGCGAAACAGGGGGCGCGTGAGGTAGACACCCGCCAGAATGACGAAGGCCACAGCCCCTATCGTGACGAGAGTGACGGCCCAACCTGGCAGCCCTTCGACCAGAGACAAGCTATGGTGGCCTGCTCCGTGTAGGTCGGCAACACCGCGGTCAATCGAACCATCTGCTTCGATATGAGGTAACGCTGGAAGGGCTAGCAGCGGCAACAATGCCAGGATCGGAATGACTGCGATGTCTTGCGTCAGCAGCACCGAAAATGTGGCTCGACCACCGTTCGTCTGCATCAACCCCTTTTCCGACAAGGTCTGAAGGACGATCGCTGTAGACGACAAGGACAAAGTCAAACCCACTGCCAGCGCGACGGACCAGGGGTGATTTGCATAGATGGCAACGGCGGCAATCGCAGCTGTTGAGAGCAGAACCTGCAACCCCCCCAGACCCAGCAGCTTGTCGCGCATATCCCACAAGGCGCGGGGTTCCAGTTCCAGTCCGATCAGGAACAGCATCATCACAACGCCAAACTCGGCAACATGTTGAAGGTTTTCCGTTTCGGCCCCGACCAATCCCAGTACAGGCCCAATGATGATCCCGGCGGCCAAATAACCCAGAACCGACCCTAGCCCCAGCCTTGCGGACAGGGGCACCGCGATCACAGCCGCAGCCAGATAGATCGAAGCCTGATATAGAAAATCGTCCATTAGTCTCCTCGTGATCCCGTTCAGGTGGGCAGGGGGGCGTCGCGTTTCAGTTGGTCCATCACTATCTGGCTTTGCACACGGGCAACAGCAGGATGCGGCAGGATGACATGATGGAGCAAGCTGTTGAGCGCGGAAAGATCATCACAATAGACATGCAGCAGGTAATCTGCCTCTCCTGTCATCGTCCAGGCGCTGGTTATCTCGGGGCGGGTGTCGACCATACGGGCAAAGCTTTGGGATTGTTCGGGGCCATGTGTACCCAGATGAACCTGAACAAATCCTTGCACCTGCAAGTCAAGCTTAAGCGGATCAAGCCGGGCGGCATAGCCCGTAATATAGCCTTCGGCCTCAAGCCGTTGTCGGCGTCTGCCCGCTTGACTGGGCGAGAGGTTCAGCATCTCACCCAGTTGATGCGCAGTCAGATGCGCATCCTTTTGCAGGGCAGATAACAGGCGTTTGTCGGTTGTGTCCAGCACGTGCGGAGGAATCTCGTTTTTTCAGTGTTTCGCGCGCATTTTGCGCGTCAGTCTTAAGTTTACACGAAAAAAATGCGCAGAAACAGCGTTCGAAAAGTCATATTTTTGAATCAGCAATAAATTTCCGGTCTTCAAAGGAGACGCGCCATGGGTCCATTCCCGCATAACGCCCCGAAATCTGTGATCAGCGACGAAAACCCCGCCGGGACCGACGGGTTTGAGTTTGTTGAATTTGCCCATCCCGAACCGCAGGAACTGCGCGATCTGTTCGCAAAGATGGGGTTCGACCTGGTGGCCCGTCACAAGGATAAACCGTTGGTTGAACTCTGGCAGCAAGGGGATGTCACCTATGTCCTGAATGCCGACCCGGACAGCTTTGCGGACAAATTCGTAGCCGAGCATGGCCCGTGCGCCCCGGCGATGGGATGGCGCGTCGTCGACGCGCAGAAAGCGTATGAACACGCTGTGTCGAAAGGGGCTGAACCCTATGATGCGGACGATAAAACGATGGATGTTCCTGCGATCAAGGGCATTGGGGGGTCACTGATCTATTTCATCGACCAGTATTACGATACATCGCCCTACAATCAGGAATTCGAGTGGATCAAGGAATCCAAGCCGCGCGGTGAAGGGTTCTATTACCTCGATCACCTGACCCACAATGTCTACACGGGCAACATGGACAAATGGTTCGAGTTCTATGGTGATCTGTTCAATTTCCGCGAAATTCGCTTCTTCGACATTCAGGGTAAGTTCACAGGCCTGTTCAGCCGCGCATTGACGTCGCCCTGCGGTCGAATCCGGATTCCGATCAACGAAGACCGGGGTGAGACCGGGCAGATTGTATCCTACCTCAAGAAGTACAAGGGCGAAGGCATCCAGCATATCGCTGTCGGCAGCGAGGATATCTATGCCTCAACCGACGCAATTGCCGAGAACGGTTTGAAATTCATGCCTGGACCGAACCCCGCCTATTACGAGATGTCGAAAGATCGCGTAACGGATCATGAAGAGCCGCTGGATCGCATGATGAAGCACGGCATCCTGATCGACGGTGAGGGTGTTGTGGACGGCGGCGAGACCCGCATTCTGCTGCAGATCTTCTCAAAGACCGTAATCGGCCCGATCTTTTTTGAGTTCATTCAACGCAAGGGGGATGACGGGTTTGGTGAAGGTAATTTCCAGGCCCTGTTCGAATCCATCGAGCGTGAGCAGATCGAAAGCGGTGAGATTTCCGCTGCCTGATCCAAGAACAATGCGCCGGGAACCTAAAACGCCCCGGCGCATCTTTTGTCACGTCGAACCGCGCGATCAGCTGCGCGGCATCGCCAATGTCACGTTGCGGCCCTTTTTCTGATAGCGCAATTCACTGTCGCTGATAGCGATGACTTTCCCGCCGTCAATGCGATCTCCGACTTTCAGTTTCTTGTACCGACCACTGGGCAGACGCACCAAGGCACGACGGTTGGCCGGAGTGCCATAAACACCAATCAGGTTCAGTTTACGCAGGTTGATGGCGTTGTCGATTGTAGCCTGTCGGGCGACCGATGCGGTCGAAGGTATCTTGGGTGCCACCGTCTTGGGTTGAAAAGATCCTGCATCATCGGGCTTTTGATCCAGCGCCGCTGTTGATGCCAGAGTGGACGGCTTTGCAACGGTCGGTCTGGCCGCAACCAGACCTGCTGGTCGCGCCTTGGGTCGGGGGACGCGCATGATGGCCAGCTCAGAGACAGGTATTTCCACCTCTTCAGGGGCTTCCAAACCTTCGGGGCGTGGTTTGGGGCGCTTGCCAGCCAGTTCTTCGCGCGATTGACCACCGAGTTGCTGACGTTCGAACGTTTCTTCAAGATCGTCGGGGCGTGGTTTGGGGCGGAGGCCAGCCAGCCTTTGATCGACCTCTTCAACAACAGGCTCTTCCTCGAACCGCAGCGGAGCTTGTTGCGGGACCTTGGAGGGGCGGCCCAGATATACTGTGATCCCGTCGGGGCTCAATGCACCCTCGGGCGTGGCGACAACAAGCCCCTGATCATCCAGATCGAACCGCGTGCCTGCAACACTGGGCAGTCCCTCTTGATTGAATGGCACGTCCGTGTCGAAACTTGAGGAAGGCGGCAATGCGACAGCATCATTGGAGAGATCGGACTTGTCGATGGATGTCAGATACAGGTCTTCCGGCTCAACGGCGTCCGGCTCTTGCAAAGGAGCGGGGGGTGCCACGTCAATCCCTGTCACGGCAAGGATATCTTTTGGAGCATCGGGATCCTGAGCAATCGGCTCGACTGCTGTTGGTGCAACCTTGAGCGCTTCGAGGATCGCCGCATCCGTAGGTGACAGCTCGGGCTGTTCCTCAGCCTCATCAACTGGTGGTTCAGGCGGCGTGCTTTGCTGGGGTTCAATAGCTGCAACCTCAGGCGTCGGCACCGGGGTGACTTCGGGCTCGGGTGCCGATACGTCCGGTGCAACTGGGTTCGGCTCAGCCTGTTCGAAGCGTTCCTCGGTCGTTTCTGCGGTTGGTTCGGGGAGGGTGCTTGGCTGCGGCTCGACAGCAGCAATTTCGGATGTGGGGTCAGGGATTGCCTTGGCCTCAGGCGCCGATATTTCCGGTGCGGCTGGGCTCAACTCGGTCCGCTCCGATTGCTCGGTCGGGCCAGAGGCCAGCCACGCGCCAAAAACCCCGCCGAGAAGAATCACGGCGGCAAAGGCCGGAATGGCGTAACGCTTGGAAGCGGGCTGTGAGGTAACATGTGCAGCGCGGGAGCTGTCTGGCGCTCGAAACGCATCCGGTGCAGCCGTACCGGCGATGGGATGAGCAGGCAGGCCGAGGGGGGCAACCTCTTCGGGCGAATCCGTTTCACTGGGCTCTGCGGGCTGCGTTGCAAGTGGTTGCTCAGATTGCTCTAGGAAAACCGGCTCGCGTGGGAAGGTGCCTGCGCTTTCTTCAGCGGTGAAAACCGTTGGTACAAAGCCATGGCCTATGGCAAAGTTCCGCGCCTCAGACAGAGTCTTTTTGGCAACGACAGCGACATGAGTTGTGTCACCTTCGGTCTGGCTGTCATAGCTGAGGTCGGACAGAGAATACGGGGTCGCCTCGACCAGTGCTGCCTCAACGCGCGCCTTTCGGTCTGCGACGGATAAGTCACCGGTTTCGACGTCCAGAAAGCGAACCTGATCCGCTGGCAGGACGATCTTGCAACTCAGGTCGTTTTCAAGGGCAAATGCTTTTTCCCGCAATGCCTGAATTTGCTCGGGCAGATCCTGCTCATCCAGCGGAATCGAGCCGACAACGTACCAATCGCCCTCGGATTGGTGGTGCAGAAAAATTCCGGTTGCAGAAAAAGACAACGCAAAGGCGGGTTTCATATTCCGGAAGAACCATAATTATCAGCGTCAATGCAAACGACTTTGCGTTCGCAGACCGACATTAAAGCAGGAACCCGCCGAGGGAAAGAAAAAGGCTGGGATTGCTCTTGTATGGCGACGGTCCGCCAACCCATCTTAAAGTAGAAAAAATTGGAGTGATAACCTTGAAGACATTCGCTTTTCTGGCTGCGATGATGGCAGCAACAGCCGCAGGAGCGGCCCATGCGGAAGAACGTCGCATCACAGTGGATGCAACCGGAACCGTGCAAACTGCACCCGATATGGCGACGATCACGCTGGGCGTGACCAACGAAAACGCAGAGGCCGGGGCCGCCATGCAGGCGACTTCGGATGCGGTTGCCAAGGTCCTGTCACGACTGACCGAGATGGGAATCGAAGACCGGGACGTTCAAACCCGCGATTTGTCACTGTCACCGGTCTGGTCAGGGCGGCACGGGCAGAATGGGGAAAAGCCCGAAATCACAGGGTTCACTGCCTCGAACCGTGTTTTTGTGCGCGTTCGTGATCTGACGCAGCTTGGGAAGATTATGGATGCGGTCATTCAGGATGGTGCCAATGATTTCGGCGGGCTGAGCTTTGGTGTGCAGGATTCAAAACCGTTGGAGGCGCAGGCCCGTGCCGAAGCCGTCGGCGAGGCCAAGGCCAAAGCGGAACAGTTGGCACAGGCGGCTGGTGTAACACTTGGCCCGGTGCAAACGATCTCTGAGCAATCGGCTGGCGTGCGCCCCATGGCAGAGATGCGCGCCATGAGCATGGCCGATGCAGGCGGGGTCCCTGTTGCGGGCGGGGAAGTTTCAGTCTCGGTCAGCGTCTCGATGGAATTCGAGATTTCGGACTAAGACTAATCCTTCGCGCGGGCCATCAGCGGTGTGCGTTGCTGGCCCGCGGCGTCAAAATTGTTCGGCGACAGCCAGGCTTCGAAAGCATCACGAACGCGGGGCCATTCGGTATCGATAATCGAATACCACGCAGTATCCCGGTTGCGCCCCTTGTAATGGGTCGCCTGCCGGAACACTCCTTCAAAGGTGAAGCCCAGCCGCTCTGCCGCGCTGCAGGATGGTGCATTCAGCGCATCGCATTTCCATTCATAGCGGCGATAGCCCAACTCATCGAACACCCGCTTCATCATCAGATACATGACTTCGGTGGATTGCGGTTTGCGCTGAAGCAGGGGCGAGAAGTGGATATGTCCCACCTCGATCGTTCCGGCTGCAGGCTCGATCCTTAGGTACGAGGCCATGCCCAGAGGCACTTCATCACCATCCAGAACAGTATGGAACATCGGATCTGCGTCCATGCAGTTGGCGCGGGCCCAATCTTCGAATTCCGGCTCGCTGTCGAACGGGCCGTAGGGCAGGTAGGTCCAGTTGCGTCCATCCCTGTCATTTGCAAACGCCCGGAACAGTCCGGGCGCATGTCTGTTCACGTCCAAAGGCACGACAGAACAATATCGACCCTCCATCGGAGTATAGGGCGGTGTCGGGCGCGGAAAGTCACCCGAAACCGGCAAACCGATAGGTTGGCCAAGGTCGTTTGTGTCTTGCCCGGCCATCGTCAGGCGCTTGCTTTGGCCAAGGCCTGATCCAGATCCGCGATCAGGTCGTTCGCGTCCTCAATCCCGATGGACACGCGCACGACACCCGGACCCGCACCCGCGGCCTCTTGCTGTTCCGGAGTCAGCTGACGGTGGGTGGTCGAGGCCGAGTGGATGATCAGCGACCGTGCATCGCCCAGATTGGCCACGTGGCTAAAGATCTCCAATGCGTTGACCAGTTTGATACAGGCGTCGTACCCGCCTTTGACCGCAAAGGTGAACAGGGCACCAGCGCCACGTTTGTATTGCGACTTGACCCGGTCGTGATAGGGCGATGAGGGCAGACCTGCATAGGTGACGTAATCCACGCGATCATCAGCTTCCAGCCAGGCCGCGATCTTCTTGGCGTTCTCGACGTGGCGTTCCATCCGCAGCGACAGGGTTTCGATCCCCATCAGCGTATAATGCGCGGCTTGCGGGTTCATAGTCATGCCCAAATCACGCAGGCCAATGGCGATGCCGTGGAAGGTGAAGGCCAAGGGCCCGAACGTTTCGTGGAATTTCAGACCGTGATAGGCCTGCTCCGGTTCGCTGAGCGAGGGGAACTTGTCATTTGCGGACCAGTCGAACTTGCCCGAATCCACAATGCAGCCACCGGTAACAGTGCCGTTGCCGGTTAGGTACTTGGTGGTCGAATGCACAACCAGCGTCGCACCAAGTTCGATCGGGCGGCACAGGTATGGCGTGGCCGAGGTGTTGTCGACGATCAGCGGAATGCCAGCCGCATCAGAAACGTCCGCCAAGGCACGGATATCGGTGACATAACCTCCGGGGTTGGCGATGGATTCGCAGAACACCGCACGGGTGTTTTCGTCGATAGCGTCCTTCACCGCGTCAAGATCGTCGGTGTCGACAAACTTGGCCGACCAGCCAAAGCGTTTGATGGTCTGGCTGAACTGCGTGACCGTACCGCCATACAAACGGGTCGAGGCGACGACGTTGCAACCCGGTCCCATCAGTGGGAACAGCGCCATGATTTGCGCCGCGTGACCGGATGAGCAGCAAACAGCCCCAACACCGCCCTCAAGCGTCGCCACGCGTTCCTGCAACACAGCGACGGTTGGGTTGGTCAGGCGGGAATAGATAAAGCCCACCTCTTGCAGGTTGAACAGGGCTGCGGCGTGATCCGCATCGCGAAAGACATAGGCCGTGGTCTGATAGATCGGTGTCTGGCGCGCTCCGGTCGCCGGGTCGGGGCGGGCGCCCGCGTGAATCTGCAACGTGTCGAAACCGTAAGTGGGGCCGTCAGACATCTTGAAAATCTCCTGTTGGAATTTGGGTTGCTGAATCTGTAGGCGATTGCCCGCTTGCGCACAACGATCCTGTCAGCGCAGCCAAAGCCCTTTGCTTTTGATCGTGTTGCGGATGGCCTGTTCGCGTCGCGGCAGGTTGTCCTGATCAAACAGGGACCGGATTCTTGCGCCTTTCCCCTGCAGAACCAGCTTTTTCAGCGGATCATATTGCTTGAGCACCTTCTTGACCTTGTTTGGTGCCACAACGGTTTCCAATACCTCGATAACGTGATCACTTTCACGGGCGTAGAGCATGGGGAACAGGCGGTAGTGACAGCTGACAGAGCCGTCGAGCAGACCGTCGGGCAGCGCATCCCGACCACCGCCGAACGAATGGATGACAAGGGGAAGGGCGGCCTGATCCAGCCACGGGTCAAGATTTTGACCCGTCAGTTCCGGAATATGTTCATCTCGGATCGCTTTGGCATAGTCCAGATAGCGCTCGCCAAAAATTCTTGGGCACTTGTAAAAGAAATAACCCGCGTTGAAATACAGATACCGCCGCCAGTAATCATGGGGTTGGCTGGTATCCAGCGAGTCTTCGAAATCCAGCCCGAACCGCTGATACAGTGCCCGCCAGATACCGTCGAATCCGGGGCCGTAGAGCGTTGGCTTTGGCCATGTCCCCTCAACCTTCAACGACGCGCCGGGGTGGTCGAAATCAAAGGGCACGGTTGAGATGTCACCGGTGATCAGCGTGTCGGTGTCAAAGAACACAAAGGGTTCATCTTCTGGCAGGGCCAACAGGGCCTCGATCTTGTTGCCGTAAGGGTAACTTTCGCCAAAGACATGCGAGTCGAAAGGCAAAATTTCGGCATCCAATTGGTTCAGCGCCTTCAGAACATCTTCGTCCTGAATGCTGGGGTTCTGGCCCCAACGTGGTCCGGGATTGGGCGTGGCGACAAACAGCCTGCCTTCAAATTGGGGTGAGCTGTGGCGCAACGATGCGGCAAATAACAGGGCCTCGTATTGCAGGCGATTGTTTTGCCCGACAACGGCGATGTTAAATTTCTGTGGATTTGCTTGCATCTGCGCCCGTTCCCGATGGGTGCGTGACCCAGCACCCTTCGTCCCGGAGTACAACACCAAACCCAAGCCGTCAAAAGCCGAAAGTTTGCAATTCCATCGCAAGTTCCCATTTCTATCAGGATCACTAAAAAAGAGGCGAACATGCGGATCAACGCAGATTTCACCAAGCGGGTTGCGGTTCATTTTGACGAAACCGAATGGGTGGCTTCCCCAGCCGCAGGGGTTGAGCGCAAAATGCTGGATCGCATTGGCGACGAGGTTGCCCGCGCCACGACAATCGTCCGCTTTGCCCCCGGAAGTGCATTTTCGGCACATACGCATGATGGTGGAGAGGAATACCTGGTTCTCGATGGTGTTTTTCAGGATGAAACCGGGGATTTCCCTGTTGGAAGTTACGTGCGCAATCCGCCCACTTCGTCTCATACGCCATCGGCAGCCGAAGGGGCGACCATTCTGGTCAAGCTCCACCAGTTCAACCCGCAAGATCGGACAGAGGTGCGAAAGTCTGTCAACGGTGCAGATGATATGCAGCTGTTCCAAGACGACCATGAAGATGTTCACGTGCAAAGCTGGGCTGCAGGGGACACAATTGAGTTGAACGCCGACCAAGGCATGGAGGTCTTTGTCATTGACGGGGGCTTTGCCGAAAAGGGCGAGCAATTCGCGAAATGGGACTGGTTGCGCTTGCCGCCGGGTACGCGAACGCAGGCCATTGCAGGGCAGCTCGGCGCGCGGGTTTGGACCAAGTCCGGTCACCTCGGTACCATGATCTGAGGTCTCGTCCGCCTCAAAATTACACAAAACCAAACGTAATCCGGGTCATTTGGCCCGGTTTTTTAAATTTTTGACCCTTTGATAAATTTTACCAATTGATAAAATTTTTTTTTGTGGCAAGCTGAGAGCATAACAAACATATCTACAGGGAGTAGAGTGATGGCACAGGGCCAGATGGCACCCGGGATCGTCTCCGGGCGGCTTTCAAGCGATGAGCTGACCTCGAATTTCACCGATCTGCATCCGCCGCTGGCCCCGCACGAGGCCGCCGTTGCCGCAGATCGCTGTTATTTCTGCTATGACGCACCATGCGTAACCGCGTGTCCAACGGATATCGATATTCCGTTGTTCATTCGCCAGATTCAGGCCGGGCAGCCACAATCGGCGGGGCGGACTATTCTTGAACAGAACATTCTGGGCGGGATGTGCGCCCGTGTCTGCCCGACAGAAACACTATGTGAAGAGGCCTGTGTTCGCGAAACCGCCGAGGGTAAACCGGTTGAGATCGGTCGCCTGCAGCGCTTTGCGACCGATGACATCATGGCCTCGGGTGCGCATCCGTTCGACCGTGCGGCCTCGACCGGCAAGACAGTGGCTGTTGTCGGGGCAGGGCCCGCAGGTTTGGCCTGTGCGCATCGGCTGGCGATGCTGGGCCATGACGTCGTGATCCATGAAAGCAAACCCAAGCCCGGTGGGCTGAACGAATATGGCATCGCTGCCTATAAATCGACCAATGACTTTGCTCAGGCCGAGGTAGACTGGCTGCTGAAAATAGGCGGCATCGCGATTGAAACCGGATCGGTTCTGGGTGAAAGCATCTCGCTGGAGGGTCTTGTCGAAAACTACGATGCGGTTTTTCTGTCCATCGGCCTCGTCGGCGTAAACGCCCTGCGTGCAGGCGGTGTCGACAAGGACGGTGTGCGGGCTGCGGTCGATTTCATCTCGGACGTGCGGCAGGCCAGCGACCTCGCCAATCTGCCGGTAGGTCGAAATGTTGTTGTCATTGGCGGGGGCATGACAGCGGTGGATGCGGCTGTGAAGTCCAAGCTGCTGGGCGCGGAACACGTTACCATTGCGTACCGCCGAGGTCGCGACGCCATGGGCGCAAGCCGGTATGAACAGGATTTGGCGGCCTCGCACGGCGTTCGAATCCTGCCCAATGTGCAGCCTGTGGCTGTACACGGCAACGGAACTGCAGCCGAGATCGAACTGGAATATACGTCCAGCCAGAACGGTCAGCTCACGGGTACTGGCGAGACGATCCGTCTGCCGGCCGATCAGGTGCTCAAAGCCATCGGTCAAACGTTGGAGGGCGCGCCAGAAGGGCTGACTCTGGACGGCAACAAGATTGCCGTTAGCGGGGCTGGCCGCACCTCCTTGACCGGGGTCTGGGCAGGCGGTGATTGCGCTGCGGGGGGTGAAGACCTGACTGTGACCGCTGTTGCCGAAGGTCGGGACGCGGCGATGGACATCCACGCGACGCTCGTTTCGTGATAGGGTGGGGTACTCACCCCGTTCCTTTCGCTGCTGAGGTATTCCCATGTCCCAGATCGAACAAGCTGTTGCTCAACATTATACCACCGGTGCCCTGACCGAACGCGTCCGCGCGGCGCTTGAGGCCAGCGGCATCGATCCCGATGCGGCCACCGTTGCTGATCTGAAGGCAGGGGACGAGTTCCACACGGGCGGCGTTTTGGCGACGGACAACCTGTTTGGGCAACTGTCGCCGACCCATGCAACACGCATTCTTGACGTTGGGTGCGGTATTGGTGGTACCTCCAGGTACATCGTGGATCGCTATGATTCAACGGTGACCGGCATAGATCTGACGCCGGAATTCGTTGAAACGGCTACAGCGCTGAGCGACCTGGTCGGGCATTCCGAGAAGGCCAGTTTTCACGTGGGCAGCGCATTGGATATGCCGGTGCCAGATGCGGGATTTGACCTTGCGGTCATGATGCATGTTGGCATGAACATCGAGGATAAGACTGGGCTTTTTGCCGAAGTGTCGCGGACGCTCGCCACGGGTGGTACCTTTGCCCTGTTCGATGTCATGGGCGGAGACATGGATGAGCCGCTGGCTTTCCCGCTTCCCTGGTCCACTGTGCCAGAGACTTCCTTCGTTCACGCCCCAGACGTTTACAAAGACGCAGCGGCAGCGGCGGGACTTGAACTTGAGACCGAAGCCGACCGCACCGAATTTGCGATACAGTTCTTCGAGGATGTCTTTGCCAAAATTGCTGAAAGCGGCCCCGCGCCGCTGGGGATCCACCTGTTGATGGGCGAGACGGCGCCCGAAAAGTTCCAGAACTACGTCACAAACCTCAAGGCCGGGCGCATCCGCCCGACTGAAATGATATTCAAGAAATCCGGCTGAGCCGGGAAGGGAGAAGCCATGGCCGATCTGACGACAAACTTTCTGGGCATTTCCAGCCCCAACCCTTACTGGCTGGCCTCAGCGCCGCCGACCGACAAGGAATATAACGTCCGGCGTGCCTTCGAGGCCGGATGGGGTGGTGTTGTCTGGAAAACGCTGGGGGCCGAAGGCCCACCGGTCGTGAATGTGAACGGCCCACGCTATGGCGCGATTTATGGGGCTGACCGCAGGTTGCTGGGCCTGAACAACATCGAATTGATCACTGACCGGCCATTGGAAGTGAACCTCGAGGAAATGGCGCGGGTCAAGGCGGACTACCCGGATCGCGCGCTGATCGCCTCGATCATGGTTCCGTGTGAGGAAGAGGCATGGAAGGCGATTCTGCCGCGCGTCGCAGAAACCGGCGCCGATGGGATCGAACTGAACTTCGGCTGTCCCCACGGTATGAGTGAGCGTGGTATGGGTTCGGCCGTAGGTCAGGTGCCGGAATACATCGAAATGGTCACGCGCTGGTGCAAGAAATACTATGACCGCCCTGTCATCGTGAAGCTAACGCCGAATATCACGGATGTCCGCAAACCAGCTGCGGCAGCCAGAAATGGTGGTGCGGATGCTGTGTCGCTGATCAACACGATCAACTCGATCACCAGCGTCAATCTGGACACGTTCAGCCCAGAGCCGTCGATCGACGGCAAAGGCAGCCACGGTGGCTATTGCGGCCCTGCGGTGAAGCCGATTGCTCTGTCCATGGTATCCGAAATCGCGCGGGCTGAGGCCACGCATGGCATGCCGATCTCGGGCATTGGCGGCGTCACCACATGGCGCGACGCGGCTGAATTCATTTCGCTGGGTTGCGGCAATGTTCAAGTTTGTACTGCCGCGATGACCTATGGCTTCAAGATCATCGACGAGTTGACGGCGGGTCTGTCTGAATGGATGGATGAAAAAGGCTATTCCAGCATTGACGAGGTGATCGGTCGAGCGGTGCCCAATGTCACCGACTGGAAGTATCTGAACCTGAACTATATCGCCAAAGCGAAGATCGATCAGGACCAGTGCATCAAATGTGGCCGTTGCTATGCGGCCTGCGAAGACACCAGCCACCAGGCGATTTCGATGTCGGAGGACCGGGTGTTCGAGGTGATCGACGAGGAATGCGTCGCCTGTAACCTCTGTGTTGATGTCTGCCCGGTCGAAGACTGCATCTCGATGGTGCAGATGGCAGCAGGCGAGGTCGATCCGCGCACAGGTAAAGAGGTTCAGCCATCTTATGCAAACTGGACCACGCATCCGAACAACCCGATGGCCAAGGCGGCTGAGTAAAGGGATCGCAACAGATTGCCAAGGGGCCGGTTTTGCGGCCCCTTTTTTCAGGGGGTCAGAAGTTTTCGATACAATGTATCGACAAAGGGATCGGCGCCTTCAAACGGATCCTCTTCGCCCAAAATCGCACGCACCTGAACCTCGAAATCAGCGTAATGCTGCGTCAGCGCCCAGATCGAAAACATCAGGTGATAGGGGTGTACCCGCGCGATCTTTCCCTGATCCATCCAGCGCGTTAGGATCACGGTTTTTTCATCGACCAGTTCTTTGAGGTCATTGGACAAAGCCTCGTGGATACGCGGCGCGCCTTGAACCAGTTCGTTGGCAAAAAGGCGGCTTTCGCGTGGCAGTTCCTGACTCATCTGCAGCTTTCGCTGGATGTAGGACAGGATTTCTTCCATCGGATCGCCATTTTCGTCGAGGTCGTGCAGAGGGGCCAGCCAGGTCTCAAGCAGGCTCGACAAAAGCTCCGTATGGATGGCCTCTTTCGACGGGAAATAATACAGCAGATTTGGCTTGCTCAGCCCCGCCTCAGCGGCAATCTGGTCCACTGTGGACCCACGAAATCCGTGTGCTGAAAACACGTTCAGGGCGGCCTCGAGGATCGCGGCGCGGTTCTTTTTCTGAATGCGAGTCGGTGCGCGGTCTTTCGGCATGTTTTCGGCGTGTCTCTTTTTTTGTCGAAAGGCGCGGAATTCAGTGAAAATTCAAGCTGTGCCGCGCAATTTCTTGACTGATATCGAACCCGTGATAGCGTGAGTTTGACCAGATGGTCAAATCAAGACACCAAAAGCGAGCCAAATCGCAAGCAAGCAGGGAAGATGAACATGGCAGCTCCGGCGCAGAATCTCAGGATCAATGGCGACAGGTTGTGGGACAGCTTGATGGAGATGGCCAAGATCGGCCCCGGTGTGGCCGGCGGCAACAACCGTCAAACCCTGACCGACGAGGACGCCGAGGGCCGCGCCCTGTTCCAGAAATGGTGCGAGGAAGCAGGCTGTTCCATGGGCTTGGACCAGATGGGTAACATGTTTGCACACCGCGAGGGGACAGATCCGGATGCACTGCCGGTCTATGTCGGATCGCATCTGGATACGCAGCCGACGGGCGGGAAGTATGATGGTGTTCTGGGCGTTTTAGGGGGGCTGGAAATCATCCGGACCCTCAACGATCTTGGGATCAAGACGAAGCATCCCATCGTGGCGACCAATTGGACCAATGAAGAAGGCACGCGCTATGCGCCCGCCATGCTGTCTTCGGGGGTGTTCGCCGGAATGCACACGCAGGACTGGGCGTATGAGCGCGAGGATGCCGAGGGCAAAAAATTCGGTGATGAGCTCAATCGCATCGGCTGGCGCGGTGATGAGGAAGTCGGCGCGCGGAAGATGCACGCATTTTTTGAGCTGCATATCGAACAGGGCCCGATTCTGGAGGCCGAAGGTAAGGATATTGGCGTTGTTACGCACGGGCAGGGGTTGAGCTGGACCCAGATCACCGTGACCGGCAATGATGCCCATACCGGTTCAACACCGATGCCGATGCGTAAGAACGCCGGGCTGGCAATGGCGCGTATTCTGGAGAAAGTGGACGAGATTGCCTGGTCACATGCGCCACACGCAGTCGGGGCGGCAGGCCATATCGATGTGTATCCGAACTCGCGCAATGTTATCCCCGGAAAGGCAGTGTTCACGGTCGATTTCCGCTCGCCCGAGTTGGATGTAATCACCGACATGGAGAACCGTCTGCGGGTGGCAGCTGAAGATATCGTGGAAGACATGGGCTTACAGATCGAGTTCGAAAAGGTCGGCGGGTTCGATCCGGTGAAATTCGACGACGATTGCGTGTCTGCCGTGCGCGACGCGGCCGAGCGGCTGGGCTATTCGCATACAGATATCATCTCGGGCGCGGGGCATGACGCCTGCTGGATCAACCGGGTGGCACCGACGGCGATGATCATGTGCCCATGCGTGGACGGGTTGAGCCACAACGAGGCGGAAGAGATCAGCAAGGAGTGGGCTTCGGCTGGGGCGGATGTTCTGTTGCACGCAGTCGTCGAGACGGCTGAGATCGTGGAATAGGGGGCTCTGCCCCCGTCGCCTGACGGGCGACTCCCCCGGGATATTTTTAGCCAGATGAAGCAAGCGGCGCAGACCGCATCAGGGAGATTATAATGAGCACAGTTATCAAGAACGGAACAGTCGTCACTGCGGATTTGTCTTACAAAGCGGATGTCCTGGTCGAAGGGGGTGTGATCACCGAGATCGGGATGGATCTGAGGGGGGACAAGGAACTGGATGCAACCGGCTGTTATGTGATGCCGGGCGGGATCGATCCGCATACCCACTTGGAGATGCCTTTTATGGGCACCTATTCCAGCGACGATTTCGAAAGCGGCACACGCGCGGCTTTGGCCGGTGGCACGACGATGGTCGTGGATTTTGCGTTGCCCAACCCCGGCGAAAGCCTGCTGGATGCGTTGAAGCGCTGGGACAACAAATCGACACGGGCGAATTGTGATTATTCGTTCCACATGGCGGTTACATGGTGGGGCGAACAGGTCTTCGACGACATCAAGACAGTGATTGAGACGCGCGGCATCAACACGTTCAAGCATTTCATGGCCTATAAGGGCGCGTTGATGGTGAATGATGATGAGCTGTTTGCATCTTTTAAACGCCTGGCCGAGTTAGGTGGAACTGCTATGGTGCATGCCGAGAATGGTGATGTGGTGGCCGAGCTAAGCGCCAAGCTGCTGGCTGAGGGCAATACCGGGCCAGAGGCACACGCTTATTCGCGCCCACCGCAGGTTGAAGGCGAGGCCACGAACCGGGCCATCATGATTGCCGATATGGCGGGGGTTCCGCTTTATGTAGTGCATACGTCCTGCGAAGAAGCACATGAGGCCATTCGGCGCGCCAAGATGCAGGGCAAACGGGTGTGGGGGGAACCTCTGATCCAGCATCTCACACTGGATGAGAGCGAATATTTCAATAAGGACTGGGATCACGCAGCGCGCCGGGTCATGAGCCCCCCATTCCGGAACAAGCAGCATCAGGACAGCCTTTGGAACGGTCTTCAGTCTGGGTCTCTGAGTGTTGTGGCCACAGACCATTGTGCCTTTACCACCGAGCAGAAGCGCTATGGTGTGGGCGATTTTACCAAGATTCCGAACGGGACCGGAGGACTTGAAGACCGGATGCCAATGCTATGGACCCACGGGGTGAATACAGGGCGTCTGACACCAAATGAGTTCGTTGCTGTCACTTCAACTAACATCGCCAAGATATTGAATTGCTACCCGAAAAAGGGTGCGGTTCTTGTTGGTGCGGATGCGGATCTGGTGGTTTGGGACCCTGAAAAAACCAAGACGATCCGCGCCGATGTGCAACAATCTTCGATTGACTACAACGTGTTCGAAGGCAAAGAGGTCAAAGGTCTGCCACGCTTTACGCTGACACGAGGCCACGTGGCGGTGCACGATGGCGAGATCCGGACGCAGGAAGGTCACGGTGACTTTGTGGCGCGCGAGGCGAACACGACCGTCAACAAGGCTTTGAGCACGTGGAAAGAGCTGACAGCCCCAAGACCCGTTGAGCGGACGGGCATTCCGGCGACCGGTGTTTGATCCGTTTGGGCCGCTTTACAGGCGGCCCTGACGCCACTCTTTTCAAGGCAATAAAATGAACACTGAAAGCACGACCCAGCCCGTCATCGAGGCAAGGCAGCTGGACCTCACCTTCCAAACCAACGACGGCCCGATCCACGCGCTCAAGGACGTGAACCTGACGATCGAAAAGGGCGAATTTGTCAGCTTCATCGGGCCGTCCGGATGCGGCAAAACCACGTTTCTGCGGTGTATCGCGGCGCTGGAAACACCCACGGGCGGGACGCTGACCGTGAATGGCATGACCCCCGATGAAGCGCGTCGAAACCGGGCATATGGGTACGTCTTTCAAGCGGCTGGGCTTTACCCATGGCGCACAATCGCCAAGAACATCAAGCTGCCTCTTGAGATTATGGGATACTATGCTGCCGAGCAGGAAGAACGGGTGAGCAAGGTCTTGGAACTTGTTGATCTTGCTGGGTTTGGAAGCAAGTTCCCCTGGCAATTGTCTGGTGGGATGCAGCAGCGGGCCAGTATCGCGCGGGCGCTGGCCTTCGATGCCGACATCCTGCTGATGGACGAACCGTTTGGCGCGTTGGATGAGATTGTGCGCGATCACCTGAACGAGCAGCTTCTGGCGCTCTGGGCGCGGACCGAAAAGACGATTGGGTTCGTGACGCATTCGATCCCCGAAGCCGTGTATCTGAGCACCAAAATCGTGGTCATGAGCCCGAGACCGGGGCGGATAACGGACGTAATCGATAGCCCTCTGCCCAAAGAACGGCCATTGGACATTCGTGACACACCGGAATTCATCGAGGTCGCGCATCGCGTGAGGGATGGACTGCGGGCGGGGCATTCCTATGACGGCTGAACTGAACGCAGATAAGATCAGACGCGCCGTGCCAGGTGACGAGACTTCCTGCGCAAGGGTCATTCATGACTGGGCAAGGCAAACAGACTGGATGCCCGAGGAACTGCCGGTGGAAGAACTGGCGAACCTGATCGGCGATGCATTCGACAGACGTGAAATCTGGGTCGCCGGTGATCCGGTCGATTGCTATATGTCTGTTGATCCCGAGCAGCAGAAGATCGGCGCGCTGTATTGTAGCCGCACTGGGCAAGGCATCGGCAAGCGGTTTGTCGAAATCGCTAAAGAGGGGAGAGAGTTTCTCTGGCTGACAACACACAGACCCAATACGGCAGCGCAGCGCTTTTATCGCCGCGAAGGGTTTGAAGTGACCGCAGAAGAACCGCCTGTACCTCCGGACACTGTGCCCGTCTATCGCATGGAGTGGCGCGCATGAAGCAGGTCTTTGCCGTTCTCACTGTTGTCGCTGTAATCGCCCTGATCTGGTACGCGGCCTGTGTTCCGATGAACATCAAGGGTGTTCTGAGTGAACTTGAACGGGGCGGGACCGAGGTTCAGCCGCCCACTGCAAGCGCGCGCCGCGACTTGGGGGAATTCGGGCTGGTTGCAAACAACACGTTTGCGATCCCCGCCGCGTGGGAGCAAAAAAAACCCCGTTTGCCATCACCCCATCAGGTCGTGATTGAACTGTGGGAAACGACTGTCGAGAAGAAGATCACCTCGAAACGGTCGCTGATCTATCATGGTTGGGTGACACTCAGCGCGACGATGCTTGGCTTTGTGATCGGTACGGGCCTGGGCATCCTTCTGGCTGTCGGGATCGTTCATAGCCGCGTGATGGATTTGTCTGTCATGCCATGGGCCATTGTAAGCCAGACGATCCCCATTATTGCGCTGGCCCCTATGATCATTGTTGTCCTGTATTCGGTTGGCGTTCAGGGGATCATCCCCAAGGCGATCATCTCGGCCTATCTGAGCTTCTTCCCGGTTGTCGTTGGTATGGTCAAAGGATTGCGCAGCCCCGATGCGATGCAGCTGGATCTGTTGCGGACCTATAGTGCCAGCCGGTCGCAGGGTTTCTGGAAACTGCGCCTGCCTGCGTCGATGCCTTACCTGTTTACGTCATTGAAAATCGGTATCGCGGCGTCTCTGGTAGGTGCAATCGTGGGTGAGCTGCCGACGGGGGCCGTTGCCGGGCTGGGCGCGCGTCTGCTGGCTGGTAGCTACTATGGCCAAACGGTTCAGATCTGGTCGGCCCTGTTTGCAGCGGCCATTCTGGCGGCCTGTCTGGTCGGACTGCTCGGAGTGATTGAACGGATGGTCCTAAAGCGGATGGGGATGGCACAATGATGTTGGTTATCTTTGCTCTGTTGCTGTGGGCTTTTGGCTGGTGGCTGAACACCCGGCTGGCCAGTGGTCCTCAGGCAAACAGCCAGTTCGTTCGCTTTCTGGCACCGGTGATTTTCGGGCTGACCGTTGTCGGCGCGTGGGAGTTGTTGGTCCGCGGACTTGAGGTGCCGTTGGTTATCCTGCCTGCGCCCTCTGCCATCGCGCTGCGCTTTGCCGATAGCCTGAGCATTCTTTGGGCGGATTTTGTTCAGACAATCCTGAAGGGTGCGCTCAGCGGTTATGTCATCGGGTGCGGAGCAGCATTCCTTATGGCCATTGCTGTGGATCGGTGGGACTTCCTGCGCCTCGGCCTTTTGCCTGTCGGGAATTTCGTGGCGGCACTTCCCATCGTCGGCACGGCACCTATCCTGGTCATGTGGTTCGGGTTTGATTGGCATTCCAAAGCGGCGGTGGTTGTTGTGATGGTGTTCTTTCCGATGCTGGTCAACACCGTGGCCGGGCTGCGTGAAGCCACCGCGATGCAGCGCGACTTGATGGAGACTTATGCTGCAACCTACTGGCAGAGTTTTCTGAAACTTCGTTTGCCTGCGGCGATGCCTTTCATTTTCAATGGGTTGAAGATTTCGACAACTTTGGCTTTGATTGGTGCCATTGTGGCAGAGTTCTTTGGCTCGCCGATCGTGGGGATGGGCTTTCGGATATCGACCAGCGTCGGTCAGCTGTCGCTTGATATGGTCTGGGCCGAGATCGTGGTGGCTGCGCTTGCCGGTACCGCCTTTTACGGCCTTGTCGCAGGCATCGAGAAGGTCGTGACGTTCTGGCACCCGTCACAACGTGGATAGGAAAAGGAATAACTCAACAGACCTCGAAAACGAGGCAACCATAAGCAACTAGGAGATATGAAGATGAACAAGCTACTTAGCGGGGCGGTTGCCGCCTTCAGTTTGGCAGCCAGCACGGCGCTAGCGGCGGACGAAGTGACGTTGCAGTTGAAATGGGTCGGGCAGGCGCAATTTGCTGGCTACTTCGTGGCGGAAGCGAAAGGTTTCTACGACGAAGAAGGGCTTGATGTCACAATCAAACCGGGTGGCCCGGACATCGCACCGGAACAGGTCATTGCCGGTGGCGGTGCAGATGTCATCACCACATGGATGGCCGCTGGTTTGGCTGCGCGCGAGCGCGGCGTTCCGTTGGTGAATATCGCACAACCGTTTAAAACGGGCGGTCTTCAGGTCAACTGCCTGAAATCCACCGGCGTCGAAACGCCCGAGGATTTCCCCGGCCGCACCATGGGTGTTTGGTTCTTTGGCAATGAATATCCGTTCTACGCCTGGATGGCGTCCTTGGGCATCGAAACGGACGGCGCAGATGATAACGGCGTCACTGTTTTGAAACAGGCGTTTTCTGCAGATCCTCTGATCCAGGGGCAGGCGGATTGCATTTCCACCATGACTTACAACGAGTACCGCCAGATCCTTCAGGCCGGTATCACACCTGAAGAGCTGGTGACGTTCAACTATCTTCAGATGGGTTTCGGGATGCTTGAAGATGGCCTTTATGTCATGGAAGAGAACCTGAGCGACCCCGCCTTCGTCGACAAGATGGAGCGTTTTGTTCGGGCCTCGATGAAAGGCTGGAAATACGCGGCTGAAAACCAGGAAGAGGCCGCCGAAATCGTGCTGGAATTCGATGAGACCGGCGCGCAGGAATTGGACCATCAGGTCTATATGATGGGTGAGGTTGCAAAGCTGATCGAAGGATCGGACGGCGCATTGGATCCTGCCGATTATGACCAGACCGTAAAAACACTGCTGTCAGCTGTTTCCGCAGAGAACCCGGCGATCACCAAAGAGCCAGACGGCGCCTGGACGCACCAGATCACGGATGCGGCGTTGAACTAACGCAATCCGATAATTCGAGCGATTTTGGCGCGGCCCCGATCGGGGCCGCGTTTTTCATTTTGGATGCCGGATTTGTGTCTGTACTCGATTGAAAACCAGGGTAGTATTTACTTGTAAATTAGCGCATTTCGTACGAAATGCAGATAATGCGGTAGAAAATGCAGGGATTTGCATCAGAATTCAGCATGGCGGTTGCTTTGATCTTCGAAGGAGACTCAGAGCTTTGGGCGATTGTGCTTTTGTCCCTGAAAGTATCCGTGTTTGCAGTGCTGATTTCTGCCCTGATCGGGATGCCTGTCGGTGCGGCTTTGGCTGTCGCCCGGTTCCCTGGACGGCGCTCGCTGATCGTACTGATGAATGCGCTAATGGGGTTCCCGCCCGTCGTCGTTGGACTGCTGGTCTATCTGATGTTGTCCCGTTCCGGCCCCTTGGGAGTGCTTGAGCTTTTGTATACCCCGACGGCCATGATCATCGCGCAGGTGGTTCTGGTCACCCCGATCGTTGCCGCGCTGACCCGGCAAGTGATCGAAATGCTGGCCGAGGAGTATTCCGAACAGTTGCGATCCTTGGGCGTGTCGCGCCTTGCATCGGTTCCTGTGCTGCTGTGGGACGCACGCCTGGCTTTGGTCACGGCCTTGTTGGCCGGATTTGGACGTGCAATTGCCGAGGTGGGTGCGGTCATCATCGTGGGCGGCAATATCAACCATGTTACGCGTGTTATGACGACAACGATTGCTCTTGAGACGTCGAAAGGCAATCTTGCGCTGGCACTGGCCTTGGGGGCAATCCTGATCGGGATTGCGGTGGTGGTAAACGCCATGGTCAGCGCCGCCAGTCTGCGGGCCGAACAGGAGGGCTTGCGCCATGCGTGATTTGCTTTGCGACATGACGAAGTGTCTGCAGGTGCGCGGCCTTCAGATCCGCCGCAACGGCAGGGCTTTGCTGGATGTTGCTGATCTGACGCTGGATGGGCCGGGCCCAACGTTGTTGCTGGGACCAAATGGTGCGGGCAAAAGTCTGTTGTTGCGGTGTTTGCACGGGTTGATCAGCCCGGATCAGGGGCGGGTCATTCAGGATGGTACACCCTTGGGTCCCGTTCACACGGCACGACAGGCCATGGTGTTTCAGCAACCGGTTCTTCTGCGGCGTTCGGTTTCGGCCAATCTGGACTTTGTCCTAAGACGACAGAAGATGGCACGTGACGCGCGCAAAACCCGGATTGCCGAATTGCTGGCCGAGGGCGGGCTGGAGGGCAAAGCCCGACAATCTGCACGATCTCTGTCCGGGGGCGAGGCGCAGCGGCTGGCGATTCTGCGCGCCTTGGCGACAGGCCCTGAAACCCTGTTTCTGGATGAACCCACCAGCGCCCTGGACCCAAGCGCCACTCAGATGATCGAACGGATGATCCAGCGCGCCTCGGCACGTGGGGTGCGGATCGTGATGGTGACGCACGACATCGGGCAGGCACGGCGGTTGGCCGCTGACATAGTCATGATGCAGGGCGGACATGTGGTGGAACATGGGTCTGCGAAACAGGTATTGGATGCCCCCGAAAGCGAGGCATCGCGTCGCTATCTGGCGGGTGGGCTGGTTACTTAAAAAGAAAAGACGGAGAATATGATGTTCCGGGCAGCTATTCGGGCAGCGGCAGTGGCACTTGGCTTAACGGCAGGGGCGGTTTCGGCGGAAACGCCGTTCATCGTCGTCCAATCCACGACATCGACGCAGAACTCTGGGTTGTTGGAGTATATTCTGCCGTGGTTCGAGGCCGAGTCCGGCATAGACGTGCGGGTTGTTGCGGTGGGAACAGGTCAGGCCATTCGCAATGCGATCAATGGGGACGGCGATGTACTGCTGGTCCATGCCAAGCCGGCCGAGGAGAAATTTGTCGCAGACGGCTGGGGCGTTGAGCGCAAAGACCTGATGTACAACGATTTTGTTCTGGTCGGCCCAAAATCGGATCCGGCCGAAATTCGTGGGGGAACCGACATTCTGGCTGCTTTGACTGCCATTGCAGAGGCTGAAGCCCCCTTTGCATCGCGTGGCGATGACAGTGGGACGCATAAGGCCGAACTGAGCCATTGGTCGGCTGCCGGGCTTGACCCAACGGGCGCCTCGGGCGCGTGGTACCGTGAAACTGGATCGGGCATGGGCGCGACCCTGAACGTGGCCAGCGGAATGGACGCCTATACGCTGACAGACCGGGCCACGTGGCTGTCCTTTGGCAACCGGGGCAATCTTGAGGTATTGGTCGAGGGCGATCCGCGCCTGTTCAATCAATACGGTGTGATCCTTGTGAACCCTGACAAGCACCATCACGTGAGGGCGGCTTCCGGTCAGCGTTTTATTGACTGGCTGACCGGGCCGGATGGGCAGGAGGCGATTGCATCCTTCCGGCTTGAGGGACAGCAGGTGTTTTTCCCAAATGCGCAATAGGTCGGACTGTGGCCAACCCTTTAAGGGTGAGTATTTTTGAAAAGATGAAGTGGTGAGGGGATCACTCACTGGCACCATTGTGGTGAATGGTGCCGGTTCCCGACAGATCATAGCCACCGAATTCCAGGGCGCGCTGTGCGAATTGATCTGAATGCAAGAGCGTCATCAGCTTTTGTATTGGTGGATCGAAAAAAGACCGCCGCCAGATCGCCAGGTCCAGCCTTTCGGAATGGGTGGGGACAAAGCCCAGGTCGTAAAGCCCGGCCAAAGCACCCAGACCAAAGCCAGCCTCGGCCTTTTGATCGTGAAGGGCGATGGCCAGTTCCTCTTCGGTGCGCGCACAGCCAGGGCGGATATCCAGATCATCTCGGCTCATGTCGTGGGCTGAAAGTTGGGCATCAAACAGATGTTGGCTGGCTGCACTGTTCTGACGCAGGATGACGCGGCGCGATTTGAGATCTTCGAAGGATTTGATGTCCGAAACACCTGGGGCAAGCAGCAGCCCGCGCTCGCGCCGGGCGACTTCATAGAGGATCACCGGGGCTTCGCCCAACGCGTCGCGCAGGGATTTGGTGTTGAATCCGCCCTCTTCGTGGATGTGCAACACTGCCGCCTGGGCGCTGCGGTCGCTCAGCCGAGTCAATCCGTCGAAGGAGCCATCATAATAGGTCGCCAGACCCGATCCGCTTTCGCGCAATGCCCAGTCCAGCAAAGGATCATGGCTGCCCGCAACAATCGGGGGCAGGGGCGGTTCGGCCACCTGCGGGCCGGATCGCGAGGCGTTGAGCCAGGCAATGATCTCGGCTCTGGGGAACAACAGTTTGCCCATGGCGCGCACGCACGGCACCTCGCCCGAAGAGGCAAGATCATAGGCTTTCCGCTCGCCAATGCGCAGCAGATCGGCCAGTTCGCGGGTGGTCAGATATTGAGACATTCAGTCCAGGCGCACCGCTGAACCAGACGTGGTGTCCGCAGCGCTGAACCCGATCCGGTCCAGCGTAGAGGGGGCTGCGACTGTAATCACGACCATCGCGACAACCGCGGCAAAAAAGGCTTTCATAGTCTCCTCCGGTTCAGTTCTGGTCGTCCGTTGCACGGCGCAGGAAGGCGATCAGGTCATCCCGGTCCTGCTGTTCTGCAATCCGTTGCATCGGCATCTTCGACCCCGGAATGTAGTGATCCGGCCCTTCATCGAAAAGGGTATTTATTGTCTGTTCATTCCAAACAATATCAGAGTCTTGCAGCGTATCCGAGTATAAATATCCGGGCAGCGATCCTGCGGGCCGCCCAAAGATACCATGCAGTGTGGGCCCCGCCCGGCGTTCGCTGTCGGGTGTCAGGCTATGGCAGATCGAGCATTTGCGGGCGAACTGACGTTCTCCGTTCTCCATCCCTTCGGGATCTTTCAGAAAACTGGGCGCGGTCGAGGCCATTTGCTGTTGATCCGACAGCTCACCTACAGGCCAGCTGTACATGGCTGCATCTATGCCGCCTGCGTGAATGTTCTGACCATCACCTGAGAATGACAGCGCCCAGACCGGTCCGCGCAGTGTTGCACGGAAATCCTGCGTGATGCGCCATTCGGTCGTGTCGATCATCATGATATAGCCTTCGCCGTCGCCAACAGCCAAAAGCCTTCGGTCCGGGCTGAGCGCCAAGGCCAGGATCGGGCGGCGGTCCAGTGTGAAGTCGCGTTCCTCACCCGTGGTCAAATCGAGGATGCGCGTCACCCCGTCCACTGCGCCATAGGCGATCCAGTTGTCCTGTGCGTTCAAAATCAATTCGTTGATGCCTAAGCCGTGTTCAACCAGACGATCTGTTTCCGCACCGGTATCAACATCCCACAGGCGCAACGATCCATCTACACCTGCGGAATAAAGTTGTGATCCATCCGGGGAAAAGACAACCGCGTTCACGCCACTGCCCGTGGGGCCGAACAGGGTGGGGGCGGCGCCATCGACGGGCCATAAGCCGATGGTGCCGTCCCAACTGGCCGTTGCTACATGAGTTTTGGAAGCAGCCACAGAAACGATCTTGCCTTTGTGCTGACCAACGATCTCTCCGCCCGGCCAGCGACGCAAAGTGAAATCATCTCCGGCGGAATAGATCGCTGTGCCGTTGAAGACGACCGCGTTTACGGCGGCTTCGTGACCTTCCAGCCATTCAGGCGTCTGGTTCGACCATAGCCCGACGGAGTTGTCGAAACTGGCTGTTGCGATCCGGCCGTCTGGTGCCGTGGCGATCCCCATGATCGGCCCGCCATGGCCTTTGAGCGTGAAGAACTCTGACCACGCGGGCAGGGGGATCACCGCAAAGGCAAAGATCAGCCAGCGCATCTATTCGGCAGGTGAGGCCGCTGCCTTGCCAGCCTCTTCTTCCTGCACCTCTTCCAACCACAGCGAGTGATGCTCGCGGGCCCATTGTTCTTCAACCTCGCCAGTACCCATGGCATCAAACGCGCCTTCCATCCCGACGGACCCGAGGTAGATATGCGCAATGATGATGGCGATGAAGACATAGGCGATCATGACGTGCCATATCTGCGCGTATTGCATTTCTTCTTGCGGCGACATCTGCACGGGCAGGTTCAGGCCCAGCAACTGTGGAATGCCGGTGGCATTGGCAACAGAGAACGTCTTGGCGAACATCGGCAGCTCGAACGGGAACAGCAGTGACAGCCCGGACACGCTGATCGAAACGCCCAGAAGGATACAGGCCCAGAAGATCACCTTTTGGCCAGCGTTGAATTTCTTGGCGGGCGGATGGCTGCCTTTGGTAAACAGCCCCCCACCGGCGGCCAGCCATTTCAGGTCAGTACGGTTGGGGATGTTGTGCGCGATCCAATTCACGGTCACGATGATCAACCCCAGCATGAAAGCCCAAGCCAGATTGTTGTGCAGCCACTTGCAACTTTGAGCGATGCTAGCAAAGCCTTCTTTTCCGAAGATCGGGATCAGGAAGTCGCGGCCATAAAGCGTCAGCAGACCGGTGATGCCAAGGACCAGGAACGACCCTGCAAACAGCCAGTGGCCAAAGCGTTCAAATCCGTCAAAGCGGGTGACGGTTCGGCCGGTCTTCTCTCCGTCGATGCGGATTTTGCCGCGGATTAGGAAGAACAGAACAATGATGCCCAGCATTCCGGCGATAATATAGGTGCCGTATTCGCGCAGGGGGCCGGTGCGGAAGGCCCACCACCACATGCCGCCATCCTGGATCAGTACGCTGTCAGCGGGGCCATGCGATGACACTGTGACATCCGCCGACCCAAAGCGCAGCGCGCGGTAGACATCGCTGTCCGAAGACACACCTCTGGGTCCAAACTGGCCCAGAAGACCTTCGACATTGCCCTGGCCGGTGTTTTCCGAGCGATAGGTGTTATCCACTTTTTCGCCCCGCTGTCGCGCGAGGATATCCTCAAGCGTTGTTGCGCCTCCGGTCTTGACGCGCTCATCCGTGGCGGGCGGGGTTTCGGTCTCGGCGGTTTGTGCAACGGTGGCCTGTGCCAACCCGAAGGTGAACAGCAATGCGATGAGTAAGCGGAACATCTGAACCTCGGTCAAAATCCCTGATCAGGCGACCCACGGATGCGGGTCGCCTGTTTGGTTCACGAAAAAGCGGTCTTAACCGTCTTTCTGGTCGTAGGCTGTGCCCCAACCCCACGCGCCCGAGCCAAACCCGCGCGCCACGACGCGTTCGCGGTAGACTGCGGATACTACGTCGCCGTCACCGGCAAGCAGGGCCTTGGTGGAACACATCTCGGCGCAGATGGGCAGTTTGCCCTCAGCGATCCGGTTGCGACCATATTTGGCGAACTCTGCGGTCGAGTGCGTTTCCTCGGGGCCGCCGGCACAGAAGGTACATTTGTCCATCTTGCCACGCGATCCGAAGTTGCCCGCCTGCGGATATTGCGGTGCGCCAAAGGGGCACGCGTAGAAGCAATAGCCGCAACCAATACACAGGTCCTTGGAATGCAGGACGACCCCTTCTTCGTTCTGATAGAAGCAGTCGACCGGGCACACCGCCATACAGGGCGCATCCGAGCAATGCATGCAGGCGACCGAGATCGAGCGTTCACCCGGGTTGCCGTCATTGATCGTCACCACCCTGCGGCGGTTGATGCCCCACGGCACTTCGTGCTCGTTCTTACACGCGGTTACGCAGGCGTTGCACTCGATGCAGCGTTCAGCGTCGCAGAGAAACTTTGCTCTAGCCATTATCGTCCTCCTTACGCTGCCCAGATTTTGCAGAGAGTACACTTGGTCTCCTGCATCTGGGTCACTGAATCATAGCCATAGGTCTGGGCGGTGTTGGTACTTTCACCCAGCACATAGGGGTCTGCTCCGGCGGGGTACTTGTGCCGCTGGTCTTCGCCCTGGAAATGGCCGCCAAAGTGGAACGGCATGAAGGCCACGCCGGCACCGACCCTATTGGTCAGCATCGCCATCACCTTGACCTTGCCGCCCTCGGGACCTTCGACCCAGACCTGTGATCCGTCGCGAATACCAAGGTTGTTGGCATCGCGCGGATTGATCTCGACGAACATGTCCTGCTGCAGCTCAGCCAGCCACGGGTTCGACCGTGTCTCATCGCCGCCGCCTTCATATTCGACCAGACGACCAGACGTCAGGATTATCGGGTAATCCTTTGAAAAGTCGTTCTTTTGGATCGAAGCATAAAGGGTAGGCAGGCGATAGGCCTGACGGTCCTCGTAGGTCGGATAGTCTTCCACCAGATCGCGACGTGGCGTATAAAGCGGCTCGCGATGGATTGGAATCGGATCCGGGAAGGTCCAGACGACCGCGCGGGCTTTGGCGTTCCCGAAGGGCGCACAGCCATGCTCAATCGCGACCCGCTGGATACCACCGGAAAGGTCGGTTTTCCAGTTGGTCTCTGGACCTGCTACGGCATCGATCGCCGCGCGTTCTTCGGCAGTCAGATCACCGTCCCAGCCAAGGTCCATCAGCATCTGCATCGTGAATTCGGGATAACCATCCTGAATTTCCGAGCCAGCGCTATAGACCCCTTCGGCCAGCAGGTTGTCGCCATCACGTTCCACGCCAAAACGGGCGCGGAATGTCAGGCCGCCTTCGGCCACCGGTTTGGACATGTCATAAAGGTTTGGTGTCCCCGTATGACCCATCTCGGCGGTTCCCCAGCACGGCCAGGGCAGACCATAGTACTCGCCGTCGTTTGGTCCGCCGATTGCCTGCAGCGTGGTTCTGTCGAACGTATGCTGGTTGGCCATATGGCTTTTCAGCCGTTCCGGCGATTGACCGGTGTAACCGATGGTCCAGAGGCCCGAGTTGAACTCACGTGTGATGCTTTCAACATTCGGGGTTTCCGGGTCATCCATTTCGATATTGCGGAAGAGCCGGTCTGCCCATCCGAACTTGTTTGCGAACTTGGCCATGATGACCTCGTCCGGCAGACTTTCGAACAGTGGTTCCACAACCTTGTCGCGCCACTGCAGCGACCGGTTCGATGCCGTGACCGAGCCACGAGTTTCGAACTGCGTACAGGCGGGCAACAGGTAAACGCCATCGGTACGGTCATGCAGAACGGCCGAGACGGTGGGATACGGGTCGATCACGACCAGCATGTCCAGCTTCTCCATCGCCGTCTTCATTTCCGTCATCCGGGTCTGCGAGTTGGGCGCGTGGCCCCACAGAACCATAGCGCGGACATTGTTGTCCTGATCCATGTTTGCCGGGTCTTCCAGAACACCATCGATCCAACGGGAAACAGGTATGCCGCGTTCGTTCTGCAGCGGCTTGTCCTTGCCTTCCTTGTCTTTGATCGAGGCGAACTGGCCAGCTAGCCATTCCGGTTCTTCACCCCAGACACGGGCCCAATGCCCCCATGCTCCCTTGGACAGACCATAGTAGCCGGGCAGGGTATGGGACAGAACACCGAGGTCCGTCGCACCCTGCACGTTGTCATGGCCGCGGAAGATGTTGGTGCCACCACCCGAGGTGCCCATGTTGCCAAGCGCAAGCTGTAGCACGCAGTAAGCGCGGGTGTTGTTGTTGCCGTTGGTATGCTGCGTGCCACCCATACACCAGATCACCGTTCCAGGACGGTTGTTGGCCATGGTGCGCGCAACACGCTTCAGCTGCGATCCCGGCGTACCGGTGACGCGTTCGACCTCATCCGGGTTCCACTTGGCGACCTCTTCACGGATCTGGTCCATCCCCCAGACACGGGTGCGGATGAACTCTTTGTCCTCCCATCCGTTGTCGAAGATGTGCCACAGAATACCCCAGACCAAAGCGACGTCGGTACCGGGGCGGAAGCGGACATATTCATCCGCATGCGCCGCGGTGCGCGTAAAGCGCGGATCGCAGACGATCAGCGGGGCGTTGTTCTGCTCTTTCGCGCGCAAAACGTGCAGCAGCGAGACCGGGTGCGCCTCGGCCGGGTTACCGCCGATAATGAAGATAGCCCGAGAGTTGTGGATGTCGTTATACGAATTGGTCATGGCGCCGTAGCCCCATGTATTCGCAACCCCCGCAACAGTGGTTGAGTGGCAGATACGGGCCTGATGGTCCACGTTGTTCGTGCCCCAATAGGCAGCAAACTTGCGGAACAGGTAGGCCTGTTCGTTGTTATGTTTGGCTGAACCCAGCCAGTATACGCTGTCCGGCCCGGATTCTTCGCGGATGCTCATCATGCCGTCGCCGATCTCGTTGATCGCTTCTTCCCAGCTGATGCGCTTCCACTCGCCGCCTTCTTTTTTCATCGGGTACTTGAGGCGGCGTTCACCATGCGCGTGCTCTCGAACGGCAGCGCCCTTGGCGCAGTGTGCGCCCAGGTTGAAGGGGCTGTCCCAACCGGGTTCCTGCCCGATCCAGACACCGTTCTGCACTTCGGCGATAACCGTACATCCGACCGAGCAATGGGTGCAGATGGATTTGATATTCTCGACGGCCTGATTGGCCGCTGTCTGGGCACTGGCTGGCGTCACGGTTCCACCCGTGGCGCTGATCGCGGCAAGACCGCCGATCGTCAGGCCCGAGCCACGCAGGAATGCGCGGCGATCGACGGTTTTTTCGCCGACCTGGGACAGGATACTTGTCCGCTGGGAGCGTCTCGCAACCCCGTTGGTCTTTTTCCTAAGCATTTGTTTCCTCCCTTGCGCGCCGTGTACGCCACGGCTGGCTTGGTACTGCTGAAGCCGACGTCAGGGCCAATCGCAACCGTCTGTCGGATGTGAAGGCGTCCGATCCTAGAACCGGGTGCTTTCGATGTACGCGCGTGTATGCGCGGTGTCCTGAATGCGGGTTTCGTCGGTCGGCAGCTCAGCTGCCTCGGCTTCCCCGGTCAGGCTTGCGGCGGCAACAGCAGCAGGCGCTGCGGTTCCGGCCAGTTTCAGGAAGTCACGGCGCGAGGCGCCTTGTTCCTTGGTCTTGCTCATGGGAACCTCCTTTCCCAATTGCAGTGTAACGCCCGTTTGAGCGCTGGCGAATGACAGCGCATCACGCTGTCGTCATTCGGAAGGCTTCCCTCTCGATCTCCATGAACACGCGCCCGGCTGTGCCGACGGATGCATAAAGAACCGAGGTTTCGGCAGCTTCCAAATCAGAGTAAAAATGCGCGGCCCAGGGGCCGATATGCTTGTTCCAGAACGCCTTTTGGTCCTCGAGCGATGCAGTGGCGCCAAAACGTCCGACGATCAGGCCCGCCATCATTTCCATCAGCGAGGCGATGTTGTCTTCGGGCTCGAACACATTCTGCGCACGGGTGATCCCCCGGACGGCCATGTCATTGCGCAATTGCGCCAGAGGTTTTTCGTTCAGGAACCCCGTCAGATAAAAACTGGCATAAGGCAGCAACTCGCCACGACCCAGCCCAATGAACAGTGCGTTGAACTCACGCTCGGCGGCGGCGGGCTTGGTGACCTTGGCCACACGCGCCATTGCCTGAATGGCCTGACCCAGATCGGTGTCGTCTCCGCTCAGCCCCGCGATCTGTCCCAGAAGCAACTGATCGGGTGGGCCCGCCAAAAGCAAACCCAGAAAATTATAGAAATCCGCGCGCAGCCGATCCTCGGCCGAGATGTCCATATTTTGCGCGTTGCTTGCGGTCATCCGTTATCCTTCAAATTCAAATTTCATGCGGCGTGGCGCCGGGGTCATTTCCATCTCGTCTTCGACCTCGATTTCTGCCTCTGCCAGAGGCACCTCTGAGGCAGGGGGTGAGTCAATCTGAGGCTCTGGCTCCGTCTCCAGTTCAAGCGAGGGCTCAACTTCGAAGTCGCTCTCATCCTCTTGGGGGGCCTCCGCCGCCGCCAACGCTTCGACATGGGCCAGCATGCCCTTGCCAACCTGATACGCCGTCTGGAGGTTCTCGATCACACAGGCTGCGTCGGTATAGTCTTCGCCGTAGTCAACCAGTCCATCCACGTTGGCCAGAACCGGGTTCAGGCGCCACAACTGCCGCAATGCATGTCGACGCAGGCGATCAGGTACGGCCTTTGCCATAAAGCCCGACACATCATCGCCTGGTTGCAGCGTATCCGGGTCGGGCAGATCGAACTCGGCCAGTATCTCGGCATCACTCTTCTCTTGCAATTCGGCCTGCCGCGCCGCGACAGCTTGTTCTTCGACCGCAATCACTTCGGCTTCAGCTTCAGCTTGAACAGCAGCCTTTCGGCGGGACCAGAAATCGCGGGACTGGGTCATTGCAGCACCTTTCTGGGCGCGCGGTAGACGTCCGAGTCCTGACGGATACGAGCGTCGCCCTTGCCATCCTCGACCAAGTCGGTGCGTTTCTTGTCCCGGCGGCGCTTGATGAACACTTCGTGCTCATGATGCTTGAGCGTGAAGTCCCTCACCCAGGCAATCAGCCCTTCGGTCATGGGGATTTTCTCGACGATCTCTTCGCCGGTATCGGCATAGTCCTGCCCCTCAAAAGGTGAGGCCGTGACAAGTACCGCGTTCAGAGGAACATCCCCCTGCAATTCATCCCGCAACACCAGATAAAGCGATGGCTGACCGTCCGACAGATTAACCAGGTAAGCCTCGGTCTCATCTGCCCAAAGGGTCAGGGGCAGGGTGGCTGCGTGGTATTCAACCGCATCGCCTTCGCGACGCAGAACCTGCCAATCGGCAGGGCCTGCACCGGGCACGGCGGCCACTGCGCGCCAACTCCAACGGGCCCAACGTGTGACCCCGGGTGTCTTGCGCACGATGACGCCAACCGGCATTTCGATTTGGCTTGCGGCCTTGGCCACTGGTTCCTCCCTGTAAGGCTCTCCCGTGCCTTTCCATGAACACTATGGTACACAATCTGTCTTTGTGCCAAGCCTGCGCTCTTAGACTTTGGTCGTACGTCTTGGTCGCATCTTCGTGAGCGGGGCACAAAACACTTTGGTTTCCTGCCATTTTGCGCCCCAATGCAGCTTGGCACCCGGCGCTCTTCAGGGGGGTTGAAGTTGTCGGGCTGAGGATACAGCTTTTTGCACGGGATGGCTTCCCACGGGAGGGGACATGGGCACCAAAATACTGTTATGCGACTGCACCGGAACACAGGCGCTGGACCCGGAGAGGATCGAAAGCGCCTGCGGGATGACCTGTTCCAAGGTTCACACGTCCCTTTGCACGACCCAACTGCAATCCGCCGCCGACCTGATGCAAGATGGGGAAACCGTGATCGCCTGCCTGCAGGAACAGGAGGTTTTCCAGTCTCTGGCCGACGAACTGAATATCGACACGCCCGGCTTTTTCGACCTGCGCGACCGTGCGGGTTGGTCCGAACAGGGCGCAGATGCGGCACCCAAGATGGCGGCATTGGCGGCTGAGGCGTTGTTGCCGCAACCGGTCACGCCCAGCGTCGATGTCATAAGCGAGGGAACCTGTTTCATCATCGGCCCCGGTGCGGTGGGATTTGATCTGGCTGAGAAATTGGCGGGAACCTTGGCCGTGACTGTTCTTGCCACGGATCAGGCAGAGCCGACCTCGCGCGCTTTCGATGTGGTGCGCGGAAGGGTGAAGTCCGTGTCCGGGGCGCTGGGCGGTTTTTCCCTGCGTCTAGACGCTTTGCAGCAGGTTGTGCCGGGTGGGCGTGGCGCCTTCACCTGGACTGACCCTAAGGATGGTGCACATTCCGTCTGTGACATTATTCTCGACCTGACAGGGAGCACGCCTTTTGTACAGGCCCCAGCCAAGCGCGAGGGATATCTGAGGGCCGATCCAAGAGACGCGGTGGCTGTTGAGCGTCTGGCGTTTGAGGCTGCGCAACTTGTTGGAACCTTTGAAAAGCCCCTGTACGTGCGGTTGGAAGAAACACTCTGCGCGCATTCGCGGGCCGAACAGGTGGGCTGTTCCAACTGTCTGGATATTTGCCCAACCGGGGCGATTACACCAGCGGGAGAGCATGTGAGCATCGATCCGATGGTCTGCGCCGGATGTGGTGCGTGTGCTGCCCTATGCCCGTCAACCGCGATCACCTATGAGGACCCGAGTGTATCGGCGCTGTTGTCCCGGATGCATATCCTGGCGCGCACCTATCGACGTGCAGGAGGTTCTGCGCCTCGACTGCTGATCCATGATGCGCATGGGTCCGAGATGATCCGGCTGGCAGCACGCTTTGGTCGAGGTTTACCTTCGAATGTTATCCCGTTGGAACTAAATGTTATATCGGGCGTCGGTCACGCCGAGATGCTTGCCGCCTTGGCGCACGGATTTGCTCGTGCGGATGTGCTGCTTGCGCCCACGACCGAGCGGGACGCGCTGGATCGCGAGGTTGCACTGGCACACGCCATTGCCGGGTCAGACGGGATCGGCCTGATTGATGAGGTTGATCCCGATGCCATGTCTGATCTGCTCTATGGTCAAGACGTGCCGCAGCCCCTGGCTGATCCGGTTCTGCCACTGGGGAATCGCCGACAGATCGCGCGATTGGCTGCGCAGGCTCTGAACCCGCAGGCTGAGGCACCGTTGCCGCTGCCCGAAAATGCGCCTTATGGGGCGGTGGCGGTAAACGAGGACAGTTGCACCTTGTGTCTCAGCTGTGTGTCGTTGTGCCCGTCTGGTGCACTGATCGACAACCCGGACAAGCCGCAGCTGAACTTTCAGCAGGATGCCTGCCTGCAATGCGGGATGTGCAAGACGATCTGCCCGGAAGACGCGATCACTCTAGTCCCACAGCTTGATTTGAGTGATGCGGCCCTGTCGCAGCAAGTGCTCAATGAAGAGGAGCCCTTTGCTTGCGTTGAATGTGGTGCATTGTTTGGGGTGAAATCTACTGTGGAACGGATCATGGAGAAGCTTTCGGGCACGCACCCGATGTTTGCCACGTCGGATCAGGCACGAATGATCCAGATGTGTGACAATTGTCGGGTGAATACGCAGTTCCAACAGCAGGACAATCCGTTCCAGTCAAACCCCAAGCCTCGGGTCGTTACCACCGAAGACTATTATTCGGACAGAAAGGATCATTGAAACTGCAGCGGGGCACCAAGATCTGCCGCGTCGATGCGCGACACAAAGGCGAGGATCGCGTCAAGATCGTCCAGCGTGATCTCGACCGGGTGAATGGGAGACGGGCGTTCGGGGTCAAAAGGCGGTGTCAGCCCGTCTATTTGCGTAAACGCGGGGTGGGGGTTCAAGGCAAAGAACGCCTCGAACCGTTCAGACCAGTCGGGCATTGCGCGCAGCACTGGGAAAGAAGGCGTCGACCCCAGCCCGTTCATTCGGTTCTTCGGCCCGATCACATGGCACCGCCCGCAATGGGTCATCGACAGTTCCTCGCCAAGCACGGTATCGCCGTCGACGGTTTCGTCCGACTGAGTGACCGTCAGATCAAAGCTGGCGGTAAAGGGCGTGCCCTGCGCGGGCGCAAAACTCTCAACGGTGCGTTTGCCGATCTCCGAACGCAGCCAGTCGCGAAACCGGGCCTGCCGCTTATTGTCTTCGATGGTGAGGTGATAGATTACATCATTGCGGGCAAAGACCGGATCGCCGGGCGGGGCGGACTTCAGGACCATAACGCCTGTGTCATCCGCAATAACGCGAATCCCGGTCTTGAGAGAAAAGCGAGGAAGAATATGTTGCAACAGACCAGAGTCATTCACCTCGGCCGGGGCCGCAAGCCCAATAGCCTCTTGTGACCAAGAGGGGGTGGCAGAGAGCGTCAGGCTCAGGCACAAGAGGACAAAGCGCATGGCTCAGCCTAACGGGGCGGGGCGCGGTGCGTCAAATAAACTGAAAGAGACGGAGACACATGCAATGAGTGGCGAGTCGACACGCACGCCCCTGTCAGCAGGGCGCATCAAAGGGAACGAGGCATGAGTGTTCGTGATGCGGTTCTGGCGAACCTGAAAAAGATCACCGATCCGGTGTCCGGGCAAGATATTGTCAGCGCGGGCGTTGTGCGGGCACTGAACGTGGAAGGCGACACCGTGCGTTTTGTGCTGGAGATCGACCCAAAGCACGCCGAACAGATGGAGCCTGTACGGGCAACGGCCGAGAAGGCCGCGCAGATGGTTGACGGTGTGGCCAATGTCTCGGCCATGATGACTGCGCATTCCGAAAAGGCCCCGCCGGATTTGAAGCCGAAGCCCAAGCCATCGCAAACCGGGCCGCAGGCCGTTCCGGGTGTCGATCGGATCATAGCGGTCGCATCCGGTAAAGGTGGCGTCGGCAAATCCACCGTGTCCGCGAACCTTGCTTGCGCCTTGGCCGCCGAAGGTCGCCGTGTGGGTCTGCTGGACGCCGATGTTTACGGCCCGTCGCAGCCCCGGATGCTGGGTGTTTCCGGTCGTCCGGCCAGCCCGGACGGCAAGACCATCCTGCCGTTGCGCAATCACGGCGTGACCATGATGTCCATGGGGCTGATGACCAACGAAGGTCAGGCCGTTGTCTGGCGCGGACCCATGCTGATGGGCGCGCTGCAACAGATGATGGGTCAGGTTCAATGGGGCGCTTTGGACGTGTTGATCGTCGACCTTCCACCCGGCACCGGCGATGTGCAATTGACGCTGAGTCAGAAATTCCAGGTGGACGGTGCTATCGTCGTCTCAACCCCGCAGGATGTGGCCCTGATCGACGCCCGCAAGGGGATCGACATGTTCAACCAGCTCAAGACTCCGATCGTGGGAATGATTGAAAACATGTCGACCCACATCTGCTCGAACTGCGGGCACGAAGAGCATGTGTTTGGCCATGGCGGTGTCGCCTCCGAGGCTGAGACGCTGGGCGTACCGTTGTTGGGTGAGATTCCGCTGCATCTGGATATTCGTGTCGCTGCCGACGGGGGGGCGCCCATCGTGGTCAGCAAACCCGACAGCCCACAGGCCGAGTCGTTCCGCAAGATCGCACGCGACCTGATCTCGAACGGCTTCGCATGAGCCAGCCGGTCTTTCCCCCTTTGCTGACGGGCCACTCTGTTCAGGGTGGGGAAGACCCGTTCGACCGCGCGCAGGCTATGGCGGCACTGGGTTGTGACGCGGGAACGGTCGTCTACAACATTCAGGCCGACCGCCTGCGCGTTGCCATCGTCTTTGCGCCCGAGGTGCCGTTGCGGGACGCCATGGCGATGCTGCCCCTTTGCGCTGTGGGGTTTCAGAATGCGCTGGGCGCTCTGGCTCCGCCCGAGGTTGCCGTGCATCTCGGCTGGGACGGATTGATCTGCGTGAACGGCGCAAAATGTGGGAAGTTTCGAGTCGCCGCCTCGGACACCTCAGCCGAAGACGAGCCGGATTGGCTGATTGTTGGTTGGGAACTGGCGCTGTTGCAAACCAGCGAAGCGCCGGGTGCGAACCCGGACGTTACCGCGCTCTATGACGAAGGGTGCGCAGAGGTTTCCGCGACGCAACTGGTCGAAAGCTGGTCTCGTCACATGCTGACCTGGCTCAATCGATGGCAAGAGGAAGGCAACGCGCCGTTGCATACCGACTGGATGGCGCTTTTGCGCGGTGTTGGTGATCCGCTAACGGACGGCGGTGTGTTCCTTGGAACGGATGAGCGGTTCGGGATGCTGATCCGCGACGGTGCAGACACGCGCTTGCGCCCCCTGACCGAAGTGTTGGAGAACGGACGATGAAACTGGCCCGCGCAATCCATTTCGACGAAAGCGATATGAACGTGTTTCATTCCCCGGCCCGTACCGGAGAATGGTGTGTGTCCGGCGGGTTCGAGTTTTCGAACTGGAGCGATGCCGATCTTGAGGGTAAGGCGCGGCAGGCATTTGCAAATGGCTGGTTGGGTCTGGAGACCTTTGGTCGCGTCACATTTGTCGCCGTGACACAGATCGAGCCTGCAGAGAAGGATCGGATCACGCGCAATCTGGCCGAACATTTTGTACAATTCTACGGCGCGCCATCGGTCGAGGCCGCAATGGGCGTCGCACAATCCGAAATCGATCACATGTCTGACCTGTGCGAAGACCATGCCGCCAACACTTTGCTCACCGTAGCCCGTGAGTTGAGCGAGGCAGGTGTGCACGAAAGCTATCGAGTCATCAAGCCGCAGGACGCCCAGCTTGAGGCGCTTGCCGTGCATGGATCGCTGGACGATTAGATCAGGTCGACAAACCCACCGAACTGACCGCGCTTGAAGATCAAACCATTGCCAGTGCGGTACATTACCTGATCCACCTGACCGACAATAATCAGATGATCCCCGGCGTCGTGCCGCGCATGCAGGCGGCAATCAAACCGCGCCAGACATTGGGTCAATTGCGGGCGACCGGTCTTATCCTCAGTCCAATCTGCATGTGAGAAATCCGCACCGTCACGCGCAAACCGCAGCGCCTGATCCTGTTGATCCTGTGCCATCACATGAATCGAATAATGTTCACAGCTGCTGAAGGCATCGAAACGGTACGATTCCTTGGCCAGACACCACAACACCAGCGGCGGGTCCAATGAGACCGAGGCAAAGGAATTCACAGTGATCGCACGCGGCCCACCTTCGGTTTGTGTGGTGATCACGGTGACGCCAGTGCCAAAGCACCCCAGCGCCTCGCGAAAGGCGGGGCTTTGATCCGGCGTAGGGGTAAAGGTCTTTTGGGTCATTGCGCGCGTCTTCCTTGGCCGCGCATCTGGTGCCACGCGCGGCCCGGATTGTCCACGAAAAGCTGACTGTTGCCTGCAATTTAAACCGTCAGTTCAGGTCTTCCAGCAAACGCCCGTGTTTTCGGGTTTCCATTATGACCTCACCAAATGTTGTAAAGCCTCGCGCCTGTAGGATCGGCAGCATCTTGACCAACGCTTCAGCCGTGGCAACAGCATCGCCAAGTGCAGTGTGGCGCAGCGCCTCGGGGATGGTGATGTCCAACCTTTCGCAAAGGGCGTCCAGCGTATGCGTGTCGCTGGCCCCGAACAGGACGGCAGACAGAAGAACCGTGTCCAGGATCGGATGGTCCCATTCGACCTCCATCCTCGGCCCGTGACGGCGCAGGAACGCCATGTCGAAGGGCGCGTTATGCGCCACCATCACCGCATCGCGTGCAAATTGGTGAAACACGCGTCCGGCCTGGGTGATATCCGGCGCGCCCTGAACCATATGGTCGCTGACCTTGTGCACCCTGGTAGAGGCTGGGGGAATTGGAATGCCCGGATCCACCAGCATGTCCAGATGTTCGCCCTGTACGATCCTGCCGTTGAGGACGCGCACCGCGCCGATCTGAACGATTTCATCCTTGTGCGGCAGCAGCCCGGTTGTTTCGGTATCGAAGACCACGAAACACAGGTCAGACAGGGTGCGGTTCTCGAACGCGTCATCGCCCGGCGTGTCGAGCAACTCAAAATCGTAAACCAGCGGGCGCGCCTCATCAGGGGAAATCTGCGCAGCGCTGTCATCAAAGACCAGCATGTATCCAGGCGCCCCCCCCAGCGGTTTCATTCGGGCGGAATAGGTCTGCTTGCCGTCGATACTGGACAGGGTGCAATAGACGTCCTTGCCGGTTTTACTCAGTTTTGCGTAGGCGTCGGTCAGGCCGGTTGCCTCTATATACTCAAAAAGCGAGGCATTCAGGCGGGGGTGCGCGATCTGGGCCAAAACCTCGGCTGCTTGCCCGTCGTACAGCACGATCTGATGCTTGGGGCTGGCCAGCAGCATGGCGACCGGGATTTCCGTCAACAGAGCGGTGAGACGCTGTTTCTCGGCCGCGAGATGAGCGGTTTCCGTAGCTACGGCCTCGGCAGTTCGCATCGCGTTTGAAGCCACTTGTTCCGCCAGTCCAGCTGCGGCCGGGGCGAGATCCCCCAGATAGCGCGCCGCTTGCATGTCCAGATCCGTGCTGACCCCGGCATGCGCACGCGCGCGCAATTGGGCCGAGAGGCGCTCGATCGGTTTTGCAACATTGTCGTCAAACAGAAGCCAGACACCGGCGATCAGGGCTAGCAAGCCAAACCCGATCAGGATTTCGGCAAAAATGAAAGCGTCCAGTAGTTCGGGGTTCTCCGCGCGGGCATAGGTGATCCAAAGGGCGACTGCGCTGATCGCAACTCCCCCCAATGCCAGCAGGCAGAAGAACAGAAAAATCCTGAGTCTCAGACTTAATCCAGTGAGCATGATCAGACCCCGCAAGTGGTCTCGATGATGGAGTCTTTGCCCTCAGCGCGGTACCAGCTTGCGTTGATCAGGCGACCGTCGTCGGCAAATTCGGCTCCGTCTACAAGGTTGGCGCGACTGTTTTCCGCACAGTTGACGGCCACCGGCAAATGCGTGACTGGTGCCCAACGCCCAAACAGATACAGATCGACCAGCCGTTGATCGGGAACCTGATCATTGGTTCGGACCGATTGTGTGTCGATGGCCGAGAAACGGTCGACAAAGGGCACAGCATATGTCCAGGGTCGGTAGTAGGACTTGTTTTTAACTTCTTGAACAATTTCCATACTTTCCGGAAGAGTACCTACTGTGCGGTCATACCAGGAGTATTCGCTGGCGATGGTCATGCCGATCATGCCCAGACCTGCCGCAACCGGAGTGGTCCATTTTGGCAAGCGCCCACCGGTCAGCTTGTTCAGCACAAGCACGACGCCCGCAAACGCAAAGCCCGCAAAGATAGTGCCGATCAATTCCAGAAACATGTGGTCTCTCCGTTCTTGGGGGCATTTAGCCCAGCATACCCTTGCCGTGGCCAACCGCCGACTGCATCGTTTTTACCACAACAAACGCATCGCGCAGATGACTTCGCTCAAAGTCCGAGAGTTCGGACGGCGGCAGGTAGTTGTCTGGTTTTTCACCGGATTTGACCAGCCGAACCTGATGTTCCAGCCGGGTTTCGGCGATCAGGTCGTAAGCGTCCAGCAGATCCCGGGCGCCGGACGGGCTGAGGACACCGCTGGCCTCGGCTGCTTTCAGGCGGGCGCGGGTGTTGGCCTCGGTCAGTTCGCCCTGCAATGCGTAGATGCGCGCCAGATCGACAACAGGCACAACACCGTTGTGTTTCAGGTCCAGCGTGTTGCGATGTTCACCCGAGCGGATCGTGGCGAACCCGCGCAGCAGCCCCAGCGGGGGCGTGTGTTTCAACGAGTTGGAAATCATGTGCGCCACAAAGATCGAATTTGCTCGAGCCGCCGCCAGAGTGTCGGCTTGCAGGTCGGCAAACAACTCAAACGCGCCACCGATGGGGCGCAGGTCGAACATGACAGAGGCCAACATCTGCGCCTCGGGGTTTGGCTTGGCGATCCAGCCCTTGAAATAGTCGCGCCAGACTCGCACCGGCTGACACCAGCGCGGATTGGTCGCCATCATGTCGCCGGGGCAGTAGAAATATCCGCAAATGTCGAGCCCATCCGAGACGAATTTGGCCAACTTGGTGAAATAGGCCGTGTCTGCGTCAGTCACGCTGTCATCCAGCATCAGGCAATTGTCCTGATCAGATACGCCTGTTTGTTCCTGCCGCCCTTGCGAGCCGCACGCCAACCACAGATACGGAACCGGGGGCGAGCCCAGTTCAGCTTCAGCCAGGGCAAGAAGGCGGCGTGTGACCGTATCCGCGATATCGGTGATCAGACGGGTAACAATTTCATGCCGGTTTCCGCCTGCAACCAGCTGCACAAGAAGCTGCGGGATCTCTTCGGTGACGCGCGCCATCTCTTGGGCTGTGTTGGCTTGCGCAATACGACGCACCAGCTCGGCCGAGTTCACGGCCTGATAATGGGTCAGATCGGTCTGGGTGACGATCCCGACCAGACGACCGCCTTCGGAGATCGGGATATGGCCTATGCCACGCTCCATCATGATATGCAGCACATCCGACCCGATATCGCTGGGTGACAGGGTCACAGGATTTGCGGTCATGATCTCAGAGATCGGCGTGGTGGCTGGCAAGCCGTCTGCAACGTATTTGCCCGAGATATCCCGCAGGGTCGCAATGCCCTGCAAGCGATCTTCGTCGGTGATGCAGAGCGACGAGATATGTTTGTCACGCATGATCCTCGCGGCGTCCTGAACCGACGTGTCAGCGGGGCAGGTGGCCGGATTATGCGCCATCAATACGTCGATCGAGCTGGTAGCCAGGCTTTGCGGGCCGCTGCGGTCGCCACGTGTGCGGTCAAAGAACTTTGCCACCACATCGTGGTCATCGATCAAACTCCGCACCAGATCCGGCGGCAGAACCATCAGGACCGAAGGAGTATGCGCACGGGCCTTTGTGGCGGCCTTGCCGTCTTTCAGCAGGCCCCTCTCGCCAAAGGAATTGCGCAGACCCAGATGAGAGACGATGGCACCGTTCTCATCGGTAATCTCAACCTGTCCTTCATAGATCACGAACACCCCGGGCAACTTATGGCCCAGCTCATAGACCGAGGCATCTTCCTCGACCTCCCAGACTTCGATCTGTTTGACGATCTGATCGAGGGCGTCGGAAGGCAACGCGTCATAAGGGTGAACGGATTTCAGAAACCGGGCAATTTCATCATGGGACAGGGGCATGTGTTGTCTCCGGTGTTCTGGTGAAAAAATCCCGCCCAGTGGTGTGCCGGGCGGGAACAGTGGATCGAAAGACGCGGTCGAAGGCAAGAACCAACGACCGCATCAAGCTCACTTATTCTGAGCTGCGCCCGCACCACGGGGAATGCGTACGCTTTCGACCAGATCCTTGATCTCCTGCGGGGTCTCTTTGGTCATGCCCGCGACAACGTAGGCCACACCAAAGTTGATCATCGCACCGATTGCACCGAACGAGGTCGACTTGATCGGGCCCAGCAGTGGGTCAGCATCGGTGAACGAGTTGGTGCCCGGAATGAACAGCCAGCCCTTGTGCAGGAAGATGTAGACCAGAGTAACCGTCAGACCAGCCAGCATACCAGCAACCGCACCGGTGTTGTTGATGCGGGTCGAGAAGATCCCCATCATCAGCGCCGGGAAGATCGAGGCTGCCGCCAGACCAAAGGCAAGTGCCACGGTTTGCGCCGCAAAGCCCGGTGGGTTCAGACCCAGATAGGTTGCAACAACGATGGCTACGGCCATTGCGATACGAGCGGCCAGCAGTTCACCCTTTTCAGAGATTTGCGGGTTGATCGCACCTTTGACAAGGTCGTGGGACACTGCCGACGAGATCGCCAGCAACAGGCCCGCAGCGGTTGACAGAGCAGCCGCAAGACCACCAGCAGCGACCAAACCGATCACCCAACCCGGAAGGTTGGCAATCTCGGGGTTGGCCAGAACCAGGATGTCACGGTTGAATTTGGTCAACTCGTTACCGACCCAGCCTTTTTCTTCCGCGATAGCAGTCATGGCTTCGGACTTGTCGTTGTAGTACTGGATCTTGCCGTCGCCGTTCTTGTCTTCCCAGTCGAGCAGACCGGTTTTCTGCCACGTGGCCATCCAGTCGTAACGCGGATCGTTGTCGATCTCTTCGACCGAAACAGCGCCACCTTCGATGCCACCGTTGGGCCACATCATGTCACTGATGTTCAGACGCGCCATGGCACCAACCGCAGGGGCGGTCAGATACAGCAGCGCGATGAAGACCAGCGCCCAGCCAGCCGACCAACGTGCGTCAGATACTTTGGGAACGGTGAAGAAGCGCATGATCACGTGGGGCAGGCCCGCAGTACCGATCATCAGCGACAGGGTGAACAGCACCATGTTCAGCGTGTTCGAGTGGTGGGCTGTGTATTCGTTGAAGCCCAGCTCGGTCACGATCGCGTCCAGCTTGGTCAGCAGGGGCTCACCGCTGGCGGTGTCACCAAACAGACCCAGCGCCGGAACGGGAGTGCCAGTCAGCTGCAGCGAGATGAAGATCGCCGGGATAGTATAGGCGGTGATCAGCACGCAGTACTGAGCGACCTGAGTATAGGTCACGCCCTTCATTCCGCCAAACACCGCGTAGGCAAACACGACGCCCGCACCGATCAGCAGACCGGATGTGTTCGAAACCTCGAGGAAGCGGCCAAAGGCCACGCCCACACCGGTCATCTGACCGATCACGTAGGTTACCGAGGCAACAATCAGACAGATCACCGCAACGATACGTGCGGTCTGGCTGTAGAAGCGGTCGCCGATGAATTCCGACACGGTGTATTTACCGAACTTGCGCAGGTAGGGCGCAAGCAGCAGCGCCAGCAGCACGTAGCCACCGGTCCAACCCATCAGGAAGGTCGAGTTGTCATAGCCAGTAAAGGCGATGAGGCCGGCCATCGAGATGAACGAGGCCGCAGACATCCAGTCCGCCGCTGTTGCCATGCCGTTGGTGACCGGGTGAATGCCGCGACCGGCGGCGTAGAATTCAGATGTGGAACCCGCTCGGGCCCAGATCGCGATGCCGATGTATAACGCGAAAGACGCGCCAACAAACAGCAGGTTGATGGTAAACTGATCCATAATCCCCGCTCTCCCTTATTCTTCGTCTACGCCGAATTCGGCGTCCAGCTTGTTCATGCGCCAGGCGTAGTTGAAGATCAGCACCAAAAAGACCAGGATCGATCCCTGTTGTGCGAACCAAAAGCCCAGATCGGTTCCGCCGACGGCGATACCCGACAGCAACGGACGCAGCAGAATGCCGAATCCAAACGACACCAGCGCCCAGATGACGAGGCTGATGTAGATAAGGCGCAGGTTGGCCTGCCAATAGCCCTTATCGGACTCGGCAGTCTGCGCGGAGTTTGTTGAATGATCCGCCATTGCGGGTTCCTCCTTCGCTTCCTCGTTGGGCGGCCCGAGCCCAATTCCTCCAGTGACGCGGACCGCTTCTCGATTGTACCAAACGCCCCGTGACGCCCGGCAATACTTCTCTGTTCCGCCACGGCGGTTCATTGAAGAATTCTGTTTTGGATCAAAGCCTTACGGCTTATCTCCTCCCCTTACTTCATCGCGCGACCGACGATTTCCTCCAGATCGCGCGCGATGTCTTCAATCTTGCCCATGGCGTTGGTGCGCTGCAGCACGCCATGGCCTTCGTAATAGGTGATCAGCGGCGCGGTCTGCGCGTGATAGGCCGCCAGCCGCGATGCTACGGTTTCGGCATTGTCATCCGCGCGGCGCTTGAATTCGGTGTGGCCACACTTGTCGCATTTGCCATCTTCGGCAGGCTTTTTGAACGTATCGTGATACCCTTCACCACACCCGGCGCAGGTGTAGCGGCCCGAGATGCGGACAACCATTTCGGCGTCTTCAACTTCAAGGCTAATCGCGGCGTTGATCTTCTGATTGTTCGACTCCAGAAGATCGTCCAGTGCCTCGGCCTGGACCGTTGTGCGGGGAAAGCCATCAAGAATGACACCTTTTGCACAGTCAGGCTGAGCCATGCGGTCACGCAGAATGGCGATGACGATGTCGTCACTAACCAGGTCGCCCGCTTCCATGACGGCTTTGGCAGCAAGACCTGCTTCTGTCCCTGCCGCGACAGCCTCGCGCAGCAGGTCGCCGGTGCTCAGCTGAATCAGCCCGAACTTCTCTTCCAGCATACGGGCCTGTGTACCCTTCCCGGCGCCCGGAGGGCCGAGAAGGATGAGAACGGCGGGTGTGGTGATCGTGGCAGCGTCCATCACATCCTCACTTGCTCGCACGGTTTTTGATCAGGTCTTCGACAACCGACGGATCGGCCAGTGTCGAAGTGTCACCCAAGCTGCCAAAGTCATTCTCGGCAATCTTGCGCAGGATCCGGCGCATGATCTTGCCCGAGCGTGTCTTGGGCAATCCAGGGGCCCACTGGATTACATCCGGCGAGGCAATCGGGCCGATTTCTGTCCGGACCCATGTACGCAGCTCTTTCAGCAGCTCGTCCGAAGGCTCACGATCATTCATCAAAGTGACATAGCAGTAGATGCCTTGCCCTTTGATCTCATGAGGATAGCCCACAACGGCGGCCTCAGCGACAGCGGCATGAGCCACCAGAGCGCTTTCCACCTCGGCCGTACCCATACGGTGGCCGGACACATTGATCACGTCATCGACGCGACCCGTAATCCAATAATCGCCACCTTCATCGCGACGGCAGCCGTCACCTGTGAAGTAGTAGCCTTTGTAATCCGAGAAATAGGTTTTCTCGAACCGCTCATGATCGCCCCAAACGGTGCGCATCTGGCCGGGCCAACTGTCCTTGATGCAAAGAACGCCTTCGACGCCGTTGCCTTCGATTTCTACACCGGACTGCGGGTCCAGAACCACTGGTTCAATGCCGAAGAATGGCTTCATGGCCGATCCGGGTTTCATCGCATGAGCACCAGGCAGGGGCGTCATCAGATGACCGCCGGTTTCCGTCTGCCACCAGGTATCAACGATAGGACAGCGCCCGCCACCGACAACTTCGTTGTACCAGTTCCAGGCCTCGGGGTTGATCGGCTCACCCACGGTGCCCAGCACCTTGAGATCGCTCAGATCGCACCTCTCAACCCACTCGTTGCCTTGCCCCATCAAGGCGCGCAAAGCGGTTGGGGCGGTATAGAATTGGTTCACCTTGTGCTTTTCGCACACCTGCCAGAAGCGGCTTGCATCAGGGTAGGTCGGTACGCCCTCGAACATCAGGGTCGTCGCGCCATTGGCCAGAGGGCCATAGACGATATAGCTGTGGCCCGTGACCCAGCCCACATCCGCCGTGCACCAATACACGTCGCCTTCGTGATAATCGAAAACGATCTCATGCGTCAGTGCGGCATAGACCAGATAACCGCCAGTGGTATGTACAACGCCTTTCGGTTGACCAGTCGAGCCAGAGGTATAAAGAATGAACAGGGGATCTTCCGCGTTCATCTCGGCGGGTGCGCAGTAGTCATCCGCCTCAAGCGCCATTTCATTATAGTCGTAATCGCGACCGTCGATCCATGTGGTCTGACCACCGGTGCGCTTGACGACCAGGCATTTCACCGAGTCTTTGCAGTGAAGCAGGGCGGCATCGGCGTTGGATTTCAGCGGAGTTTTGCGACCGCCACGAGGCGCTTCGTCTGCCGTGATCACCACCTTGGCGTCGCAACCGTTGACACGTGCCGCCAGAGCGTCGGGCGAGAAGCCTGCGAAAACGATGGAATGAATTGCACCGATCCGCGCGCAGGCCAGCATGGCATAGGCGGCCTCGGGGATCATTGGCAGATAGATGACAACGCGGTCGCCCTTCCGCACACCCAGCGTTTCCAGGATATTGGCCATCCGGCACGTGCGGCGGTGCAGTTCGGCGTAAGAGATATGTTGGGCCGGGTCGTTTGGATCATCGGGTTCCCAGATGATCGCAGTTTGGTCGCCACGGGTTTTCAGGTGACGATCCAGACAGTTGGCCGAGACATTCAACGTGCCATCGGCATACCAGTTGATCTTGACCGAGCCGAAGTCGTAATTGACGTCCTTTACCTTCGAGAACGGTTTGATCCAGTCGACGCGCTTGCCTTGCTCGCCCCAGAACGTGTCCGGGTCAGAGGTTGAGGCGGCATACATGTCGGAATATTTTGCGGCATCGACATGCGCACGGGCGACGGTTTCTGCGGATGGCGGATATGTCTTGGCATCTGCCTGGGCAGCGGTGGTCATCTTTGAGGCTCCTCCCTCTGGACTGGATTACGTTAGGTCGTTTTTGCCTGATTGTTTGGCAAAGTCGATCCTGTTCCTCCCCGATCAGAGTATTACCGGGTTCAGAAAATAAATAAATAAATTGCCGTAATCTTTGGGTTTGTTTGTAAAGAAATTTTAATCCAGTCTCAATTTTTGTAAATTACAACGCAAAATTTTGTAAAAAACCTTCGGAAACAAATATTTAATTGTAACGCCTGCTGTTCGTTGTTTCGCGCCGAAGCAGCGGCGTCCTCTCCGGCCAAATCTTCTTCTTGGTGTCAGATGGGTTCACATGCGCGATCCTGAGGGTTGGCACATCAGAATGTTGGCGCTAGCTTCTTTTTCAAGCGTTTCGGAAAGAGGCGCACCAAAGGGAGACAAAATCATGAATAAGATGTTGAGCGGTGCCGCTGTTACCGCCTTGAGCTTTGCGTTTGTAAGTGAGGCTGCCGCGACCGAGTGGAATGCATCCGTTTGGGGCAAACGCCGCGCATTCACCGAGCATGTCGAAAAGCTCGCTGAACTGGTCAGTGAAAAGACCGGAGGAGAGTTCACCATCAATGTCAGCTATGGAGGCTTGTCCAAGCCACGCGAAAACCTGGATGGTATCGAAATCGGGGCGTTCGAGATGGCTCAGTTCTGCGCTGGCTATCACCGCGACAAAAATCGGGCGATCACTGTGCTGGAATTGCCGTTCCTGGGTGTGAACAACCTTGAGGAAGAGGTTGCCGTCAGTCACGCGGTGTATGACCACCCAGCCGTCAAGGATGAGATGGCGCAGTGGAATGCCCGGATCATCATGACCTCGCCCATGCCACAGTATAATATCGTGGGCAAAGGCGAACCCCGTGACCAGTTGGCGGAATTTGATGGAATGCGCGTTCGTGCAACCGGCGGATTGGGTCAAGCCTTTGAGGCTGTGGGTGGTGTGCCGACTTCGGTGCCTGCGACCGAAGCCTTTAATGCAATGGAATCTGGTGTTGTGGATACCGTGGCCTTTGCCCAGCATGCGCACCTGTCCTTTGGCACGATCAATGAGGCCGATTGGTGGACGGCCAACCTGAACCCCGGCACAGTGAACTGTCCTGTGGTTGTGAATATCGACGCCTATGAAGCACTACCTGCCGAGCATCGCGAAGCGTTGAACAGCTCGATTGATGAGGCGATTGATCACTATCTGGCAAACTACGGCGGCCTGCTTGAACAGTGGGACAGCGTCCTTGAGGAAAAGGGCGTGCAGAAGGTCATGATCGACGATGCCGTGATCGAGGAGTTCCGCACCACAGCTGCAGATCCAATCCGCGAGAAATGGATTGCGGATATGTCAGAGCAGGGGCTGCCGGCACAAGACCTGTATGATCTGGTTCAAACCACGCTGAAGCAGCAGCGCGGCGGTAACTGATCTATTTGACCGGGTGCCCTGCCGGGTGCCCGGTTCACTTTCAAGAACAAGGAACCACGGGATGGCAGGACAAGCCACGGTGCTGGAAGACGGAAGCCGTCTGAGCCAGCTGGACCGGCAGTTGTTGAAGCTTGAACGCTTTCTTGCATTGATCAGCGGTTTCGCGGTTTTTGGACTGATGGTTTTGGCCGTGGTTTCCGTCAGCGGGCGCAACGCGCTGAACGCGCCGTTGCCCGGTTACGTCGACTGGATCGAACAGGCGATGCCGCTGATTGCATTTCTGGGTATCTCTTTTGTGCAGCGCGACGGTGGGCATATTCGCATGGACATCGTCATCTCACGGCTTCACGGTCGGGCCTTGTGGCTGTTCGAGCTGATCTCGGTCATTCTGATCCTCGTTCTGATGGTGGCACTGGTGTGGGGCAGTTGGTCCCATTTCGATCGGTCCTTCGATCTTGGCGCGCCGCTCTGGAGCAGGGACAGTTCCATCGACATCAGTATTCCCTTGTGGCCTGCCAAGCTGTTGGCGCCCGTTGCCTTTTCGGTGCTGTGTGTACGGTTGATGCTTCAGGTTTGGGGCTATGGGCGTGCGTTTGTGTTGGGGCTTGAGACCCCTGTGGCGGTGCCGCTTCTTCAGGATGCAGCGGCCCAAGCGGCGGCAGAGGCCGAGCAGTTCGAAGGGCAGGACTAGAAGCATGGGCACGATTGAAATTGGCCTCTGGGTCACGGGTGGTCTGCTGGTTCTGGTCGTCGTCGGAATGCGCGTGGCTTTTGCGGCGGGACTGACGGGTTTGGTTGGGCTCATCTGGATTTTCTGGGCCAAGTTTGGATATGATCCGGACCAGTTTGGCAAAGCTTTGACGGTTGCGGTCAAGACTGCAGGGCAGGTACCACATTCAAAGGTTGCGGCTCATACGCTTAGCCTGATCCCGACCTTCATCCTGATTGGCTATCTGGCCTACTACGCTGGCCTGACGCTCGCTTTGTTCGAAGCTGCCAAACGCTGGGTGGCCTGGGTTCCGGGTGGGCTTGCCGTGTCCACAGTTTTCGCCACCGCAGGTTTTGCCGCTGTATCCGGGGCATCGGTTGCCACATCAGCCGTTTTTGCCCGAATAGCGATCCCAGAGATGCTGAAGGTGGGGTATAACAAACGCTTTGCGGCTGGTGTCGTTGCTGCGGGTGGAACGCTGGCTTCGCTCATCCCGCCTTCGGCCATTCTGGTGATCTACGCCATCATCGTTGAGCAGGATGTCGGCAAGCTGTTGCTGGCCGGATTCATACCGGGTGCGTTTTCTGCAATCGTTTATGGCTTGCTGATTGTCGGGATTGCCGTGGTCTTCAAAACCGTCGGACCGCCTGTCACGGGTTTTACCTGGAAAGAGCGCTTTGCTGCCTTGCCCGGTGCCATTCCGATTGTGGCCGTGATCCTGATCATCATTTGCTTTGTCTACAACCCGTTCGGAGACAAGGCGTGGGGCACCCCTACAGAAGGTGGCGCAATCGGGGCCTTCATCGTGTTCTGTTTCGCCCTGTTCCATGGAATGCGTTGGAAGGAATTCAAATCCGCGCTTTTGGAAACCGCCAAGCTGACCGCCATGATCTTCTCAATCATCTGGGGTGTTCTGATCTATGTGCGGTTTCTTGGCTTCGCAGATCTTCCCGGAGCGTTTTCCGACTGGATTACCGGGCTTGAGATGTCACCGATGATGATCCTGATCTGTATCCTTCTGGCTTATGCTGTGCTGGGCATGTTCATGGATGCAATTGGGATGTTGCTGTTGACCTTGCCCGTTGTCTACCCTGCGGTGATGGCCCTGAACGGAGGTGAGACCGTCAGTGCAGCCGACAGCGCGTTTGGGATGTCGGGCCCGATGTGCGCCATCTGGTTCGGTATCCTTGTGGTTAAAATGGCCGAGTTCTGCCTGATTACACCACCTATCGGGCTGAACTGCTTTGTCGTGGCCGGGGTGCGCCCGGACCTGAGCGTTCAGGACGTGTTCAAGGGCGTGACGCCGTTCTTCATCGCTGATGCCATGACGATCGCAATGCTCGTGGCGTTCCCGGGAATTGTACTCTACCTGCCGTCTCTTGCAGGGTAGCAAGGGCGCGAGGCTATACCTCGCGCAATACGGCCAGAGCGCTTCTCAGCCGTCTAAAGTTGCTGCCCGTCTTTGGGATCATTCGCGCGATACCACCCAGCAGCAACAGGGGTCTCCCTCACTCGCCTGGCAATAAGCACGGCATCAGAAACTGCGGGTGGGGCGGTCGAATATGCGGCGGCCCATCAGTGATGCAGCAAGATCGACAATCAGTTTGGCCGTGCGGCCCCTTTCATCCAGAAACGGGTTCAACTCAACAAGATCCAGTGAGCTGACCAGCCCGCTTTCATGCAGAAGCTCCATTACCAGATGGGCTTCGCGCTCGGTCGCTCCACCGGGGACCGTGGTGCCGACGGCCGGGGCGATGGCAGGGTCGAGGAAATCAACATCCAGCGACACATGAAGCAGCGCGTTTTCGGCGCGTACACGGTCCAGAAAGGCCAGCAGAGGGGCTTTGATCCCATTCTCGTCGATGCTGCGCATGTCGGCCAGCATGGCGCGGTCCTGTTCCAACGCCATACGCTCTGCAGGGTCGACTGAGCGCAAGCCGATCATGCCGACGCGATCCGTCGGGACCAAAGCGGGCAAGGGCGGGAAAGCATCAAAACCTGGTCTTCCGGTAAAATAGGCCACAGGCGTTCCATGCAGGTTGCCGCTGCCCGTGCTGTCTGGTGTGTGAAAGTCGCTGTGGGCGTCCAACCACAGCACGAACAACGGTCGATCCATCCTTGCTGCATGTGCGGCCATTCCGTTGACGGTGCCCATGGACAACGCATGGTCCCCGCCCATGAAAATGGGCACGCCCTGACCGGCGGCTGCCTGCGCCGCTTTACTAAGGGCCTGAGTCCAGCCGACACACTCTGGCAGGGCAAACAGATGCGGATGTTCGAGCAGACCGGTCTCTTCGGGGCGCACGTCGCCCTGATCCTGCACGGAATGGCCAAGATCGGTCAAAGCCTCTTGCAACCCGGCCACACGATAGGCGTCGGGGCCCATCCGGCATCCCTGACGACGCTTTCCGGCGTCCATTGGTGCGCCGATCAGTATGATTTTTTTCATGTCCATGTGTCCATTTACGATGTCAGAGTGCCTTGCGTGAAGACTGCAATTTGCTCAAAATGGTTCCTGATAGTTCTTTATGGGAAGAAAGCATGGACGATTTGGATAACCGATTGCTCAATGCGTTGCAACGCGATGCACGCGCCAGCCTGTCCGAGCTGTCGGAAACGCTGGGCGTGACGCGCACCACTGTGCGCAGCAGGTTGCAGCGCCTGAAACAATCCGGTGAGATCGTCGGCTTCACCATCCTGACACGCAGGGATCTGGCGCAAAGCCCTGTGCGTGGACTGATGATGCTAGAGATTGAAGGGCGCGGGACAGAGCGTGTCATGGCGCGGATAGCGGCCCTGCGGCAGGTGACGGCAGTGCATTCGACCAACGGCAGCTGGGATCTGATCGCAGAGATCAGCACCGAGACCCTGGCCGAACTGGATGAGGTTCTGTTCCAGATCCGCCGCTTTGACGGCATCACACGGTCCGAGACGAATTTGCTGCTGTCCACGCGCAAGGGGCGGCTCTAGTGCTTTGAGATGAAAACAATTTGTGCCACAGTTTCCGGGCAGATGATGTCAGGGTAATCAGCAGACTGACTGGCTTCACAAACAGGCAGGGACGTTCAGCATGACCACTTCGCAGAAAACTGACGAACCTCTGGCCGTGCGCTGGGCGGAACGGATTGCGGCGTTGCTGGAAAAGCCTTGGCTGCGCATCGCGATACCCATTGTCATTACCGGCATCGCCTTGACGGTTCTGCACGATCTGTCGGCGCATGTGAGATGGTCAGAAGTGCAGACTGATATTGCGGCGACGTCATGGAAATTGATGTTCATTGCGCTTTGCTGGACGGGGTTCAGTTTCTTTTCTCTGTCACTTTACGATGTGTTCGCCGTGCAGAGCGTAGCTGAAGGCAAAGTGCCATTGCATGTGGCCGGGATGGCGGGGGCCAGTGGCTATGCCGTATCAAATTGTCTTGGCTTTTCCTACATCACCGGGACCGCAATCCGGTATCGGATCTATGCGTCACTTGGCCTGGACCTGGGGCGTGTGGCCGGGGTGATCGCGACCTCATGGGTCGCGTTCTGGATGGGTCTGATCTTGATCCTTGGCCTGCTATTGACCCTGCATCCCGACGGCATATCCAAGGTGGTGCCGGTCAGCACAACGGTGGAAACCGCCATTGGGCTTTCTTTGCTGGGGGCGTTGGTCGTCCTGTTCGTCTGGCTGTCCAGCGGGGGCAGGCGGCTTTCATTGGCAGGTGTTGGTTTTGATTTGCCGGGCGGGAAACTGGCCAGCCTACTGACGCTGGCCGCGATCGGTGATCTGTTCGGCGCGTCCATGGTGCTTTATGTCCTGATGCCCGACGATCTGGGCGTTGGCTATCCGTATTTCTTCACGATCTATGTTGCCGCCATTGCCGTAGGTATCCTTAGCCACGCACCGGGCGGAATCGGTGTGTTCGAAGCGACGCTGATTGCGGGGCTTGGGGCGTCGGGGCGGTCAGATGTCATAGCAGCATTGCTGTTATACCGGGTGGTTTATACTTTTTTGCCGTTTGCCGTCGCCAGCCTGTCGATTGCTGTGGCATCGGCGCTGACGCAACGGCACCGGATCGGCGGTGCTGCAACCTGGGTGTATAGGGTCATCCGTCCCATGGTCCCCATTGTTGCAGCGGGCGTTGCGGCGGTGGCCGGGGTGATCCTTTTGGTATCAGGGGCACTGCCTGCGGGTTCACAGAACCTTGGCGTATTGAAGGATGTTCTGCCGCTGTCCTTTGTCGAGGCCTCGCACCTTGTGGGCAGTGCCATTGGTGTTCTGCTGTTGCTGGTGTCGCGCGGCTTGTTCCGCAAGCTCTACCGCGCATGGCTGGTGGCGATGCTGCTGATGGTTGCGGGGTTCTTTGCCTCGCTCGCCAAGGGCCTGGACACGCACGAAGCGGTGTCGATGTTGGGAACGATAGGCGTTTTGGCCCTGTTCCGTGGCGCGTTTTACCGGGTCAGCGGCGCATCGATCTTTCGCCTGAACATCCCATGGCTGATTAGCGTTGTCGTGTTGCTGGCCGTCATCTTCTGGATTGGGTTGTTCGCTTATTCCCACGTCGAATACCAAAACGCTTTGTGGTGGGAGTTTGCATGGAATGGCGACGCCTCACGCTTTTTGCGGTCGAGCCTCGTTGTGGCTGTGATCGTCGGCGTGGTGGCCGTCAACTCTTTGTTTGGACGCGAGATTCCAACACCGCAACGCACTGAAATCCCCGAGGTGGTCGAACGGTTGGTGATGGAAAGTGAGGATACCGAATCCCAGATATCCCTGACCGGCGACAAGCAATTTCTGATCTCGCCGGATGAAACGGCCTTTATCGTCTATGCTGATACCGGCAACGCTGTGATCTCAAAAGGGGAACCGGTCGGGGATGAGGTCGCAGGCCGGCAATTGATCTGGCAGCTTCGGGAAAAGGCGGACCGTGAAGGAAAGTTGTGTGCGTTCTACAGTGTTTCGACCAAATACCTGCCGACTTTTCTGGATCTTGGCCTGTCGATCCTGAAAATAGGCGAGGTTGCTCGGGTGCCGCTGCAAGACTTCTCGCTGGATGGAAAGTCGCGCAAACGGTTCCGGCAAGCCAAGAACAGGGCCGAACGCGAAGGCTATGTGTTCGAGATCATCCCGAAGGAAAAGCTGGCACCCGTTCTGCCTGAGTTGCGCGAAATTTCTGATCATTGGCTGGAGCAAAAGGCCGGGGCTGAAAAGGGATTTGCACTAGGGGGCTTTGACGATCAGTACCTGTCGTATTTCGATCATGCAGTATTGCGCGATGGAAACACAGGCAAGATCAAGGCGTTCGCCAACCTGTTCCAAGGCGGCGACAAATCCGAGCTGTCATTGGATCTGATGCGGTATGAGCCAGACAGCCCAAGCTTTGTGATGGACGCGCTGTTTGCCGAGATGATGGTTTGGGGCTCGGAGCAGGGCTTTCACTGGTTCTCGCTGGGGGCCGCGCCGTTCTCGGGTATAGAAAATCGGCAACATGCCTCGCTCTGGAACCGGATCGGAGGGTTCGTCTACGAGCATGGCGAGCAGTTTTATCATTTTGAAGGCTTGCGCAGCTTCAAGCAAAAGTTCGACCCGGAATGGAGCCCGAATTATCTGGCCAGCCCCGGCGGGCTGGCTGCGCCGCGCATTTTGTATGAGGTCAATATCCTGATCTCAGGTGGGCTGCGCGGACTGACCAAGTAGGGCTTAGTTCAGACTGGCACCGGTTGGGGTTTTCTGCAGCAGATCGCCCCAGTCGGTGCGATAGGCCATTTCGGCCAATACGGTTTCGGGTAGAAATTCCTGGTTTTGACGGATCTGCCAGCCGCCGCCCAACCCCTTGTAAACCGCAACCAGATTACTGGAAACTTGCTGCCGTGCTTCAATCAGATTGGCTTGCGAGCGCAGCAGGGCCGTTTGCGTGTTCAGGATACGTGAATAGCTGGCAATGCCGTCCGTGTACTGGCTGACCGCGATCTCAGCCGCCTTGCGCGAGGCGTCGACGCTTTGCTGATAGAACCCAACCTGTTTGCGTGCCTGCGCATAAGCGACCATCGCGCTTTCCACCTCGGAATAGGCGGTCAGCACGGTGTTCTGGTAATTGGCGATCAGCGCCTGATAAGCGGCGTCCTGTGCGCGGACATTGTTCTTGATGCGCCCATAATTCAACACGTTCCAGACGACGCCGGCACTGACCAGACCGGTTGCGCTGTTGCCGCTGAACAGATCACGTCCGCCTGACGCCTGCAGACCAATCGCGCCTGACAGGACAAACTGCGGATACAGATCCGCCATCGCAATGCCCACCTGCGCCGATTGCGTCGCAGCAGCCAATTCCGCAGCCCGCACATCCGGGCGTCGGCGCAGAAGTTCAGCGGGTACACCCACAGCCACATTTGTCCGCGCAGACGGGATGCGGCCGGTATTCCCCAACAGGTTTGTCATCCGAGACGGCGTGACACCCAGCAGCACCGCCAAGGCATTCTTGGTCTGTTGCAGGTCACTTTCCAGGTCTGGCACCAAGGCTTTGGTGTTGTTGAGCAGGGCGGTGGATTCCTGCACGTCCAGCTCGGTCGTGACACCATTGTTGAAACGTAATTGGGTCAGATCAGCAGATGCTTGCTGCAACTTGATGTTTTCGCGCGCAACTGCCAGAGACTCCTGCAACGCACGGATATTGACGTACAGAGCAGCCACATCCCCGGTCAGCGTCACCAGTGCGTCGTCGTAATTGGCCACCTGAAGCGCCAGATTGGACCGCGCGGCCTGAACGCCGCGCCGCTGCGCGCCCCAGACATCCAGCTCCCATTGGGCATCGAAGCCGACTTGTGAGGTTGAGAATTCGGTATCCAGCGGAATGATGCGATTGATATCGGCGATGGGTCCAAGATTGTCGCTGATCTGCCGTCGCTGTAGTGATCCTCCAATGGCCTGGGATTGCGGATAAAGCTCGCCAAATGCGATGCCCAACTGTGCCCGAGCCTGTAACACGCGCGCACCCGCAACCTGAAGGGTCAGGTTTTGCGCATAAGCTTCTGCAATAAGCCTGTTGAGGGTCGGATCATTGAACGTCTCCCACCACTTCACCACAGGTGCGCTGCGCGATGTCAGGCCGCTTTGGCCAGTGCCGGGGTTGTTCACCTCGATCCATTGCTTCACGACCGGAGAGTTCGGGCGCACGAAATCCGGTCCCACCGGCGCGCAGGCTGCGAGGGTTGCGGCGCAAAGAGCGGTGCCAAGCAGCTGGCGGAGTGTCATTGTGCGCATCCTCAAATATCCAGTGGTCGGATGAAGTTGGCGAAGGAATAGAGACGGATGTTGATGCGTCTCAGGAACTCAAAGCTTTTGCCCATGCCCGTATAGATTGCCACCGCCGCGTGGCCACCTGCGGGGAATGTGTGGCCTTCTGGCAGATCCACGGTGATCTGCACTGCAATTCGACCGGGCAGTTTGGGCAGTTCAAAACCGGGCAGGCGTCCCGAAGGAAGGTATTGCCCTTGCCGAGTTGCCCACCAGATTGCCTCGACCTTTCCATTCAGGATTTCACCGGGATAGAGATCCAGCGCCACCTCAACCTCTTGCCCAGGTTCGACAAATTTGAGGTTCTGCTGACGGAACGTGGCGAGGATATAAGGGCTGTCCTCGGTCACGAAACTGGCAATTGCGCCCAGGCGAACGTCGCCGACAACCAGACCAGGACGTGCCTGTTGAGAAACGATCATACCGTTTTCTGGTGCATAGATTGTTGTGTTTTCCAGAAAATACTCGGCTTCAGCCAATTGGGCCTGAGCCTGAAGAATACCCGTGTTCACGCCGTCTATCTGCGATTCCACAGCCAGTTGCGCCTTTTCCAGATTTGCCTGAGCCTGTTTGACGGCGGCCAGATCTTCGGTCACCTGCTCGTTCCAGCGATCCAAATCGTCCTGCCGTGCTCCACCAGCGGGCACGAGGTTTTCATAGCGGGCTTGTTGGGTCTGCGCATAAGCCAGCTGCGCATTTGCCCGTTCCACTGCTTCGGTCGACGCGATCACATCCTGTTCCAGAATTTTGGCATTCTGCTCGGCCGCGACCAGTTGGGCCTTTGAATTGTCCACCGCCAGTGAAAACACGGTGTCATCAAAGCGATAAAGCGGATCGCCTTTTGTAACCTGAGTATTGGGCTCGACCAGTACCTCGGTCAATATCGTTGGCTGCGTCAGTTTGGGCACGATCTGTATGGTCGAACGCACCACATGACTGTCTGCCGAGAAGGGCTGAAAGAACCGCAGCGCCACCAGAAAGATCAGCAGCAGATGCGCGCCCACCCAGAACGAGACGATGCCCCAGGCAATGTTGAATTTCAGAAGTTCCAGCTTGAAGAAGATGAGCCAGACAAAAATGATGTAAAAAAGAGTGATGCTAAGGGCGACGAGCATGTTTGTTGGTTTCCTTCGGCCTTAGCTTTTCTGCGTATCGTCTGTGTCCAGACGATCCTGATACTCGGGCCTGATCTTGCCGCCCAGACGTTTGATTTCGTCGCGAATGGCATCTTTCTCTTCGTCTGGGCCCCGGCGCATGTCGACGGTGATTCCATCATGGAACGCCCACATAAAGGCGTGGACCCATGGGACCACGGCCAGAAATCCCATCCATCCCATGATCTTGACGGCTTCGGCATGAGGGTGATTGCGTTTAATTGCGATCCGCCCCGGAAGCCCCATGAGGAAGAGAAACAACGCCATCACCGCCGCAAGCAGCAGGATCAACGCCACGAAAGTCAGATAGTCGTAATAGCCTAGCGGCTGCCCCAATAGTCCCAAGCTCGTGCCTCCTTTTCGGGCGAAGGTTGTCTTATCCTCCGTCGTCCGCGTCCAGTTCGTCAATCAATTTGTAGCTTGTCGGCGGGTCAGCGCAGATGCCGGGACCGCATTCCAGCAGGGTTGACCCGGCATTCACCACAGCCAGCGCCAGCATGATGAAAAAGGCTGTTTTGGCCAGTTTGTTTCCCCCAAATTTCGGCTCTGCGGACGCGTCGTTGTCGTACTGACGCTCAAACAACAGCATGATCGCCGTGCCCAGCAAAATGAGGAAAAAGGCGATCCCGGCCCATGTGTAATAGTGGAGCCCCAGAACCGGTGATCCGTAGTGGCCTGTTCCGGGTACGATATGCAGCAGGATTTGGCGGATCGAAACACTGCCGCCGTACAGTGCTGCGATCAGCACAATGGCATAATGTTGTGGTCTAGCTCCATAGAGCAGGTTCAAGCCAAGCCCCACACCAACCGCCACAAGCCCAACACGTTGCAATAAGCAAAGTGGGCAAGGCAGTTCGTAAAGAACAAGCTGATAGAAAAACGCCAAAGCCAAGACAAGGCAGACGGCAAGCATACCCAGCGCGTTGAGCGTGCGGGACAGTTCAGGTGTCATGCCGGTCCCCTCAAAGTTGAATTGTCAGTTGGCTGGTGGCGTGGAATTTCAACCAATAGATGCTGAGAGCCAACGTGGCGAAAAACAGCACGTTGCCGACCTTAGTCAAGTTGAAATAGTTGAGCCCCATTGTGACGGTAAACAGCAGAAATAATAAAGCAATCATGGCCCGGTCTTCCCCTCCCGTGCGCATTGTAACAAGTAGTGGATAGTGTCAGGCTGAACGGCATCTGACAAGCTGCGCAATTCACCCAAACGTTGAAGTGCGAAAGTTACTACGCGCAGAGAACGACTTCTGTTCGCCACTCCCGACAGTGTTGCGGTAGATCACCCGGCAGATGAACGTCTGTGTAAATCGTATCGATTTCGGACATCGAGGTGATCCGTGCAGGGGCCGAACGCTGAAACTTTGAATGATCTGCCACCAGAAAGGTGCGCCGTGCTTGTGCGATGATGGTTTGGCTGACCTGAACTTCTTGAAAATCGAAATCCAACAGATCTCCGTCTCGATCCAGCGCCGAGCATCCGATGACGGCCAGATCAAACTTAAACTGTTGGATGGTTGAAACAGTCAGGGTGCCGATCAACCCGCCATCCGAGCGCCGCAGAACACCGCCAGCCATGACAACTTCGCAATCTGGGTTTTCAATAAGGATGTTGGCGACGTTCATGTTGTTCGTCACGACCATCAGGTTCTTATGGCTCAGCATTTGCCGCGCCACGGCCTCGGTCGAGGTGCCAATATTCATGAAGATTGACGCGCCATCTGGAATTTCCGCAGCGCAGGCTTGTGCGATGCGCGTTTTGGCATCCGCGTTCAGCGCACGTCGGTCGTCATAGCCGATATTGGACACGCCTGAGCGTAGAACCGCGCCGCCATGGACCCGGTCAAGTTTACCGGCATCAGCCAGTTCGGTCAGGTCGCGCCGGATCGTCTGAACGGTGACGCCAAAACGTTCAGCCAGCCCGTCAACCGTGACGCGCCCTTCGGTACTGGCGATGTCCAGAATGTCGGATTGGCGAAAAGACAGAGACATGGGGCGGGTCCACTCAAAAACGCGTTCCTTCGTTTTTGTTCTTTTGGGTAAGTTTGGCAAGAAGGGCTGCGAATTTTTCATATCAGAGTTGCAAAAAGAAAATAAACGAACATAAACATTGACCAAGCGAATGACTTTCGGACTAATGCGCCAGACAATGCCTCGCGAGGAATCAAAAGATATGCAGTCGACGGACGATCAGATCACAGACCTTTTCATCATTGGCGGCGGCATCAATGGCTGTGGTATCGCACGGGACGCCGCCGGGCGGGGCTTGTCGGTGACACTGGCGGAAATGAACGATCTGGCATCGGCTACGTCTTCGGCATCGACCAAGCTGTTTCATGGCGGGTTGCGATACCTGGAGTTTTTTGAAATTCGGCTGGTCCGCGAGGCATTGATCGAACGTGAAACCCTGCTGCGGGCGATGCCACATATCAGCTGGCCGATGCGCTTTGTGTTGCCTTACCACAAGGACATGCGGTTTGACTCGGAAACGCCGACCTCTCGCTTGCTCAGCACGGTGATGCCATGGATGCGTGGGCGGCGTCCGGCCTGGCTGATCCGTTTGGGGTTGTTCCTGTATGACAATCTTGGCGGGCGCAAAATCCTGCCCGGAACCACGTCGCTGAACCTGCGCACGGCACCGGAAGGGGCCCCTTTGCAAGACAGGTTCGAAACGGCCTATGAGTACTCCGACTGTTGGATCGAGGATTCCCGTCTGGTGGTCCTGAATGCGCGTGATGCTGAGGCGCGAGGTGCACAGATCATGGTGCGGACCAAAGTGATCTCGGCCGAGCGGGTGGGTGATCTGTGGGAGGTGACGGTGCGGGATCGGGACAGTAACCAGACCCGTGTGATCCAGGCCAGAATGTTGATCAACGCAGGTGGTCCGTGGGTCGGCGACATCATCCAGACCAAGATCCGCGTGAACTCGCGCGAGGGCGTTCGGCTGGTGCGCGGCAGTCATATCGTGACGCCTAGATTGTACGATCACGACAAGTGTTATTTCTTTCAAGGCGAAGATGGCCGCATCATCTTTGCCATTCCCTACGAGCAGGGCTTCACCCTGATTGGCACAACCGATCAGGATCATCCGGATCCGTCCACCGCGCCGGTATGTACCGAGGCCGAGCAGGAGTATTTGTGTGCGTTCGCGTCAAAATACTTCCAACGCGCCGTGACCCGCGATGATATTGTCTGGACGTATTCCGGTGTGCGCCCGCTGTATGACGATGGGGCCAGCAGCGCCACAGCGGCGACGCGAGACTATACGTTGAAAGTTGATGCGCAGGGTGGGGCGCCTGTTTTGAACGTGTTTGGTGGCAAGATCACCACCTATCGCAGGCTTGCAGAAAGCGCGCTAGAAAAAGTGGCCGATTTCTTTCCGGACCTGCCCAAACCCTGGACTGCTGGAGTTGCTCTGCCCGGTGGAGACTTTCCGGTGGACTCCGTCGACACCCTTCAAAGCGACCTTCTGGCGGAATACCCGTTCCTCGACCCAGCATGGGCGGCCCGCTTGATCCGCGCCTACGGGACCGAGGCGCGCGAGGTAATAGGTGGTGCAAAACAGGTGTCTGACCTTGGTGAGGATTTTGGCGCAACCTTGACCGCGCAAGAGGTCGCTTGGTTGATGGACAAGGAATATGCCCGCACTGCCGAAGATGTCGTCTGGCGACGCAACAAGCTGGGGCTTCGGCTCAGTGACGAGCAAATCGCGCGGATCGATCGCTGGATGGCCGAGCGGCGCAGCGCGTGACTGGGTTTGCAGGCCCCTTGGCGGTGGACCCCTGTTATGCTAGCCCTTGGGTACGGTCGGCAGACACCGAGGCGCCGTTGCTCTTTCTCAGAGTGCTAAACCTGCCTTTAACGGATGATTGACATCGCAACACTCAGGGCGTTGCTTCGTCAGGTCAGCGGCCAACGAATGCACAGAACGCCCGATTTGGATGTGTGATGAGCAAGATACCAGTCCCTTTGCATGTGGATGATCTGACACCCTTTGTTCGAACCTTGGCCACCCAGTTGGGAGAGGCCAGCCCCTCGCACTTGACTCTGATGAACATGGTCGCGCGCGCGGCTGGTTATCAGAATGTACAACATATGCGCGCCGACAGCGCCGCCAGTCGCAGATTGCAGGCGCGCTCGGACCCGCCAGCGGCCAATGCGCGAGCAGTAGAACGCACGTTATACCTGTTCGACACGCAGGGCAGGTTGCGGCAATGGCCTTCGAAACGTTCGGTGCAAAACCTGTCACTTTGGGCTCTGTGGGCTGCAGTGCCATCGGGTAGGGCCGTAAATGAGGCCGAGGTCAACGCCTGTCTCAATGCCGAGCATTGTTTCGATGACCCTGCCACGTTGCGGCGCACGATGATCTCTTGCGGGTTGCTGACGCGGCGCAGGGATGGATCAGAGTATCGCAGGATCGAGCAGGAACCGCCGATTGACGCGAAACAGGTGATCCACGAGATTGCCAAACGGCGCCGCGCAAGATCACGCTAAGAAAAAACCCCGCCGTTGAGGCGGGGTTAATTACAGGATCAGGCCGCAGACTCGGACGGGTCGGGATCGTTTTTGCTGCCTTTCAGCCACTCTCTCATGCTTTGCATGAGGGCGTAGAGCACCGGAACCACGATCACACCAACCAGCGTCGCGGCCAACATACCGCCGAACACAGCCACACCAATCGCCTTCTGGCTGGCAGCGCCGGCACCATTGGCGGCCAGCAGCGGAACAACCCCCAGCAGGAAGGACAGGGCGGTCATCATCACAGCGCGGAAACGTTGATGCGCGGCCTCGGCTGCGGCTTCTTTGATCGACAGGCCCTTGGCGCGTTGCTCCATCGCAAATTCAACGATCAAAATGCCGTTTTTCGACGCCAGCCCCACCAGCATGATCATCCCGATCTGCGTATAAAGATTGATGTCACTGCCGACGATGGCGACCGCCGCCACCGCCCCGAACAGGGCCACGACCACGGACAGCAGGATCGAGACGGGCAAGGTCCAGCTTTCATACTGACCAACCAGGAACAGGTATCCAAACAGGATCGCAAGCCCCAGAATGATGACCACCAGACTGCCCGAGGCCAGCTGTTGCTGGGCCGTGCCGGTCCATTCGAACGCATATCCGGGGGGCAGGGCGGTTTGGGATTCCTCTGTCATTACCGTAATGGCGTCACCACTGGACAGGCCAGGCGCGGGTACAGCTGTCACCGTGGCCGACCGGAACAGGTTGTGCCGTTTCAGCAGGACCGGCCCCAATACGTTTTCCACGTCGATCAGTGTGCCCAAAGGCACCATGTCGCCATTCTGCGAACGGACGTAGAGATTGGCGATATCATCGACATTGTCGCGATAGGTGCCATCGGCCTGGATCATGACGCGATAGACGCGGCCAAACAGGTTGAAGTCATTTACATAGTAAGACCCCAATTGCGCCTGCATGGTCTGAAAAACTTCGGCCACCGAGACATTGAGCGTCTTGGCTTTTTCACGATCCAGATCCACGAAAAGCTGCGGAACGTTGGCGCGGAAGGTTGTATAGGCTTGCCCGATCTCGGCCCTTTGATTGGCCGAATACACGAACGAACCCACGGCTGAGGCAAGATCCTGAGGCGTGCCTCCACCGGTTTGCTGCACCTCCATTTCAACCCCGGCAGACATGCCGAGACCCTGGATGGGCGGCGGGTTGAAGGCAACGATTGAGGCAGCTGACTCGCTGTTGGATATCGCCAGTACTTTGGCGAGGATGGCATCAGCACTCAGGTCGTCTTCCTGCCGCTCGCTCCAGTTGTCGAGGTTCACAAAGATCGCGGCACCGTTGGTGATCGTACCGTTCAGCAGCGAAAAGCCGTTGACCAGAACCGTGCTGGCCACGCCGGGGATTTCGCGCAGCTGATCGTCAAGGCGGGCGGTCACAGCCTCGGTCCGTTCCAACGTCGCCGCATCGGGCAATTGCACGTCGACGAACAGATAGCCGTTGTCCTCAAGCGGGATAAACCCGGCTGAGGTGTTCGACATGATCGTTCCCGTTCCCATGCCAAGCCCAACCACGATGGCCAGTGCAATGGCCGGAAAAACCAACAGCTTTCGTACAATGGCGACATAACCACTGCGCACGGTGCCGATGAAGCTTTCGAACACGGCAAGCAGCCCTTTGGGCGGGCCAGATCGTGCCTGAAGGACCAACCCACACAGCGCGGGCGACAGGGTCAGCGCGTTGATGGACGAAATCACAACAGCGGTTGAGATCGTGACTGCGAACTGAGAATAGAGCCGTCCCGAGATGCCGGGCATAAAGGTGACCGGCACAAAAACCGCCAACAGAACCAGCGTGGTTGCGATAACCGGGCCAGTGATCTGGCCCATCGCTTTTCGGGTCGCCTCAGCAGGAGGCAGCCCTTCGTCGGCGATGATGCGTTCAACGTTTTCAACCACGACGATGGCGTCATCCACCACAATCCCGATGGCAAGGACCAGCGCGAACAGAGAGATCGTGTTCAACGACATGCCGAAGGCCAACAAGAAGGCAAAGGTACCTATCAAAGAGACCGGGATGGCCACAGCGGGAATGATCGTGGCACGCCAGCTTCCCAGGAACACAAAAACCACCGAGATCACGAGGATGAAGGTCAGGATCAGGGTCGAAACCACGTCGTTCAGAGAAGACTCGACGAAGTCAGTTGTGTTGAAAGGCACATCATATTCGATGTCGGTGGGAAACGCGCGGGACAGGCGGTCCAGTTCAGCCTGTACGCGGTCCGAGACCGCCAGAGCGTTGGCGCCAGGGGCTTGATAGATGCCTATCACTGTGGCCGGGACCGCTTGGAAATAGCCCGAAGCCGAATAAAACTGTGCGCCTAGTTCTGTACGTGCGATGTCTTTGACGCGGACAATCGCGCCATCGGCACCGGTGCGGATCACGATGTCGCCAAACTCATCCGCCGAAGTCAGACGACCCTTGGATTTGATCGTGTACTGAAACGTCTGCCCTTCAGGCACCGGAGGCGCGCCAATCGAACCGGCGGACACTTCGATATTCTGTTCACGGATTGCGTTTATCACGTCGCCCGGAGTGATGGACAGCGCTGCCATCTTGTCGGGATCCATCCAGATCCGCATTGCGTATTCCAGGTTGGTCAGAACATCGGCTTTACCAACGCCCTGCACGCGTGCCAGCGCGTCGCGCAGGTTGATCGAGGCATAGTTCGACAAAAACACGCTGTCATAGGTGCCATTCGGTGAGGTCAACGTCACCAGCAACAGCATGTTGGTCGAAGCCTTTTGTGTGACCACTCCCGAAGATGTCACTTCGCTCGGCAGCGATGACATGGCCTGCGCCACCCGGTTCTGCACGTTGACAGATGCGATGTCTGGATCCGTGCCCACCTCGAAGGTGATATTCAGAGAATACGAGCCGTTATCGGATGAGGTGGACGTCATGTATATCATGTCGTCCACGCCGTTGACCTGTGCCTCAATCGGCGCGGCGACAGTATTTTCCACCGTTTCCGCATTCGCGCCGGTATAAGTGGTTGTAACGCTGACAACGGGTGGCGTGATATCCGGGAACTGCGCCACCGGCAGCACCAGATAGCCGATGCCGCCCATGATGGTCAGTACCAGCGAAATGACAAGCGCCAGCTTGGGCCGGCTGATGAACAGGGCTGAGAACATCAGTTATTCTCCCGGCTGTTCAGAGGCAACGACCGCGTCAACAGCCACGCCGGGGCGGACCCTCTGCAGGCCCTCAACAATCACACTTTCACCTTCGCGCAGACCGTCCGTCACGATGATCGCGGTGCCGTATGTGTCGCCAGTGGTGATGTAGCGCTGTTCCACCATCTGTTTGTCATTGACCACCAGAACAAACTCACCCCGCTGATCGCGCTGCAAGGCGGCTTGCGGCACAAGAACCTGCAAGGTCGGCTCCAGCGCTTCGATCTGTACGTTTACAAATGCACCATCCAGGATCAGCCGGTTTGCGTTGTCGAACTGGGCGCGGACCGTGATCGCGCCGGTCAAGGGATCAATGCGGTTATCGACGAAGACGATTCTGCCGGTTTCATCCAACTCGCTTCCATTTGGCAGGATCACGTGAACATTAGGACTTTGCGGGCTTTCCGCCAAAGAGGCCGAGTTTTCGCCATAGGTTTCCAAAACGGTCGTGAATAATTTTTCGTTAAGAGAAAAATTCACGTAAATTGGCATTTCGCTGACGATATTGACCAGTGGAGGGTTGTTTGGACCGACCACGTCGCCAACGCTGGTGGTGATGCTGCCGATACGCCCGTCAAACGGCGCGTGAATCTGCGTATAACTCAGGTCAAGATCGGCTTGTTGGATCGCGGCATTCGCTGCCTTCACCTCTGCCTCTGCAACCAACTCGTTGGCGCGGGCAATGTCGCGTTCCGATTCCGGCGTGGCGTCGCGTTTGTACAGTTCTTCTTTACGGGCAAGATCGACTTTTGCGAGTTCGAGATTTGCCTGCGCTCGGTTCAGATCAGCTTTGCGGGCCTCAAGTGTCGCTTCGTAAAGGTCGGGTTCGATGGTGAACAGCAGGTCCCCTTCCTTGACTGTTGCGCCATCCTCGACCTCGCGGCTGTTGAGAAACCCGTTCACGCGGGCCACGATGTCGACCTTGTTGATTGCCTGAGCACGCCCGATGAATGTGGCCTCGTCGGTGATTTCTTCGGTATAGGCCGCCGAAATCGACACTTTTGGCGGCGCGCCTTCCTCTTGCGCGACTGCGGCGTGCGCCAGTCCCAGGGACAACAGCAAAAGTGCAGTGGCCAGAGGCCTGCCGGTCCGGGTGGAAGGAATATGTGCTGGGAACATGTAACGCCTCGTACGTGACAGAAACAATTGATGCCGAGTCCGCCGGCATGGCGACCCGAGTCGGAAGTACTTGGTGTCAGGATGACTTTTTTGCGGTGAATTCTCAAGCGCGATAAATCTAGGGCCAATGAGAGGCGATGCCAAAAATTTCAGCGCTTTGGATGGTTTAGATATTCAGCTGTTTCATGCCAGCCCGCAATACAGGGGCTGATAAAGCCCCCGCTTGTCGTTTGGGTCACGCCGTGTTCAGCTGCGTGTACCTGCGAATTTCTCCTGCCACTCCTCGCGCTGTTCATCCGTGACTTTGGCGAACAGAACGTCGGGCACGGTAAAGTCGTGACCTGCGGGCAGGGCGCTGAGCGCTGCGGCCACGTCTTCCGGCCAGGCAGTATCGAGCGTGTTCATCGCGCTCAACATGCGGGCCGAAGTGTCAGGAATGAACGGCGCGCTCAGCACGGCGTACAGACGGATCAGGTTCAGACCCAGGCGCACCTGAGCGGCAGCCTGCTCGGGGTCTTCCTTAAAGGTTGACCATGGGGCTGCGGCCTGAAGATATTCGTTGCCAGCAACCCAAATCGCCCGCAACTCCTGCGCCGATTTGCGCACCTCCATCGCCTCCATATGCCCTTCATAAGCGCGAACACGTTTGGTGAGTTCGTTGATCAGAGCGTTTTCACGATCGCCATAGTTGCCGCCTTCCGGCACGGCTTCACCGAACTTCGAGCGGCAGAACTTGGTAATCCGGCTGACAAAGTTACCCAGAACGTCGGCGAGGTCCTTATTCACCGATTGCTGGAAGTTTTCCCAGGTGAACTCACTGTCGCTGCTTTCAGGGGCATGGCTGAGCAGCCACCAGCGCCAGTAGTCGGCGGACAGGATTTCCAGCGCCTGGTCCATGAACACGCCGCGACCTTGCGAGGTCGAGAACTGGCCGCCATCATAGTTCAGGTAGTTGAACGACTTGATATAATCGACCAGCTTCCATTGCTCGGATGATCCGCTCACTTCATTATGCGTGTTGGTGCCCAGAATGGTCGCCGGGAAAGACAGCGTATGGAAAGGCACGTTGTCCTTGCCCATGAACTGGACATAACGCACGTCGTCTGCGCCTTTGTCGGTGCGCCACCAGCGCTCCCAATCGGCGTCGCTCTTGCCATTGGCATCGGCCCATTCCTTGGCGCAGGCAATGTACTCGATCGGCGCGTCGAACCACACATAGAAGACCTTGCCTTCCATCCCTGGCCAATCCTGATCGCCTTTTTTGACCGGCACGCCCCAGTCCAGATCGCGGGTGATGCCACGGTCTTGCAGGCCGTCGCCGTCATGCAGCCACTTCTTGGCAATCGATGTGGTCAGGATAGGCCAGTCCGCCTTGCTGTCGATCCACGCATCCAACTGATCCTTCATCGCCGATTGGCGCAGATACAGATGCTTGGTCTCGCGCACTTCCAGATCGGTCGAGCCGGAAATGGCCGAACGTGGCTCAATCAGGTCTGTCGGGTCCAGCTGTTTGGTGCAGTTTTCGCACTGGTCACCGCGCGCGCGCTCATAGCCGCAATTGGGGCAGGTGCCTTCGATATAGCGGTCGGGCAAAAAGCGACCGTCGGCGTTGGAATAGACCTGTTTCTCGCTGACTTCGCGGATCAGGCCCGCGTCATCCAACTTACCCGCAAAATGCTGGGTCAGACGCTTGTTCTGGTCGCTTGACGAACGACCGAAGTGATCGAAGCTGAGGCCAAACCGTTTGGCGATATCGGCCTGAACCGTATACATGTCGGCGCAGTACTCGGCCACCGGCTTGCCTGCCTTGGCGGCAGCCAGTTCGGCCGGCGTGCCGTGTTCATCCGTGGCGCACAGGAACATGACCTCAGTCCCCCGGGCACGCTGGTAACGCGCATACAGATCGGCTGGCAGTTGCGAGCCGATCAGGTTGCCGAGGTGCTTGATCCCGTTGATGTAGGGGATCGCTGAGGTGATGAGAATCCGAGCCATGTTCCGCTTCCGCATATCTGTCTGCGCGCCCGTCTACCTTATGTCGTCCGTCAGCAAAAGGCCGGGTTTCGCACCTGCGCCCTGAAAAGCAATGATCGGCAATAAAAAAACACCTGACACCGGATTTCGGATTGTATACGGGCGGGGGGAGACACCACCCTTAGGTTGAATTCCAGAATCGCAACCTCTTGAAATTTCGTTAAGACTACCCACATCCAATGTATACTAAAGTATACAATAACGAAAGCCATTCATTGATGTTCGACTTCCTGCTCGAAGGTGCATTTGTACCATTCACAATGGCACTTGCGCTGTTGTTCGGCCTGCTGGCACTGGAGCTGATTGCTTTGGTGTTGGGGGGAAGTTTGCTGGCGGGTGAGGGCGAGGTTGATCTGGACGTGGTGGATGCCCTGGATCTGGATGCCGCGGATTTCGATCTTGATATCGATGCGGATTTCGATCTGAGCGAATTCGAACTGGCCGAGATTGAGACGGAGGTACCTCAGGCAGACTCAGCAGGCCCGATGGCCTGGCTGGGGATCGGCAAAGTGCCGTTCATGATCTGGCTGGTGGTACTGTTGGCAGGTTTCGGCCTGTCGGGCATCGGCCTGCAACTGGCGCTGCGCGATCTGCTGGGATTTGACCTGCCCAGTTGGATGGCGGCCATTCCTGCCGGTGCGTTTGGCCTGTGGTTTGCGCGTGGCTTTGGCACAGTCTTTGCCCGGCTGTTGCCCAAGACCGAGACCGAGGCAATGTCGGAACGGATGCTGGCCCGCCGCCGGGGCGTGATCTCGCAAGGGACTGCTTCACGCGGGCGCGCGGCAGAGGTGCGGGTGATGGACCGGTTCGGCAACACGCATCACCTGCGGGCCGAGCCGCTGCAGGACAAAGACATCCTTGAGCAAGGCACCGAGGTTTTGGTGCTGCGCGACAGACGGCGCGACCGGTTCGTTCTGGTTGGATTGTCAGACTAATCAAATTTCAAACCCTAAAATCGGAGGATTTTGCATGGAAGTTTCTTTCCTGGCCATTACGGTCGTCACCATTCTGGCCGTTCTGCTGTTCATCGGCCTTGTGCTTGGCCGTCTATACAAACGCGCAACCCGCGAAGTGAGCCTGGTGAAAACCGGGGCAGGCGGCAAAAAAGTCATTATGGACGGTGGTGTCGTGATCGTGCCTCTGTTGCATGAAGCCAGCCCCGTAAACATGAAAACCCTGCGCCTTGAGGTGCAGCGCAGCGGTGAGGCTGCACTGATCACCAAAGACCGGATGCGCGTGGACGTGGGTGTCGAGTTCTACGTCTCGGTCATGGCGACCGAAGAAGGGATCGCCCGCGCGGCTCAAACGCTGGGTGATCGCACCTTTGATGTCGAGCAATTGCGCGAGATGATCGAAGGCAAGCTGATTGATGGCCTGCGCGCCGTGGCGGCTCAGATGACCATGGACGGTCTGCACGAAAACCGCGCCGACTTTGTGCAGGAAGTGCAGAATGCGGTGTCCGAGGATCTGCTGAAAAACGGCCTGTCGCTGGAATCCGTCTCGCTGACCGCGCTGGACCAGACCCCGTTCGAAGCTTTGGATGAGAACAACGCGTTTAACGCCGTGGGTATGCGCAAGCTGGCCGAGGTTATCGCGACTTCAAAGAAAGAGCGCGCGCAGATTGATGCGGATGCCGAGGTTGAGGTGCGTCGTGCGGCGATGGAAGCACAGCGTCAGAAGCTGCTGATCGAAAAAGACGAAGAACAGGCGCGTATTGAACAGACGCAAATGGTGGAAACCCTGCGCGTGGCCCAAGAGGCCGAGATCGCAGCGCGGACCGAAGACTCGGTACGTGAAACAGAACGCGCCCGGATCGCCCGTGAGGAAGCCATCCGTGCAGCCGAGATCGAGCGTGAGCGCAAGATCCGCGATGCGGAAATCTCCAAAGAGCGCGAAATCGAAGTGGCCGAGCAAGAGCGCCAGATCATCATCGCGCAGAAATCCGAAGAGGAAAGCCGCGCGCGTGCGTCGGCGGATCTGGCCCGTGCTGAGGCGACCAAAGCGACCGAATCTGTTGTGACCGCCCGTGAAGTGGCCGAGGCCGAACGTCAGAAGCAGATCGTTCTGATCGAAGCTGCCCGCGAAGCGGAACGTCAGGCAACTGCGATCCGCCTCGCTGCGCAGGCCGAGAAAGAGGCCGCCGCCGACCGTGCCGAAGCCCGGCGCGAGGAAGCTCAGGCCGATGCTGACGCGCTCAACATTCGTGCCGAAGCCAAGAAGAACGACATGCTGGCCGAAGCCGAAGGTAAACGTGCGATTGTCGAGGCCGACAACGCTCTGTCCGCTGCGCAAATCCGCATGAAGGTGGATTTGGCGCGGATCGAAGCCATGCCCTCGATCATCTCGGAAATGGTCAAACCAGCCGAAAAGATCGACTCGATCAAGATCCATCAGGTTGGTGGCATTGGTGCAGGCGCCTCGGGTGGTGGTTCGGCCAACGCCGACAAGCCCGTGGTTAATCAGGCACTGGATTCAATCATGGGCATGGCCGTCCAGATGCCGGCGCTCAAGAAACTGGGCGAAGAACTGGGCCTGTCGATGGAAAACGGTGTTGGCGGCGTTGTGAACGGTGCTCTGGAGCAGACTGTTGAGCCCGCCGAAGCTGAAGAACCAGCAGAAGAATCGCGTACCGAGCACTGACGCAACTGCCCCTCGAAATTGTTGAAAGGGCCGGGTGCTTCCCGGCCCTTTTTACTTTTCCCGCGACCGTTTCAATAGCCGACCTATCGTGAACGAGGTCCGTGGAGCGTAGACGTAGTTCGTACGCTCATCTGGTGTAGGCCGCGACCGCATCCGGGCCAGACCAAAGATGATCAGGAAGGCATGTCCAAATGCGACGAAGGCAAATAGGGCTTCGGGGCCGAACTTTTGGATCAAGGTCGACGAGATATAGGGCGACGCGATGGCCCCTAGCGCAAACCAGAACATCAGCGCGGCCGATAGTTCAACACGTTCCTCGGTCGTGGCAAAGTCATTTGCGTGGGCGGAAGAGACCGAGAAGATCGGAAAGGTTGTCAGGCCAAAGAAAACTGCCGCCGACATCACACCAATGGTCCCGCTGCCACTTGCCATCATTGTTACTCCACAACTGAGCACCGCAGCTGCAGATAGCCAGATCAGCACCCAGCGCCGATCATATTTGTCGGCCAACCAGCCCACGGGGTATTGTGCCAGCGCACCACCCAATACGAACGAGGCCAGGAAGAAGGCGATCTGATCGACACCCAGGCCGACCTCTTGCCCGTAAACCGGGCCGACCATGCGGAAAGAGGCCGAACTGAGCGCGGCGACGATCACGCCTGCCACCGCCAGAGGAGAGCTGCGCCAGGCCAGTTTCGGACGCAATCGCGGCGCGTCGGGTGTTTTGGGTTGGCTGGCTTTGGTCAATGTCAGTGGCAGTAGCGCGGCACAGCACAAAATAGCCAGTAGGTTGTACGAAACGTAAGACGCAGGCGGCAGTACCGCGATGATCAATTGCGCACCAAGAGACGCGCCCATATCGACAATCCGATAGGTTCCCATGGCGCGCCCGCGTGTCTCGTTGTTGACCTTGGCGTTCAGCCAGGCTTCGATCACCGTATAGCTGCCCGCAACACAGGTCCCCGACGCGATCCGTAATGCGGCCCAGATGTAAGGGTCGTCCGTCAGAGTGTGTCCGATAAGCCCCATTGAGCCCAATGCGGTGCATACGGCAAAAGCGCGTGAATGCCCGATACTGCCCATCAGGCGCGGGGCCCACCAGCACCCGACGAAAAAGCCGATAAAATGGGACGAGCCCAACAGACCGATCTGTTCTGTCGTGAAATTCAGCGTGATGCCCGAAATGGCATCGAGTGGACCCACGCCGCCCGTAGAGAGCTGCAGCAGAATGACCGAAAGAAACAGGGCGGCAAATGAAATGATCGTGCGCATAGTGAGGTCAGGCATAACGCACTCAGACCGGTTGCGCGTGTCTAATCGACCCTCGTGTGTCGTTTTTTGCAGTTTCGCTGTTTAGTTCTGGCGCGTGATCTCGGCGCGGATGTTCAGCCCGACCGTGTCATCGACCAGTTCGGGATAGCCAGAGGCCCCAAAAACGTGGCGGTCCAGTGTTCCTGTCAGGCGGATCGAAAGGGCGTTGAGGTCATCCGCTGCGCTGCCTGGCGGGCGGTACAGCGCGGCGTCGAGGATCACCGGGCGGGTTATGCCACGCACGGTGAGGTCTCCTGTAATGGTGGCCCCGTCCGAAATGCGTCCACTCGGACCGAGCTGGATTTTGGTCGAGGTGAAGCGAATGGTCGGATGTGCATCGGCGTTCAGTACGCTTTCCCCCAGCATGGGGCCGCGCGCAAACGGTAATCTGGTTCGCGCATTGGCAACGTTCAGGATCACGTCGACCTTGCTGTTTTGCAGACGCTTTGTATCCAGTTTTATTGCAGCCGATTGGATCGGCATCGTGCCGGATTGCGAAACCCCGGACAGATCGAAGGTGAATCCAACCGATGTGCCTTTGGACGCCAGAGCGTAAGGGATCAATGCGGTCTGCGCAGAGGTAAGTGCCGGCCATGCCACCAACCCGGCTATCACGGCCCGTCTGGTCATTCTGGTCATGAAGGTTCCTCTTGCCTGTGCTGGTGTTTCGGGTGTGTTCGAACCTGTTGTGCGCGCCTGTGCCTTGACGTTAGAGCGCAGGGGGTAACTCTTGGTTAACGCGCGGGTGGTCCCTTTTATTCAGATATTGTTTGCAGAGATGGCGGTCACTGGTGGCCAGGTGCATCATTTGCGTGTGCATAAACGCTAGGGCGGTGCCCTGTGTTTAGCCAATCACATCTTGGGTGAGCGATTTGCCGTGTTACCCCAAAGCATCATCGGTCTGGGGCCGGATCAACTCCAGCCCTGCGCGGGCGGCGGTCATGCTGGCCTGCCATGTGATCGGGGGCAGGGCGCGTGCGCGGCGGCGGGTCAGGGTCCAGCGCCGGGCCTCGCCCTGATGGGCCGCAGCCATGTGCCAGCGCGTCTCGACCCCTTGCGCGCCACCGTCACCAGGGGTCAGCAGCAGGCCAAGCGGAGCCCGCCCCATCGTGCCGCCCTGTTCTGCGGCCAGATGCATCCGACGTATCGGTGTCAGCCCCGGCGCGCCGGGCAGGTCGCCGATGATCAGTGGGATCGCCCCGCTGCGCAGTGCCTCTTCCATGCACCACAGAAGATCCTCGGCACGGGTGGGATGAACAAAGATGAACCGGGCCGGATCGGCAAAGGCCATCATCCCATCGGGGTTTAGCTGGCCGGGTTCCCACGCGGGGGAAATCCACAAGACCGGGCCCTGTGTCTGGCCGGTCAACCACATGGCAAAGCTGCGTCGGGCTGGGCCACATGCCTCGTGCACGCGGCCCAGTTGCAGAGTGATCTGATTATGTAGGCTCAACCCGGGAGCAGCGCGCGCGGGTCTTTGATCGAGAAGATGGGCAGACATGCGGACAGTTTAGCATGTTCCTATTTTGTTCTCAATGATCGAAAGCGATTCCAAAGAGGTCAGCGCGACAGGATCATGCGCCCGTCTGCAAACTGGATATTCGAAAACCGATGCAGATAATCCATCCCCAGCAGGGACTTGTGCAACTCGCCCTCATTGACCCAGGCTGATACGTTTTGATCCGTGATGGGGCCAACAGTCAGGGTTTCAAGCCGGACCGGAGCGGTGCGCACCTCGCCATTGGCGGTCAGGGCGCGTCCGAAATAGTTCAGTTGATTGGGGTCGATGCCTGCGCGTTCGGCATCCTGTGCGCTCAGCACGATCTGGCTGGCGCCGGTGTCGACAAGAAAGTTGATTGGCTCACCATTCACCAGAACCGGAAGGTAATAATGGCCATCATAGGCGCGGGGCACCTCGATCGTTTCGCCCGAAACGGTCATCTGCGGGGCGGGCCCAACCGAAGACCGGATGTCTTCCCACAGGCCGATAACAGCGATGACGCCAACAAAGATGAACACCCAGGCCATCACCTGTTGCAATGTCTTGTTCAGGGACTGGCGGTTTTGCGAAACGAACCAGAACGCAACCGCCAGGCCAAGTACGACCAGATAGACCAGTTGTCCGATATTTACGCCTTCCATTCGCGTATCCCCACTTCAGCCAGTACTACGCTATATGGGGGTTTATGCGGCAAAACCAAAGGCTTTGAGGCCATCCAGAATGAACTGTACCGAAAGCGCTGCCAGCAACATACCCAACAAACGGGTCAGAACATTCAGCCCGGTCTTGCCCAGAACACGCGCCACAGCGCCGGATGTCAGATACATCACGAATACCATCGCCAGAACGACAAGCATGACGCCAATGACAACGGCAAGACCCTGAATGCCGGGCTGCTGACCCGCAAGCAGAATCATCGTTGCTATCGAGCCGGGACCGGCGATCAGCGGGATGCCCAAGGGAAAGACGGACGGGTCCGGATGTTCCTCTTCCTCGGCGCTGCTTTCGCGCCGTTTGGTGCGGCGTTCGAACAGCATGTCGAGCGCGGTCAGGAACAGCAGAACGCCCCCTGCAACGCGAAACGCCTCCATCGAGATGCCGACAAACCCCAAAAGAGCTTCACCGAACGCAGCGAACAGGGTCAGAATGAAGCCCGCAGTCACGCACGCCCGAACCGCGATGGACCGGCGCGTGTTCCAGTCCATGCCCTGAGTCAGTGCCACAAAGATCGGTGTTTGCGCGGGCGGATCAAGGACCACAAATAGCGTCGTGAACGCAGTTATCAGGAATGCGCTGTCCATCGCTATTTGCTGCTCCTTTGCAGGTCCTGCAGGATATTCAGGGCGTTTTGTGCCGAATCTGAAGGGACGTAAACGTGATCGTGGTGATACCCTGCGACCATGTTCGCGGGAATACCTGCCTGAGCCAATGCGCTGGAAACGGCTGCGGTCAAACCGACACCTTCCAGCGAAGAATGAACCTGCAACGTGATGCAACGCATTGCGACGGCATCCTGCGTTGCATGGTTGATTGGTACGATGAGAGATAACCCCTCAGCCTCGACACAGCTTGCACGTGTACCGTCTGGCCAAGGTTTGTCTTGATGCCAGGAAGCAAAGGCAAACTCGCCTGACTGTAAAACAGGGCGCATACCGGCAATCATGGCGTTAGTATCCTTGATGGGCGTGGTCATGCTGTTTCTGCCTGTTCAAGCCGTTCGGCGGCTGCGACCCACAGGGCCTCGGCTTTTTGCATGGCCTCAGTGACTTCAGCAAATTTCCGGTTCCAGGTTTCCAGATCGTTGACCTTGTCGTCTTCATACAAAGCCGGGTCGGACAGCTTGGCCGAGAGTTTATCGTGCATGTCCGTCAGTTTTTCGATCCTGTCCTCGCATTTGCGCAGATCGGCGCGTAGGGTCAGCATCGCCTCGCGCGAGGGGCGTTTAGGTTTGCTGACTTGAGGCTTTTCTTTCACCGGCTTGTCTCGCGACAACAGCATGGCACGATACGCTTCCAGGTCGCCGTCAAACAGTTTGACAGTTCCTTCTGAGACCAGCCAGAGCCGATCAGCAACAAGGCTCAGAAGGTGCATGTCGTGGCTGACCAACACGACCGCACCGGAATATGCGGTCAGCGCTTCGACCAGAGCCTCGCGGCTTTCGATATCAAGGTGGTTGGTCGGTTCATCGAGGATCAGCATATGCGGCGCATCGATGGTGGCGATCAACAGCGACAGGCGTGCTTTCTGACCACCCGACAAGCGACCGACTTTGGTTTCTGCCTGATCTGCGTTCAATCCAAATCCGGCCAGACGGGATCGCCACTTGCCCGGCGCTTCATCCGGTCGCAAACGGCGCAGGTGGTCCAGTGGCGTTTCGTCTACGTGAAGTTCATCCACCTGATGCTGTGCGAAATAGCCGATGCGCAGCTTGTTACTGCGGGTCATCTTGCCCGCCATCAGCGGCAGGCGGTCGGACAGAAGCTTGGACAGCGTCGATTTGCCCTGACCGTTCTTGCCCAGCAGGGCGATCCTGTCATCCTGATCGACGCGCAGGTTCAGGCGACGCAGCACTTCAGTTTCACCATAGCCGGTGACGCCGCCTTCGATCTGGATGATTGGCGGCGAAAGTTCCTCGGGCTCGGGGAAGGAAAACGCGCGCAAGGCAGCCTCTTGCGGGGTCGAGACCAGTTGAATGCGCTCAATCATCTTCAGGCGGGATTGGGCCTGAACGGCCTTGGACGCCTTGTAACGGAACCGGTCCACGAAGCTTTGCAGATGTGCGATGCGGGCCTTGGACTTGGCGTTCTCGGATTCCGCCTGGGCCAAACGTTCGGCGCGACGCTCGGCAAATTTGTCATACGGCACCGCGTAATAGGTCAGCTTGCGGTCTTCCAGGTGCAGGATCGACCCCACTGCACGGTTCAGCAGCCCTCGGTCGTGGCTGATGATGATCACCGTGTGTGGATACTTGGCCAGATAGCTTTCCAGCCACAACGCGCCTTCAAGGTCCAGATAGTTGGTCGGTTCGTCCAGCAGCAGCAGATCGGGCTGCGAAAACAGCACCGCCGCCAAAGCGACACGCATCCGCCAACCGCCCGAGAAATCCGAGCAGGGGCGCAGTTGATCTTCGTCGTCAAAGCCCAACCCCTTGAGGATCGAGGCTGCCCGCGCCTCTGCCGACCAGGCATCGATGTCGGCCAGCCGGGTATGGATCTCGGCGATCCGCGCAGGGTCTTCGGCGCTATCGGCTTCGGCCATCAATGCGCTGCGCTCAGTATCAGCGGCGAGGACGGTGTTTATTAGCGACACTTCTGACGAAGGCACTTCTTGCGCCACACCGCCAATCCGCGCGCGTTTCGGGACTGAGATGTTGCCGGATTCCAGCGCCAGCTCCCCCCGGATCAGGCGAAACAGGGTGGTTTTCCCGGTGCCGTTCCGGCCGACAAGGCCGACCTTGTGGCCATCGGGAATAGTCGCGCACGCCCCATCAAAAAGCGGGCGACCTTCAACGGCGTAGGTGATATCTTCGATCCGTAGCATGGGGCGCTCTTAGCAGAGCTGTGATGCCGCCGCCAGCGGCTTAGCATGTTCAAGCTTCAAGCAATGTGTTAGCGCTGTTTCGTTTGCTTTTCTGAACGGTTTTTCACATGCGCGCGGCCCAAACGCCACCATCTCTGATCACGCTGATCTTTGCCACGGCACTGTCGGTGCTGTCGCTGAACATGTTCCTGCCATCACTGGCGCATATGAGTGACGATTTCGGCGTGGACTACGGCCTGGTGAACCTTTCGATTGCCGGGTATCTGGCGGTTTCAGCGGTTTTACAATTGATTATGGGTCCCTTGTCCGACCGTTTCGGGCGCAGGCCGATCTTGTTGATCTGCATGACCATCTTCGTCATCGCCTCAATCGGATGCACACTAGCTGAATCGATTTGGGTTTTTCTGGGGTTCCGTCTTTTGCAGGCTTCGGTTGTCGCTGGGTCAGTTCTGTCCAGTGCGTCGATCAGAGATCGGTATCCGCCAAATGAAGCGGCCAGCAAACTCGGCTATGTCGCGATGGCCATGGCTTTGGCGCCGATGCTTGGTCCGATGCTGGGCGGGGGGCTGGATATGCTCTTCGGCTGGCGCTCGGGATTTGTGCTTTACACCTTGCTCGGGGCAGGGCTGTTGGGGCTGCTGTGGTTTGACATGGGCGAGACTAACATGAACCGCTCTTCAACTTTCGCGGCCCAATTGCGGGAATATCCGCATCTGTTCCGCGCCCGTCGATTCTGGGGCTATGCCCTCTGTGCGGCGTTTTCGATTGGCGGGTTCTACAGTTTTATCACCGGCGCGCCATTGGTCGCGGCCGCGTGGTTCGATCTAAGCCCTGCTATGCTGGGCCTTGGAATTGGGATCATCACGGGTGGGTTCATGGTCGGTAACTTCGTTACCGGCCGGATAGCAGCGCGGACACGTCTGACCACGATGATCCTGATCGGCCGGGTTGTGGCTTCAACAGGGCCATTCTGCGGATTGCTGTTGTTTCTCGCTGAATTGGGGTCGGTCTGGGTGTTCTTCGGCTCGGCCATTTGTGTCGGGTTCGGCAACGGTCTGACAAATGCAAATGCCTCGGCAGGGGTCATGTCGGTGCGCCCCAGGCTGGCAGGCAGCGCGGCAGGGTTGTCGGGGGCGATGGTGGTTGCACTCGGTGCGATCCTGACGTCAATGACAGGCGCATTTGTCAGCCCAGAAAACGGGCCGTTTCTGGTTCTGGGCATGATGTGGGCGTGCAGCTTTGCCGGGTTGCTTGCGGTGCTGTATGTTCGTCGTTTGGACCGGATTGACCCGCTGCCCGACACATTCTGAACCCCAATGCAGCGGGCAGACCATCATTACACTTTTCTTGAGCGGAAGACCGTGATACGCGGCGCGCGATGGATTTCGGCGCGGGTCCCGCGCCAAATTGTAAGGAGAGGCCGACATGGCACTGGAACGCACATTCTCGATCATCAAACCCGATGCAACCCGCCGCAACCTGACTGGCAAGATCAACGCCAAGTTCGAAGAGGCCGGCCTGCGCATCGTTGCGCAAAAGCGCATTCACATGACCAAAGCTCAGGCTGGCAAGTTCTATGACGTGCATGCCGAGCGTCCGTTTTATGACGAACTGTGCGAATTCATGTCGTCTGAGCCGGTCGTTGTTCAGGTTCTGGAAGGCGAAGGCGCCATTGCAAAGAACCGTGAAGTCATGGGCGCAACCAACCCTGCAGACGCAGCCCCCGGCACCATCCGCGCCGAGTTCGCTGAATCGGTTGGCGAAAACTCGGTCCACGGTTCAGACGCTCCGGAAACCGCAGCGGTTGAGATCGCCTACTTCTTCTCGGGCATCGAACTGGTTGGCTAAGCCGCCGCCTTTGCTGAAGTATGAGGCCGCTCCGATTGGGGCGGCCTTTTTTGTTCAGACTTGCTTTAGGTCTTTGATTGCGATGCGAACACCAATGGCATCCAGATCCGCAACCATCTGGTTTTCCGGCGCCGCGCTGTTACCGGCTTTGATCGCGTCGAACCGTTGTCGCAGGGCTTTCTTCTCTTCGCCCTTGCAGTCATTCCACGGACGGCCCTGCAGCCCCATCACCAACACATAATAGCCGATGAAATGGGCCCGGCTGCCTGCGCGCAAGAGGCGAGCATAGGCTTCATCCGGCCCCAATTCTCTCAGCTCTTCAGCCGAGTGTATGCCTGCACGTGCACAGGCTTGTTCAAAGGCCGGACCAAGGTTGCGGATAGATGAAACAGGGTTGCTCATAGGCTTGTTTTACGTCCATACCTGACCCCTGTCACCCGGGGATTACGCATGGTCAAAGCGGAATGCCTTGATGTTTTTCCAAGCTTGAGATTGCATAAGACCATGCTGTCGCGGAGGGTCGGGTGCAAGAACACAAAAAGACCAGAGGTGGATCAACCGAAAGGGGGATGGCCGGGTCGTCTGAAGAGGTGTTTTTTCTGCCCTCGTTGATGGACTTGTCCGCTGTTGAAGCTGCCTTGCCGGGGTTTTCCGTTGTCGCTGAACAGGTAGGCGTGGCCAGGCCTTTTGCGCTGCTGGATTGCCATGACCAATCCTTACGGGCCAAGGGTCGGGTGTTGATCGAAAGTGGTGGTGCGTTGCAACTGCTGCAAAAGGGGCAGCGTTATTTGTCCCAGAACTGCGCAGGCAAGGGACGGTTTGTTCAGGACCTGCCACGGGGCCCGGTGCAGGCAGCTTTGAATGGATTTCCCGAACTGCGCGCCCTTATGCAGATCGGAACCGGAGAGATTGAGGTGAAATCGCTCACCGTGTTGGATGAACTACAAAAAACACAAGTTAAGGGAACGATCTGGTGTATGTCCTCGCCAACAGGGCAAGTGACAATTGTTCAGCTTCAACAACTGCGAGGGTACGAGCGAGCTTATCAAAAGGTCAGGGCAGCAATTGCCGACATGTCTGTTGGCGAACCGGGTATCCAGGCGTTCTATGTCGGGCTGTATCCAGATATGGACGCCTATCAGGCCAAGCCTGAAATCAAGTTGGGCAAAACAGAACCATCCATCGAAGTCGCAGCAGATATCATTCGTACGTATCTGAAGGTTGCCCGGCAAAACGAAGATGGCGTGATCGCGGACATCGATACAGAGTTTCTGCATGACTACCGTGTCTCCCTGCGCAAAATCAGGTCTGTGGTCAGCCTGTTCAAAGGGGTCTTTTCCGAAGATCAGACCGCCGATTTGAAGCAGGTATTTTCAGATCTTATGGCCCCGACCGGACGGATGCGTGATCTGGATGTGTATCTTTTGGAAAAAGATATGTATTTCAACCTCATCCCGCACAACCTTCATCCAGGATTGCTAGAGATGTTTGACCGCTTCCAGAAAGAGCGCGGGCAGGAACTGTCGCGCTTGTCTCGAAGGTTGCGCAGCAATGACTATGGCGCCTCTATGGATCAGCTGATCGAAATGTTCGACGGCATTGGTCGTTTAAAAGCCGGACCAAACGCGGATCGGGGTGCTTACGGTTATGCCTGCACGCTGATCTGGAAACGCTACCGCAAGGTATGCAAAATCGCGCGCAGCATCACCGATGACACCCCGGACGAAACGGTCCATGACTTGCGCATCGACTGTAAGAAGCTGCGCTATCTGATGGAGTTTTTTGCCCCGCTCTTTGACGCAAAAGGGTTCAAGACAATTCTCAAGCCATTGAAAAAGCTGCAAGACAATCTGGGTCTGTTCAACGACTACTCTGTCCAGCAAGAGGCATTGCTGGCCTTTGCCTTTCAGCAAAGCAACGCACAGGGTCGTGTGGATACACAGATCGGTCTGGCCGTGGGCGGATTGATAGCGGTGCTGGATCAACGTCAAAAATCCGAGCGCAACCGCGTTATCACTAGCTTCCAACACTTTGACAGTCCCGAAACCCGGACTCTGTTCCGCAGCTTGTTTCACCATAAAAAGGAGTGAGGGATGAAGATCATTGCCTGCTACAGCAACAAGGGCGGTGTCGGTAAAACCGCGACCTCGGTGAACTTGGCCTATGCCTATGCGCAAGCGGGGAAACAGGTTTTGCTGTGTGATCTCGATCCTCAGGGTGCGTCGGGGTTCTATTTTCGGGTGAAGCCATCGAAAAAGCTGACAGATGCGCGGTTTTTTGAGGATGTAGAACGCTTTACCAAAGCGATCCGGGCCAGCGACTTCGAAGGGCTGGACGTGTTGCCCGCAAACCTGACCTTCCGCGACTTCGATGTGTTCCTGTCCCGGATGCGCAACAAACGCTCGCGCTTGAAAAAGGCGCTGGTGTCCGCTGGCAGCGACTATGACGTGATCATTCTGGATTGCCCACCTAACTTTTCGACCCTGTCCGAAAACATCTTCAAGGCAGCGGATGAAATCGTGGTCCCGGTCATTCCCACGACCCTGTCCGAGCGGACGTTTGATCAGTTGGTGAGCTTTTTTGAAGAACACAAACTGCGCAAGAAAAAGCTGCGAGCGTTCTTTTCTATGGTGCAAAAACGGAAGATTTTGCATCAGGAAACGATGGAATCGATGCGCAAGCTATATCCTAAACGGTTTTTGCAAACGACGGTTCCCTTCGCGGCGGACATTGAAAAGATGGGTCAGCATCGTGCCCCGGTCAGTACCTATGCTGAACGCAGTGTGGCTTGTGCCGCGTACCGGGCGCTGTTTGACGAATTGGAAAACGGAGTGGTTTCAACCCGATGAGCAAAGAAATCGAACGCAAGTTCCTGGTGGCGGCTGTGCCGGACCTGAGCAATACGCAGAGAGCGGTTGTGCGGCAGGGTTATTTGACGGCGCTCGACGACTCGACTGAGTTGCGGTTGAGGCAGAAGAACGATGCGTTTTTCCTGACCCTGAAAGGGGGCGGTGGTCTGGTCCGAGTTGAGCGTGAGGCACAGATTACGGCAGAGCAGTTCGAAACCTTCTGGCCCGAAACCGAAGGCCGTCGCGTCGAAAAAGAGCGCCATACCGGACAATTGCCGGATGGGCTCATGTTTGAACTGGATATCTTTTCGGGCGATCTGGCGCCATTGCGTCTGGTTGAGGTTGAGTTCGACTCGGAACAAGATGCCGAAGCTTTTGTGCCACCGAAGTGGTTCGGGACGGATGTGACGGAAGATAAACGCTATAAAAACAAGACGATGGCGACAAAAGGTATCCCGGTTTAGGGCTTTTGCGCCAGATAGATCGTCGTCTCCAGTCCGGGATTACAATTCCGGGCTGCAAATTTCCCGCCATGCATACGTGAAATCGCTGCGACCAATGCCAGCCCCAAACCGGCGTTGCGTTCCGTCCGCGCCGGGTCAAGTGTGACGAAAGGCAGTTGCAGGCGATCCAGTTCTTCGGGCGGGACGCCCGGGCCCTGATCGCGCACGTGCAGGCAGGCAAAACCGTTCGCCGTATCCAGTGACACTGTTATGGTCGACTTCGCGGGCGCATATCGCATCGCGTTTTCAAGCAGATTGGACAGGGCCTGCGACAGAAGCGGGCGGTGCCCTTCGATAGGGGGGGCAGAGCCAGTGACGTCTAGTGTAATACCCTGATCCGCAGCTACAGGGTCGTATAGTTCGACAACATCGCCAACCAGTTGCTGCAAGTTGATGGTTTCAAACTGTTCGCGTCCAAGCCCGGCTTCGGCGCGCGAAATCTCGGTTAACTGTGCCAGAACACGCAGCACGTGATCTATTTCAGCCGTTGCGCGCGCTATATCCACTTCGCGGTCTAAATCGGTTTTTCCCGGCTCTGACAGGGCCTCGACACGCTGGCGCAGACGCGACAGCGGAGACCGCAGGTCATGCGCAATCGAATTTGACGTGGTGCGCAGGTTGCTGATCAACTCCTCGATCCGGTCCAGCATGTTGTTCAAAGTGCCCGAGACCTGGTCGAATTCGTCCCCGGTTCCGCGCAGGGGCATCCTTTTGGACAAATCACCCGACACGATGTTTTCTGCCGTGCTGGCAATGTCCGAAAGGCGCGCAAAAACCAAACGCGTGAACAGCCAGCCGGTGATCACGCTCAGCACAAAGGCGATCCCCAGCGCCAATGCGACTGATCGGAACAAGACTCGATCAAACTGCTGCCGCGTAGCGGCATCGCGCCCGACCAGCAAACGCTCTCCACCGGGCAGGCGGATCGAGGCGGCAGACACTGGGACAAGCTGGTCATTGTCGGCGCGGCGCAGCTCCAGATCGACCCAACCGCTGCCCGCTGCAACATTGACGGGCCAGGATTTCAGATTGCCCACCAGTTTGACCCCAAGCCGATCCGTCAAAAGGTAAAGCGCGTCTCGTTCAGAAGCACTTGGCAGGCGGCGCTCAATTGCTGTGATCAACCCAAGCAGACCACGCCGTTCATATTCATCTGCCAACCCTGTCAACTCAGCAGAGACAACCGAACGTGTCTCGGATTCGATGCTTCGGTTTGCCGTGACGTAAACCAAAACCAACACCGACGCCGTCAGGAAGGTGCTGAGAAACATGCTGGTTGCGACCAGCCGTGTGCGGGAATTGTTTAAAGAAAGCCGTAGGTTATCCATCAGACATCATGTAACCCGCACCGCGAACGGTTTCAATCAGGGGGGCATCGCCACCTTCATCCAGCTGCCGCCGCAGTTTCGAGATGTGGACGTCGACAACGTTGGTGTTTGGATCGAAGTGATAATCCCATACGCCCTCAAGCAGCATGGTGCGCGACACCACGCGGTTCTTGCGACGCAGGAAATACTCGAGGATTTGGAATTCACGTGGGGTGAGGGTGATCTCATGCCCGTCGCGGGTGACTTTGCGGGTCAACAGATCCATCTCCAGGTCTTTGCACGTGAGCGTTGGCGTTTCCTCAGCTTCCTGCGGACGGCGCAACAGAGCCTCGATACGGGCGTGCAGTTCCTGAAAGGAAAACGGTTTGACCAAGTAATCGTCAGCGCCCGAGCGCAGGCCCTTGACCCGTTCGTCCACCGCGCTCATGGCAGTCAGCATCAGAACCGGTGTCTTCAATCCGGCCGCCCGCAGAGACTTGATCAGGGACAACCCGTCCAAGCCCGGCAGCATCCGGTCCAGCACAACGGCATCGAACCCCCCATCTGTTGCGTGATACAACCCTTCGCGCCCATCTGCGGCGGTTTCGACCACATAGCCTTCTTCGCCGAACCCTTTGGCGATGAAGTCCCTGGTGTCAGCGTCATCTTCAACGATCAACAGACGGCGGCTCATGGTCGGGCTCCTTTCTATCGGGATTTAAACACAATTTTCAGGTGATGCACATTGAATTCGGGGACCTTGCCGGGTGCTGGGCGCGCACCCGGCAAGCCCGGCAGACAGTGGACAATTCTGTCCGCCGGGTGAGGCGCGCCGAAAATTCCCATCAAGCAGCGCGCCCGTGTTCAAGATCAGGCCAGTTCGACTGCGACGAATATCTGGCTGCCAGCGCGATTGATCAGCACCAGGGCCGGATCGGTTTTTTCGCTGTCCAGCGCTGCCTTCAACGCGTCGGGGGTGAACGTGTCCTGGTTGCCCAGTTTGACGATCACGTCACCACGTTGCAGACCGGCTTTTGCGGCGGGGCTGTCGGGTTTCAGGTTCGTAACCAAAACACCTTCGACGGTCTCGGCGACACCGGTCTCGGCGCGCACCGTTTCGGTCAGCGGGGCGACTGTGACGCCCAACGTTGTGCCAGCAACCTCAGCTTCGATCGGCGTATCGGCCTGAGCAGACGCTGCCTGATGTTGGCCGATGGTCAAAGTGACCGATTCCTCTTTGCCGTCACGCAGAACGGTCAAAGTACTGTCAGTGCCAACTTTGGTCGTGCCGACAAGAATGGGCAGATCACCGCTGGAATCGACGGCTTCGTCATTGAAGGACAGGATCACATCGCCCTGCTTCAGAACACCATCTGCCGGGCTGTCGGCAACAACGTCAGATACCAACGCGCCAGAGGAGGCATCGATACCAAGGGCCGCCGCAAGTTGCGGGCTGACATTTTGGATCGAAACACCCAGCCAGCCTCGGCTGACTTGGCCGTCGTCACGCAAATCGGCTGCGATATGATCTACGATGTTCGAAGTCACGGCAAAGCCCAGACCAACTGATCCACCGCTGGGCGAATAGATGGCCGAGTTCACGCCAATAACCTCGCCATCCATATTGAACAGGGGGCCGCCCGAGTTGCCTTTGTTGATCGCAGCGTCGGTCTGGATGAACTCTGCGTAGGGACCTTCAGAGATGTTTCGCCCTTTTGCCGAGACGATACCAGTGGTTACGGTCGAGCTCAGGCCAAATGGATTGCCGATGGCCACAACGTCTTCACCAACGCGGATAACATCGCTGTCGCCCAGTTCAACGGCCTGCAGCTTTGTGTCTGCGTCGATTTTCAAGACGGCGATATCGGTTAGCGGGTCGGTGCCGACCACTTCGGCATCATAGGTGCGGTCATCATTTAGTCGAACGGTCACGGACGAAGCGTTGTCGACGACGTGGTGATTGGTAATGATGTATCCCGCTTCATCCATTACAAAGCCTGAGCCCAAACCCTGTGCCGGACCGCGCTGGGGTGCATCGAAACCTTCCGGAGCGCCGAACCGTTTGAAGAATTCGCCAAACGGATGTCCGTCAAAGTCAAAATTCTGTCCGGGTGCCGCGCCGGGCACGATTTCTTGTTCCGCGATGATGGTTACAACCGAAGGTGAAACGGTTTCGACCAAATCAGCCAGCGCCTCGTCCGCCATGGACGGCATAGCCGTGGTCGCCAGCAGCGCTGCGCCCAAGGCGCTGATGCCCGTCCAGTTGGAGGTCCGGGGAAATAAAAGCGAGGATTTGCGGATGCTCATATCTGTCTCCTGTATGTGTCGCGCAGATTCGACCACGCGTTGAAACAAGAGATGCGGCAGCAGGATTGGTCTTTCCTGAGGGATACGTGAAGAAATCTTAATTTTGCCACAAAGCGCGTGTTCTGTGGCGGCCGACGTCAAGTGGGATTCGTTAAAATCGCCTGGTTAAGGCGCGCGAATCGGAGGATTGTTGCTGAATTTGACGTCAAACTTTCAAAAACGTTGAATTATTATTGTTTTGTTGACAATGATCCAGCTGCAGGATGGGGAAAATGCCAACTCCTCCAATAGTTGTGTGCAAGCAGGAGTGTCGCCTGACTTGACCAGAAAACTTTGGCTTTGATGAGGTGAATGTGCGCATAAGTTTGTGCATAATTTCGAATCGTCGCGGTGATCAATAAGACGAAATCACCTTAAGGTTGATTGACGGCACCTGCGTTGTTGCTCAAAAACCATTCGACCTAGGGTCAAGTTAACCATTCCTTCCAATTTTACGTTGTTTCGAACGATCAGATCAGTGAGGATGAACGTGCCCAAGTGAGGGGGAACCAAAAGCGCTAGGGGGCGCTGCTGGTTCACTCAGTCACCGAAAGTTTTAGCGGCGTGTTAACGAGGGGGTCTTGTTTAGGTTTGGCAGCTATTCAGTCGGGGTGCTTTGACAGCGCACTGACCAGATTTTTGGGATTGAGAAAAGTGGTAGTCCTGTATTGGGCATCGGCCCGGTCTGAAAAGACCGGGCCGCGTTTATTCCAGGGCACGTTTCTTGCGCCACGTGTACCAATCATCGGGCGTGTCCAAATCCAACAACGCGTTCCGGTCAGGCAGACAATGCAGGTACACTTTACCCTGATGTGCCCGTACTACTTTTTGTGCGCCATCATCGCCCTGCAACGCTGAGAGTTGATCAAAGAGCGTCCGATCAAAGATCACCGGATGGCCGGGCTTGCCGTCTGCAGTAGCCCCGCGCCAGATGAGACTGTCGGGGTGGGTCTGTCGCGCCGAGAGGACCGCGGCCAGATCGGCCTGAGTCAGGTCGGGTAGATCAGCCAACAAGACCATCACCGCACGAGCGTCTGGCGGTAGCTGCCGCATCGCGGCCCGCAGGCTTGCGTTCATTCCCTCTGTTGCGTCCGGGACAGGTACGGGTTGAACGTCCAGACCGCCCAGAGCCTTGTATCTGGGATGCGGTTCTGGGGGCAGGGCGACAAACACGGGTCCAACGGCCCGCGCGTTGCGCGCTGAACGCGTCAACAGCGGGACGCCGTCGATCAGCTGCATCAACTTGTCCACCCCGCCCATGCGGCTAGATTGCCCGGCAGCCAGCAGGATAATGGGAATGTCAGTCATGCCGCTACAATGCCGCCGGTCAAGCGCGCTGTCATCCCCTCATGCGTGTGCCGTCCGGGTCAAACAAAGGTGTCGAGAGTACTTTTGCCTTGCGCATCTGCCCAAGGATTTCGATTTCAACCTCAAGCCCTTCGGATACGCGATCAGAAGGCAAGAAGCCCATCGCAATGGAATTTTGCGCGAAGTGAGAATACCCGCCCGATGTACAAAAACCGACCACAGCGCCGTCCAGCCAGATCGGCTCGTAGGCGTTGACGTCCGCATCGTCTGCATCGACCTCAAAGGCCACCAATGTACGGTCGGTCCCTTCAGCGCGTTCCGCCTCAGCAGCGGCGCGGCCGATGAAATCACTGTTCTTGCGGAATGAGATGAAGCGGTCCAACCCGGTTTCCGCAGCAGTGTAGTCAGGCGAGAACTCCCGCATCCACGAGCCGAAAAACTTGTCCAGCCTCAGGCTCATCATTGCGCGCATCCCAAAAGGAACCATGCCATGCGCTTGCCCGGCTTCCCACAGGGTCCACCAGAGTTGCCGTTGGGCCATCGGGTCGCAGTAGATTTCGTACCCAAGATCGCCGGTATAGCTTACCCTTTGAACGATACAGTCGGTCATGCCAACTGTCATGCGGCGGACATCGAGAAACTGGAAGTCGCTCAGATCATCCCGTGTACAGGCGGCCAGCACTTGCGTAGCCTTGGGGCCTGCAATCTGAAACCCGTTCAACCGGTCACTGATGTTATCGACGGATACGCCGGCCTGTGCATTTTGCAGGAACCAGCGCATGTGGAACGCCTGGCTGCCATATGAGGCCGTCAGTTGAAATTCGGTTTCGCTCAGGCAGGATACGGTGAAATCGCCGATCAGTTTGCCTTTGGGCGACAACATCGGTGTCAGAGACAGGCGTCCCGGTTTCGGGATACGTCCGGCCATGAACCGATCCAGCCAATCCCGCGCAGCTGGTCCGGTGATCCGGTACTTTCCGAAGTTGTGGACCTCGTTGATACCCACGTTCTCGCGCACGGCCCGCACTTCGCGCCCTGTCGCACCGAACGCGTCAGACCGCCGGAACGAAGGGGTCTCGTACCCGGGCTCATCGCCTTGGGCAAAGTAGTTGGCGACCTCCAGCCCGTTTTGTTGGCCCCAGACGGCGCCCAGATCACTGAAGATGTCATACATCGGTGTTGTGCGATTTGGACGCGCGGCGGGCAGTTCCTCGTTTGGATAGGCGACACTGAAACGTTTCTGATAATTCTCGATCACTTTGGGACGGGTATAGCCGGGGCTGATCCAATCCCCGAACCGGGCCACGTCCATGGCAAAGACATCACGTTCGGGCTCACCCTCGATCATCCATTGCGCCAACGTCAGGCCAACACCGCCGCCCTGGCTGAACCCGGCCATAACACCGCAAGCCGACCAATAGTTGCGCATTCCTGGCACCGGCCCGACCAGAGGGTTTCCATCGGGCGCAAAAGTGAAAGGCCCGTGGATCACTGATTTCACGCCAGCTTCGGCCAGAACAGGGAAGCGTTTATAGGCGAACTCGATACTGTCGGTGATCTTGTCATAGTCATCGGGCAGGAGCTCATGGCCGAACTCCCAAGGCGTACCGTCTACCGCCCAGGGTTTGCAGGGTTGTTCGTAGAAGCCGATGCAAAGACCGCGCCCTTCCTGCCGGAGATAGCTTTCACCTGCCGGGTCCATCACATGAGGATGCTCGCCACCGGCGTCGATGATCGCTTCAATCTGAGGGATCGAGTCCGTGACCAGATATTGGTGCTCCATCGGATGCAGAGGGAAATAGACACCGGCCATCGCGCCCACCTCACGCGCCCAAAGACCACCTGCATTCACGATATGCTCGGCGTGAATGGTGCCCTTGTCGGTGATCACATCCCAAGACCCGTCCGGGCGTTGGTTGGTTTCACGCACCATGCAATGGGTTTCGATTGTTGCCCCGCCCATGCGGGCTGCTTTGGCATAGGCATGTGTGGTGCCCGAGGGATCCAGATGTCCGTCCAACGGATCATAGAGCGCGCCGATGATGCCGTCCGTATTGGTGATCGGGGCAATCTTCTTGATCTCGTCCGGCCCGACGATTTCAGTCTCCAGCCCCATGAAACGGTGCTTGGCACGCTCGGCCAGCAGCATGTCAAAACGGTCCTGATTGTCGGCCAGGGTCACGCCGCCTACATGGTGCAACCCGCAGGACATGCCGGTGATCTCTTCCAGCTCTTTATACAGCCGAATGGTATAGCCCTGCAGCGCTGCCATGTTTGTGTCGCCATTCAGTGTGTGAAACCCGCCCGCCGCGTGCCATGTTGACCCGCTGGTCAGTTCGGAACGTTCCAGCAGCATCACATCCGACCAGCCCAGCTTGGTCAGGTGATACAGAACCGAGCATCCGACGACACCCCCACCAATGACGGCCACTTGGCATGTGTTTTTCATCTGCACCTCCCTCTGTTTGTGGGACGGTGCAAAGCAAAGATGCCAGGTGCTGTCAATTACGCGACAGAAGGTGTCGTTTTTGCTATCTGGTCCGGTTTAAAGCGGCCGAACTTTCAGGCCTGTGATGCGATTCCCATCGCGGGCCGTTACCTCGAACCGGAAGCCGTGGAAGGAAAACACCTGACCCACGATCGGGATCATTTGCGCCTCGTGTATGACCAGACCGGCAAGGGTGTTGGCCTCTTCATCCGGCAGTGACCAATCCAGCGCCCGGTTTGCGTCGCGGATGGTCATTGCGCCTTCGACAAGGTACTGACCATCTTCGGTCCTGGTGACGGGCACCTCTTCGTCGATGTCAAATTCATCGGCGATTTCGCCCACGATCTCTTCCAGAATGTCTTCCAGGGTAATCAGGCCGCGCAGCGAACCGTATTCGTCGACCACAAGTGCAAAATGGCTGTGCATTCGCAGGAATTCCCGCATCTGGTCGTCCAGAGTGGTGGTTTCGGGCACAAAATAGGGGTCATTGGCTACCTTGCCGATGTCAAAGCTGGCCAGACGGTCGGTGCCGCCTCGACCGCCGGCTTGCGCATACATGGCGCGAAACAGGTCTTTGGCGTGAACCACCCCGACGATGTTTTCCGGCTCATCGCGAAAAACAGGCAGTCGCGTGTGCGGACTTTGCAGACACTGCTTCAGGATTGCTTCGGCGGCGGCGTTGGCGTCGATCATCTCGATGTTCGAGCGGTGCAACATGATTTCTTCCACCGTCCGTTCACCCAGATCCAGTGCACCCAAGATGCGATCACGATCTTCTTTTTCGACCACACCTTCGGAATGGCCAAGCTGCAGGGCTCCGGCGATTTCTTCGCGCACGGCCAAGATGTTGCTGTCGGGGTCGATCCGCACGCCAAAGAGGCGTAGGACACCGCGCACCAGCAGACGCACCGCGGCCACGATGGGGGAAAACACCGTCACAATCACGCTGATGATTGGCGCTACCGCAGCTGCAGCCTTTTCAGAATTGGTAATCGCATAGGTCTTGGGCAACACTTCGGCAAAGATCAACACCAGCAAGGTCATGACCAGCGTCGCCAGGGCTACGCCGCTTTCGCCGAACAAGCGCGTGAACAACGCAGTCGCCAGCGAGGCCGCCAGGATGTTGACCAGGTTGTTGCCCAGAAGAACCGATCCGATCAGACGTTCATTATCATCGGTGATCTCAAGCGCCTTTTTTGCCCCGCGTGATCCTTTGTCGGCTTGCGCCCTGAGCTTTCCACGCGAAGAGGCCGTAAGCGCCGTTTCCGAGCCCGAGAAGAAGCCGGACAAGACAAGCAAAAATAGGATCGCGCCAGAGGTAAACCAGAATGCGCTGTCGATCAGAGAGGGTGAGGGTTCCATTGGTCCTTGAGATTTAGAGTTCTGCATCCGTTATGGGGATACGGTCCCACCGGATCAAGGGCTTAGCCCTCGTCTTTCTTGGCGTACTTGCTCAGCGGGTGATGCTGCAACACCAGTTCCGCAAGGCGTTCATCCAGAACATGGGTGTAGATCTCGGTCGTGGCGATGTCAGCATGACCCAACAAGGTTTGGATCGAACGCAGATCAGCGCCGTTCGCCAGAAGATGCGTGGCAAAGGCATGGCGTAATGTGTGCGGCGTGACTTTTTCAGGCGAAACACCGCCTTGCACGGCCAGTTCCTTGACCAGCAGAAAGAACCTGTGCCGCGTCAGGTGGCCCGATTTTCCGCGCGACGGGAACAGAAAGCGCGAACGTTGGCCGCCTTTCTCTACGGTCTGATCCTCGGCTTCATCCCGCACGGTCAGCCAAGCTGCCAATGCCTCGCGCGCGGGTGGAGACAGGGGCACCATTCGTTCCTTGCCACCTTTGCCCAGTACCAGCAGCATACGCGGATCGCCACGCGCCGAGGAAACGGGTAGGGATACAAGCTCGGTCACGCGCATTCCGGTGGCGTAAAGAAGCTCCATCATGCAGGTGTTGCGCAACCGATCCGCTTTGGTGCGCCCGGTTTGCCGGGCGGCTTCAAGCAAGCGATCCACCTCGGGGACATCCAACGTCTTGGGAAGACGTTTCTGTCGCCCCGGACCTTTGATCTGAATGGCGGGGTTCACGTCGCGCCAGCCTTCTTCGAAGGCAAATCGATAGAGTTGCTTGATGGCCGACAAGCGTCGTGCACGGGTGGAGCGGGACAAGCCCTGCGCATCGCAATCGATCAGATAGGCTTCAATCTGATCGCGTTCGGCGTGTTCAAATCCCGTGGCCCTGTGGTCCATCCACGCGGCAAGGTCTTTCAGATCACGCCCATAAGCCAGCAACGTGTTTGTCGCTGCTCCAAGCTCTGCCGCCTGCGCTTGCAGAAAAGTCGAAATCCAGAGTTCGTTGGTTGCCGGACCGCCCATGATCACCGCTCTTGCAGGATCAAAAGCGTTAGGGCGGCGCGGCGGGCCGTGTCCTCCAACCCCACCTTTCGGAAGGTTGCGATAGCGCCGGTCAGATCGACCAGATTGCCGCGTGCTCCATGGGCAAACATTTGCATCGCTTCCAAAATGGCCTCGCCCAGCTGACCGTTGGCCAACAGCGCGTCGATGTCGCTGGGCACAGGCGCCGACCATTCAAATCCTTGCGCGATGGCATCTGCCCGGGGTGAGGGGGATACAGCCCGTCCGGGATCGCCTTGCGCAAGCGCTGCAAGGAACAATGTGTCGGTCGAGTTGTCGGGCGTAACAAGGGCTGCACGTTCATACATCTCGGACAACATGAGGATGCGCCAGCGCAGGATTTCAGTGGCGGTCACGGGCAAGGTAACTTGCGACAGGCGTTCTACGAAGAGTTCCGCAAAGGGAACTTCAAGGCCCACGCTACGCATCTGTTGCCAGACAATGGGCAGTGTCTTTCCGATGGCCTCGGCATTGCCCGTGTTCAGTGCGCTTTCAAATCGTTGGATGGCCGAGACACGGTCCCAGACCGCGCCGGATGCGGCAGGATCACGTTCGGTGTAAAGGCCCAAGAGCTGATTTGGCGTCAATGCACCGATCCGTGTCAACCGTTCGGCAGCTTCGATCTGGGCCTTCCAACCCGCGACGTCCCGCAAATCTGCGTTGGCAAAGGCGCGCGGCAGAGGGGCGGACGGCAGGCGTTCCCCGATGGCTTCGAATAGCCGGAAACTCAGCGGGTCGGGGTCTTCAGGCTGCGGCAGATAGGCTGCACCTTCATAAAGCTCGGGGCTCAGAAAACGGTCCAGTACTGCAAGGTCTTCGGGCGACAGAAGTTCCAGCGCGTGCGCGGCTTCAAGTGTCAGCGCCGCAGACGCCCAATCCCCGCGACGCGCTTTGCAGAATATCTGCGCTGCATAGTTCTGCGACAGATGAGGTTGTGCAATCAGGGCAGTGCAACTTCGATCTTCGTCCCCGGTCAACAGTGTCGCGTCGAACCAGCGTTGAAAACGCTCTTGCGTGTCAGTTGGACCGGCCAATTGCACGAGTGATTGTACAGGGTCTGCTGCGCCCAGCTGCATCAGTCGATCCAGGCGGGCCAATAGCAGAACCTCCTGCGCATCTGGCCCGGACGGGGCGCGGGATTCTGACAAGAGCAACGTGAACAGCAAACGCTGCATGGCGGGATTGTCACGAACGGGTATCTTGGAAATCAGTTCTGCCAGACGGCTGGGATCACTGCTTTGCCAAAGGTCGATCGGCAGGCCCGTGACGGTGGACGACACAAGACCCAGCGGCTGTGACAACGCCTCAAGCGAAGTCACCTCGATGTCCGGCAAGGCACCGTTTTGAGCCACAGGTGGCTCCAGCAGAACGGTTCCGGGTAGGTTTTCAGGCGGATTCGACAGCCAATCGATGGCCGACAAAGGGGCCTGCGCCTGTGCCGACCCTGCTAGAAAGACGACAAAAAGCGCCTGTTTAGTCGACATCCAGCACGACCGGTTCGCGGATTTCACTTTGGGGTGCTGAAAAATCCGCGCCAAAGAAAGGACCCACATAGGCATAAGCCACCAGCCCAATGAACCCAAGGCAAAGAACATATATCAGAAACTTGATTAGACGGCCCATGGCTTTACGCTGCCTCAATTTTTGATTTTGGCCAAGTTATAACTGGCATTTTTCCTAAGATCACGTCATTCACGTTGAAATGAGCGAAATTAAGCATAACACCCACATTTCGGACGCACAGGGCAGGTTTGAACTGCACAAAACCGTGGTTCTGGTGGGGATGATGGGCGCTGGTAAGACCGCTGTGGGCCGCGCCCTGGCGGCGCGCCTTGGCGTTCCGTTTCTGGACAGCGATGCCGAGATCGAATCAGCCGCCAACATGACCATCCCGGAAATCTTCAAACGTGATGGCGAACCTTTCTTTCGCGTGAAGGAAGCGCAGGTTATCGAACGCTTGCTGGAAGAGAAGAATGGTATCTTGTCAACCGGTGGCGGGGCGTTTCTGCAACCGAACAACCGCCGAACGATCAGCCAGCAGGGGGCCTCGGTATGGCTTCGGGCTGACCTGAACGTGTTGTGGAACCGGGTGCGCCGCAAGGATACGCGCCCGTTGCTTCGAACCGCTGATCCTTATGCAACGTTAAAGGCCCTCTACGAGGCGCGCGTGCCGGTTTACGCCGAGGCGGATTTGACGGTCGAGTCCGATGGCGATACCTCGATCGAGAATATGGTGGACCGGGTGGTCGTCGCTTTGCTGGCGCGCCCCGATGTTTTGGAACAGAAGTAATGCATCAAACAGTACACGTGGATCTGGGCGACCGTTCGTATGATGTTGAGATCGGGCCGGATCTTCTGGCGCGGGCGGGTGAGTGGATTTCCCCGCTGTTGTCGCGCCCCAAGGTGGCCGTCCTGACCGATGAAAACGTGGCTGACCTGCATCTGGACGCACTTCGCGCAGGGCTCAACGCTGCAGGGGTCGAGATGACAGCGCTGGCGTTGCCCGCCGGCGAAGCCACCAAAAGCTGGCCACATTTCGAACGCGCGGTTGAATGGCTGCTGGCAGAGAAAGTCGAACGTCGGGATGTGGTCGTGGCGTTGGGTGGTGGGGTCATTGGCGACCTTGCAGGTTTTGCTGCGGCTGTTCTGCGCCGCGGGGTCCGGTTTGTGCAGATCCCCACATCGCTTCTGGCGCAGGTCGACAGCTCGGTCGGGGGAAAAACAGGGATCAATGCGCCTCAGGGCAAGAACCTGATTGGGGCGTTCCATCAACCCTCGCTGGTACTGGCTGACACGTCAGTTCTTGGGACTATGACCCAGAGGGATTTTCTGTCGGGCTATGGCGAGGTCGTGAAATACGGTCTACTGGGCGACGCGGATTTCTTTGAGTGGCTTGAGGAAAACGGACCAAACGTGTCCGCCGGAGAGATGGCGGCGCGCGTGCGGGCTGTCACGCGTTCTGTGCAGATGAAAGCCGATATCGTGGCGCGGGATGAAACCGAACAAGGCGATCGTGCCTTGTTGAATCTGGGGCACACGTTCTGCCACGCGCTTGAGGCGGCGACGGGTTATTCTGACCGATTGCTGCATGGTGAAGGCGTCGCCATCGGCTGTGCGCTTGCGTTTGAACTGTCCTCGCGTCTCGGGTTGTGTTCACAAGAAGACCCAAGCCGGGTGCGGGCGCATCTGCGGGCCATGGGGATGAAGATTGATCTTGCTGATATTCCGGGGGATCTTCCAAGTGCCCAAGCGCTGGTGGATCTTATGGGGCAGGACAAGAAGGTCGTGGATGGGCAGTTGCGGTTCATTCTCGCGCGCGGCATCGGTCAGGCTTTTGTGACCTCTGATGTGCCAAAGGATGCGGTTCTGTCGGTCTTGTCAGACGCTTTGGCAGTGGCGTGATCCGGGGCCCTAGCGGCCCTGTATCACCATCAGTTCGCCGATGTTTTCGCGGGTGATATAGCCTACCATGCGCCCGCCATGGGTGGTAACCGCGATGGCTGGTGCGCCTTTGTGCAGGTGTTCCAACACCTCCTCAAGACCGGTGGTCAGCGAGACCGACGGGATATCAGCATCCATCACCGAAAGCGCAGCGGTTGATCTGGGCTGATCGTTGGCCAGAGCTGCGAACAAGCGATTTCGGGTCACAAAACCCAGAAGGGCACGATCAGAGGCCAGAACCGGAAACTCGTGCTGTGTCGTATGAATGACGGCTTGCGCTGCAGTGCTCAGCGTGTCGTTGGGGGACAGAGCGTGAAATTCGGTGATCATCGCATCCCGGGCCAATACGCGGCGGGCGGCGGACCGCAATGCAACATCCTGGCTTTCTGCGTTGGCGGCAATGAACACAAACACCGCGATCAGGACAAGAATGGGGTTTGCCGAACTGAGCCCAAGGAAACCAAGCCCGACGGCGACGATCTGGCCGCCTATCGCCGCCACTCGGGTGGCTTTGACCCTGTCCATGCGCAGGCACAGAAGGGCACGGAACACCCGTCCCCCATCCATGGGAAAGGCGGGGATCATATTGAACGCGGCCAGCAGCAAGTTGATATAGGCCAGCCTGTCCAATAACCCGGTTCCAGGCGAGTCGATCTGAGCAAAGGTTTCAAAGGGCGTCCCAGCGCCAAGGACAACGAGTACGATCCAGATGACGATGTTCACCGCAGGACCCGCAAGCGCGACGTAAACCTCCTGCATCGGTTTTTCCGGCATGCGTTCCAGCCGGGCCAGCCCGCCGATGGGCAGCAGAGTTATGTCAGGGGTTTTGATGCCATAGCGCCGAGCCATGAGAGCATGGCCAAATTCATGCGCAACGACGCAGGCAAACAGCGCCAGAACAAAAATAAGGTTGTCGATGGCGGCTGGCAGACCACCTGCGGAATAGGCTGCAAAGCCGACCCAGGCCAACAACAGAAAGAAGGTGACATGGACCCTCAGTTCGGACCCGAGTAACCGGCCGAGAGAGAAGGACCATGTCATGTCATGTCTCCGTATTGATTAGAACGGAATCTCGTCGTCGTCGATTCCGCCCGATGCCGGCGCCGGAGAGCTGGACGGACCGCCGTAAGGGTCTCCGTATCCGCCGCCACCGGCCTGGCCACCGCCATAACCACCGCCGCTGCCGCCACCGCCTTCACCGCGCGCATCCAGCATCACAAGGGTAGAGCCAAAGCCCTGCAATACAACTTCGGTGGAATAGCGGTCCTGACCTGACTGATCTTGCCACTTGCGGGTCTGTAATTGCCCTTCGAGATAGACCTTCGACCCTTTGCGCAGGTATTGCTCTGCTACTCGGACCAGACCTTCGTTGAAGATGGCGATCGAGTGCCATTCCGTGCGTTCGCGGCGTTCACCCGTGTTGCGATCTTTCCAGTTCTCTGACGTGGCAATGCGCAGATTGCAGACCTTGCCGCCATTCTGGAATGTCCGCACTTCAGGATCACGACCCAGATTTCCGACCAGAATGACCTTGTTGACTGAACCCGCCATGTTATTCCTCGTTCTGTTCTGACGTAAATGCGCCGAATCTGGCGCAATGAGTTTGCGTGACCCTATACGGCCTGCATCGTGGTTGAAAACAGTTGATACAACACTGTTGAACAAGAGTCTTACTGTAGTCTTTACCAAGCTTTCATTTTTTGCGGGAATACCTATACTCCGATTGGTTTCTTATCGAGCAGGATAGGCATTGATGCGTTCTTGGGTTGCTGGGTTTTCTGTTGTCTGCCTTGTGCTGGCTGTCGCGCCTGCGCAGGCGCAAACTTTGTCCACCAAAAGCCGTAAGGATATTTTTCTGAAGCAATCCAAGGTACTGGATTCGCGCGCAGCAACGCAGTATCGCGATTCCGCACGACTGAAGCCCAAGGCATCCCGCGCGCAAACCAGCAAGCGATATACCGGGAAGTATCGTGGCCAATATTTGGACTTGGCAAAGCAGGCGGCCCAGCTTCACAATATCCCTGAAGATTTGTTCCTGCGGCTTGTGCAGCAGGAAAGCGGATGGAACCCGCAGGCGAAATCTCACAAAGGCGCACTGGGATTGGCGCAGCTGATGCCTCAGACGGCCGAACTGCTGGGAGTTAATCCGCATGATCCCAAGCAAAACCTGGAAGGCGGGGCCAGATATTTGTCCTGGCAGTATCGCAAGTTCAAATCGTGGCCGCTGGCGCTGGCCGCTTACAATGCAGGTCCCAAAGCGGTCGAAAAGCATGGTGGCATTCCGCCCTACAAGGAAACCCAGAACTACGTGAAGGTCATCTGGGGCGGGTAAGCCCGGATGCTGCGACGCAGAGCGTCCAATTCTTGATTCCATGCGACTTGTCCAACTAACCTGAAAGGGTACCACCTAGAAACTGGTGAGGCCCATCATGCCTGTCGACCACCCTCAAATTCCCAAAGAAACACTGGCCAACTGGCAGCAGCTAGTAGATCTGGTCGCCGAGTTGGCAGATGTGCCCGCAAGCCTGATCATGAAAACCGATGCGCCTGACCATGCGGTTCTGATCACCTCGGATCATCCCGAAAATCCCTATCCGGTCGGATTGACTTTCCAGCTGAATCCCAAGCTCTATTGTCAGGGTGTTCTGCAGCGGGATGGAGAGCTGGTGGTCGAGGATGCCGCCTGTGATCCGGTCTGGTCCGATAATGACGATCTGGAACACGAGATGACGTTTTACATCGGTCTGCCTTTGAAATGGCCTGATGGATCGGTGTTCGGAACAATCTGCGTTCTGGATCGCAAGCAAAACCGTCGGGCTTTGCTGTTTCGCGAAGGGCTGACGCAGTTTGCGCGCATGGTCGAGTCGGATTTGGCTTTGTTGCAAGAGGTTTATCTGCGCCGCGCTTTGGAAGAAAAACTGAATGAAACACTGGCGCAGCTCGAAACGCGTGTCTCGGATCGCACGCGGGAATTGCGGGAAACCAACACAGCGCTGCGCGTGCTGCTGTCCAGTCTGGAAGATGATCGCAAGAGCCGTGACGCGGAAATTGTCGAACAGGTGCGTAGCCGGGTGCTGCCATATCTGGATAAGGTTCGAGCACAGTTTGCAGGTGATGAGTCGCAGAGTGTTTACCTCGAACTGGCTGAGAAAAACCTGAACGAGATCACGTCTTCCCTGTCGGACAAACTGACCGATGCATTTGCGGTTATGACCCCGACAGAGATCGAAATCGCGCAGATGGTCATGTTTGGAAAGACAACCAAAGACATCGCCAAGGCCCTGTCGCGAGAGACCTCGACAATCGATTTTCATCGCAACAATATCCGCCGAAAACTGGGTCTTGAAGGGCGCGACCAGAACCTGCGCAGTCATTTACTCTCGATTTCGTGATGCCCGAATATGGGGATTGCCCCCATATTACACCCCTAATTTTCCGGTCTGAGCCAACATGGCTTGGCTTGTTACTCTCTGTGACGAGGTGCGGGCAAACCGCACACGTCCAACAGAGAGGTACACTAAATGGATCGCAAAGATCTGAAACCGACCATCCTGAAGGGGGATAAGGATCATTTGGCTCCGGGGTTGTCTCGTCGGTCGTTCTTCATGGCAGCAGGGGCTGCCGGTGTTGGTGCGACAGCTTCTGTGCTGGGTGTGAAACCGGCTGAGGCGCAGTCTCAGGCCTGGTTGCAGCCGGGGAACAACAACCATGTGATCGACCTGCAGGCGTCGACCGGGCAGGCCAGCACCGGGGCCGTTGGCATCGACTACTACGGTCATTGTGCCATCAAGATCACATCCCCCAACGGAGCAACCGTGTTGTTCGACCCGTGGCGCGATGATCCGTCGGGTGCGTGGGGTCTGTGGTTCCGCAACGAATTCCCTCAGATCCCGGTGGATATCACCCTGTCGACGCATGCGCATTTTGATCACGATGCAATTGAGCGCCCAAGCTCGACGATGGTTCTGGACCGGATGGTCGGTAATTTTGAGTTTGCCGATCTCAAGATCACCGGGTTTGCCGACAAACATGCCTGTGTTGCACCGGGCTGGTATGATTGGACAAACGCGCTCGCCGAGTTCGGGGTGGAAGCCTGCCCGCCGAACAATGTGGGCCACATGGATATGGTGGTCTATCTGGTTGAAACCGGCGGAATCCGCACGCTGATCTGGGGCGACAACCGCCACAACCCGCCACAGGAGTTCTGGGATGAGATCGGACAGGTCGATGTCCTCACCCTTCCGGTGGATGGTTCGGAACATATCCTCAGTTATGACCAGGGCAACGATATCGTGGCCAAACTGAAGCCCAAGGTCATCATTCCCACACATTACCTGAACGAGGTCACGTCTTACACGCTGACCACGCTGCAATCCGCAGATGAATGGGTAAAGGGACAACAGAGCTACAAGATGCTCGACAGCGCCAGTCTTCAACTTGAAGCCGGAGAGATTTCCGGAATGAACCAGGAGTTCATGCATTTCGGCAACAACGTCATGACCGGCTGAGAACAATACGGGAGCCAGCACTCACATTCTTACTCCCAAGCGTCGCCTGTCTCGCCCTAAAATGCGGCGAAAAAAGAAAGGGCCGGCCTGTGACCGGCCCTTTCTGTGTCTGATCTGGCGGTTATTCCGCCGCGACTTTGATCACCGGCTCCATCCGCGCCAGAATGTCTTCGGCCAGGTGACATTTCACCTGATGACCGTCCGCAAGGGTCTGCACCGGCGGAACATGCGTCTCGCAACGCCCATCCGGCACTTCGGATTTCCAGCGGCAGCGGGTCTGGAACGGGCAGCCCGGCGGCGGGCTCATGGCCGAAGGGATATCGCCATCCAGAACGATATGTTGCTTCTCGACCGAGGTATCCGCAATGGGCACGGCGCTCAGCAGGGCTTCGGTATAGGGGTGATAGGGCGGGGCAAAGACCTGATCCGTGGTGCCCAGTTCGACCACGTGACCCAGATACATCACCATGACCCGGTCGCTGAGGTAGCGCACGATGGACAGGTCGTGACTGATGAACAGCAGCGTCGTTTTGTGCTCACGCTGAATCTCCATCAGCAGGTCGGTAACGGCCGCCTGCACCGACACATCCAAGGCCGAGACCGGCTCATCTGCGACAACGATGCGCGCATCACCGGCAAAGGCGCGGGCAATACCCACACGTTGTTTCTGACCACCGGACAGCTGGCGAGGCATCCGTTCCGCAAAGGCGCGCGGCAGTTTTACCAGATCCAGCAGTTCCAGCATCCGCTTCTTGCGTTCCGCCTCAGAGTTTCCGACGCCGAAGATTTCAAGCGCACGGATGATCTGACGCCCGACTGTCATCGACGGGTTCAGCGTGTCAAACGGGTTCTGGAACACCATCTGAACTTCGCCAACCGTCTTGGCATCCCGTTCTTCAATGGGCACCTGCTCGATATTGCGGTTGTCCAGCAGGATTTGCCCGTCCGTCGCAGTTTCGAGCCCCATTAGAACTTTGGCAAAGGTGGACTTGCCGCAGCCGGATTCACCCACGATGGCCAGCGTCTCGGACTCATGGGCCTCAAAGCTCAGCGTCTCATTGGCCTTTACAACTTTCTTCTCGCCGCCACCGAACAGCGCGTTCGCGGCAACCTCATAATATTTCTTGAGGTTGTCCATCTTCAGAACAACGCGGCCGATCTCGCCCTTGTCCTTCTGATCCGCCAACGTAATGGGCGCGTTCCAGTCGATCTCCTGAAACTTCAGACAGCGCGTATGGTGCCGGTCATTCCCAGGCACGGCCTCCATCAAGATGTCTTTCGCGTCGCAGCGACCTTCTTCAAAATAATCGCAGCGCGGGCCAAAGTTGCAGCCCGGTGGCCGCTCATGGGGCAGGGGGAAATTCCCCGGGATCGCCACCAGCGGACGCGAGTTCTTGTCAGCCCCCGGCAGCGGGATCGAACGGAACAGCGCCTGCGTATAGGGGTGCTGCATCTCGTCGAACACATCCTTGATCGAGCCACGCTCGACCGCCTCACCGGAATACATGACACAAAGCCGGTCACAGGTTTCCAGGACCAGACCCAGATTGTGCGAGATAAACAGCATCGAAGTGCCGTATTTCTTGCCCAGATCCTTGACCAGTTCGACCACAGCAGCTTCAACAGTCACGTCCAAAGCTGTTGTTGGCTCATCCAGGATCAGCAACGCCGGCTTCGACATCAGCGCCATCGCAATCACGATCCGCTGCTGCTGACCACCAGAAAGCTGATGCGGAAAGGAATTCAGCATTCGCTCGGGGTCCGGCAGGCGAACGTCTGTCACAACTTCCAAAGCCCGCGAATATGCTTCTTCCGTGCTGACACCTTCGTGGATCATCGGCACTTCCATCAGTTGCTTGCCGATCTTCATCGCCGGGTTCAGCGATGCCATCGGCTCCTGATAGATCATCGCGATTTCGTTTCCACGAATGTCACGTAGTTCTTCGGTCGACATTTCCGCCAGATCGCGGCCCTTGAACTTGATCGTTCCGCCTACGACGCGACCGTTCTTGCCAAGGTCTTGCATGACGCCCAGCGCCACGGTTGATTTACCGCAGCCGGATTCACCAACCAGCCCCACCGCCTCGCCGGGCTGTACGCTGACCGAGAAATCCATCACGGCAGGAATTTCGCGCAGACGGGTGAAAAACGAAATCGACAGCTTGTCGATCTCCAGAATTGGCCCGTCATAATCCGCCATTTTGCTCATCTTGTTCACTCCTCACCAAATGCGGGGATCCCCTTCATCTGGCTGAAAATATCCCGGGGGTCCGGGGGCAGAGCCCCCGGCCTCGATCACGTCAGTCCTTCAGGCTTTCTTCGCGAAGACCGTCCGCCAGCAGGTTCAGACCAAGAACCAGCGACAACAGTGCAAAGGCAGGCGGAAGGGCAGGGTGCAGGTAGATCGACAGAAGCTTGCGCCCCTCGTTGATCGTCGAACCCCAATCCGGGCTTTCAGGTGGAAGGCCCAGCCCGAAGAAACCCAAGGTTCCCAGCAGGATGGTTGTGTAACCAATGCGCAGACAGAAATCGACGATCAGCGGACCACGGGCATTGGGCAGGATTTCCCACAGCATGATGTACCAGGGACCCTCGCCACGGGTCTGGGCCGCAGCCACGTAGTCGCGTGTTTTGATGTCCAATGCCAGCCCGCGCACAATACGGAAAACCGTGGGCGAGTTCACGAAGACCACCGAGACGAAGACCACCAGAATGCCGCCGGGGATATCGAACAGATCCAGATATGTTGGCAGGCCCCAGATCCGGTAGGCGTCGGTATTGATGACGTAACCACCGGTCGAGATCAGCGACAAATACAGCCAAATCGCCACGCCCAGAACACCGATCAGCAGCGGTGTGCGGAAATTCGGGCGTGTGTAATAGCGCGAATTCAGCAGCACTCCGATGAACAGAATCGGGAACACGAACAGCACCGCCGCCATATAGTTGGGTACTCCGGTCGCCACGATTTCCGGTGTCACCAGCAGATAGAACAGCAAGATCACAGGGAAGGCGAGGATCAGGTTCGCGAGGAACGACAGGAATGTGTCCAGACGACCTCCGTAGTATCCGGCAGGCAAGCCCAAGGTGATGCCGACCATGAAGGCGAACATCGTCGCCAATGGGGCGATCTGCACCACGACCCAGGCCCCCTTGATCATCCGGCTAAAGACGTCACGAGCCAGGTTGTCTCCGCCCAGAAGGTACCAGGCGTATTGTCCGTCCTCCAGGTTCGGCAAAGGTGTTCCGGGCACTTTGTTCTTCATGCCAGAGATCTGTACAAGTGGGTCATGGGTAACGATCAGATCAAGCGCGCCGAAGATACCGGTGAAGACCCAAAACATCACAAGGCCAAAACCGATCATGCCAATGGGGCTGTCATACAGTTTGCCGTATAGTCCCAACCGCCGCTTAAAGGCGATGGACATGGCGAACATGATGATCAGCGCGACCCATACCGGCATGAACTGTTGGGAAATTGCCCCAACAATGCCGGCGCTGGTTCCCATCAGGACGCCCAGCACCAGATAGGCCACAGCCAATCCAACACTGGCCAGGAAACTGTAGTTCAGCACAAGTTGGATCAGGCCGCGGACTCCGCCGCTCGAACTGACGGATCCATCCGAATTCACGACAATCTGCTCTTCGGGCAGGAAGATACTGGCAATGGTCCAGATCAAGATCGACAGGATCAGCACCGCCAGTGCGATCATCAGCAATGGGTTCAGGAAGGCAATAGAGCCGGTCCAAGTAAGTGGTTCCATAATCTCACCCTCCTCTTATGAAATGCGGATGCGTGGGTTGAGGTAAACATAGCCGATATCCGAGATCAGCTGCGTTATCAGAACCACAAAGACCGACACGACCGAGATCGCCAGCAGAAGCTGGATGTCGTTGTTACCCGCCGCCTGTACAAGCGCCCAGCCGAAACCCTTGTAGTTGAACAGGGTTTCAACGATCACCACGCCATTCAGCAGCCATGGGAACTGCAGCATGATGACGGTAAACGGCGCGATCAGTGCGTTGCGTAGCGCGTGCTTCATGACGATGTTCGGGAATGACACACCCTTCAGGCGTGCGGTTCGGATGTACTGCGCCGTCATCACCTCGGTCATCGAGGCGCGGGTCATGCGGGCAATATAGCCCATACCATAAAGCGCAATGGTCAGAACCGGCAGGAAGAAGTTCTCGAATGTCGGGTTCTCCATCGCTTGCGTCGCGGTTCCTTTGAACCACTTCAATCCAACAGTGGATGAGGTGAAAATGGCGATGAAGATAACGCCGGACACGTATTCCGGTGTTGCCGTCGTGATGATCGAGAATGTGGACAGAGACCGATCCAGTGCCGATCCCTCGCGCATCCCGGCCAGAACACCAACGATCAGCGCGGATGGCACCATCAGGACCAGAACCCAAAACATCAGGTAGCCCGTGTTGCCCAGTCGCTTGCTAACAATGGTTCCGACTTCGTCCTTGAATACGGTCGAGTATCCCCAATCGCCCTGAAGAACACCGCAGTATCTCGCCGTGTCCTCTGCCGTTGAACCGGGTCTTGTACACGTACCCACAAACTGGCCATCGTCCAGTGTTTTCTGGAAGCCGGGCATCACGCCCAGCCATTGGCCGTATTTTACAAGTGTTGGCTGAAGATAACCGCGATTGTCCAACCAGGCTTCGACTTGCTCGTCTGACATCCGCTGGTTGCCCTGCGTTTTCGCAAGCTTTTCAAGGTTCGGGTATAGATTGGTCAGGAAAAAGACGACGAATGTCAGACATAATGCTGTAAGCAGCATGACTCCGAACCGTCGTAGGATGAATAGTCCCATGTTGGCCCCTGTTGTTCAGGTATTCCGCAGATCTTTGGACCATTTTCTGGCCTCGGACGTCCGACCCCGCGTCGGCAAGTCTGCGGCTGGAAAGGGGCGCCCGTATCAGGCGCCCCTTGTGGGTCTTTGACAGAGCTTAGGCAGCCCAGCCCCACTTGTAGTGGTGGTGTTCGAAGGTCACGTGCATGTCGGTGCCGACAAGACCCTCTTTCATGTGACGATAGAGCGAACGCCAATAGGGCTGAATAGTGACCCCATCTTCCTGCAGCAGTGCTTCGCCACGTGCCATGACTTCGCGACGCCCGTCCGCGTCAGCAATGGCAAGCGCCTCTTCCAGAATGGCGTCAAACTCGGGGCTTGCATAGCCGAACTCATTCCAGGCTTCACCCGAACGATAGGCAAGCGCCCAGATCTGAACACCCAGCGGGCGTGGGTTCCAGTTGGTCGAGCTGAACGGATATTTCGCCCAGTCGTTCCAGAAGGTGTTGCCCGGCAGAACCGTCCGCTTGACCTTGATTCCGGCATCGCGCAGCTGCGCAGCCACCGCGTCGGTGGTGTTGCGGCGCCAGTCATCGTCGATCGAGATGATCTCGTGTTCGAAATCACCGAACCCGGCCTCGTCCATCAGCGCCTTGGCAGCTGCGGGGTCGACCTTTTGCGGGGGCAGCTCTGCATATTCCGGGTGCAGCGGAGCCACATGGTGGTTTTCCGCAGGGGCGCCACGACCGCCATAGCCCAGTTCCAGACAAACGGCGTTGTCGACTGCCATCTGAATTGCCTGACGGACACGCTTGTCTGCATAAGGCTTCTGACCGTCGAATTCGGCCAGCTGGTTCGGACGAATAACGATGGTTGCGGCAGTCACAACTTCGGACTTCGCATAGCCAAGACCATCCATCACGTCGATGAATTCACCCACCGATTCATAAAGCATGTCGACTTCATCAGATTCCAGCGCTGCCAGCCAGGCGGACGGATCCGTGCCGTAGTCGATATACTCGATACGATCCAGGGCAGGGCGGCCGTACACTTCATCACCCCACCAGGTGTGATCCGGGTTGCGAACCAAAACGGCTTTTACGCCAACCTCAAGTTCATCCATCAGATAAGGGCCTGTACCCACGTTGTTCAGCAGATCAGTCTCGCTGAACGAGCTGTGAACAATCGCGCCGGGATAGTCGGCCATGCCCGGGATAAGCGTAATATCAGGCTTGGGCAGGTTCAGCTTGACCGTGGTTGCGTCAACTACTTCGATGACACCTTCGCCTGCCTGACCCGAATCTGCGTCGATCAGCGTCGCAAAGCGTCCCGCCATCGAGTTGGTTTCCGAGGTTTTGTCACACCAGCGTGCGATGTTGCGGGCAACGTCGTCGGCCGTGAAGTCATCGCCATTGTTCCACTTGACGCCCGGACGGACATTCAGAGTGTAGACAGTCGCGTCGTCGTTGACTTCCCAGCCTTCCAACAGCATGCCGCGGAATGAACCGTCCGAGTTGTACTCGACCAGATATTCCAGCGTGCCGCGCGTTACGTTCGCGATCTGCGACCAGTCATAGGTTCTGGGGTCTTTGAGGGCGCGCACTTCCTGCTGCACACGCAGCGTGCCGCCTTCTTGCTTTGCCGCCTGGGCCACTGCAGGTGTCGGCAAGCCGATCATGCTGTAAGCCACGGCAGCTGTAACCCCAAGACCGGTCGCGCGCGTCATGAATTCCCGCCGGCTCAGCTTGCCGTCGCGGTATTCCTGAGCGTGCATCTCGGCCGCCCAGTGCACCTTGTCTTCGGTGGATACGTTATTCGTCATGGATGTCTCCCTGTGACATTGATTTTGTTGATTGATTTATGGCTCTACGCGGCCCGGTTTTTCACGGTCGCCAGAGTGAAGGTTTTTGGTTTTTGGACTCTGTACATCCCCATGTCGTTATTCGGCACCAGATTTTGGCCTAGGTCAATGTTCGAAATCGTCATTCGAAGTACAAAAACGACATTCTCGCGAAGTTGAGGGCGTGGGTTGACCTTCATCAAGCGGCCCAGAGAGGTGCTGAGATCCCCAATTCTTTTCTTCTTTTGTTAAGGCAAACCACAGAGTTTCATTAAGTTTTGTTAAGTATCTAAGACTTGTTTACCGTCTCACCCGGATCGTTTCGAAAATTTGGGGTATCATCTTGAGAAATCAACGTGATTCCATGTTTTCATTCGCGCCCGAAACCAAGTGCGCTGGCGTTTCGCAAATTGTCGTGTCGAAATCGTCGCTCGCTCGCGCGCTTGGTCCAAAGTCATGGAGCCGTTCAGATAGGCCATAAGCTCCGGTACACCGATGGCCTTGCAGGCGGGTAAGGTGAGGTCAAAGCGATTTTGCATGGCCTGCACTTCCTCGATGGCGCCCCTATCCAGCATCTGGTCAAACCTGCGTTCAATCCGGTCCAAAAGCCACGTCTTGTCAACGTCAAACACAATCGGCACTGTGTCACTCAGGTCCAGAACCGGCGGTGGAGTGTCTGCCTGCCAAGACAAAAGGCTGCGCCCTGTGGCGCGTTGCACTTCCCAAGCACGCTGCACACGAGCCCGGTTGTTTGTGTCCAGCCCCGCCAGCGTTTCATTGTCGACCCCGGCCATAAGCTCTTGATGTGACAGAAGGTCTGCCTCGGCGCGTATGCCCTGTGGTGTGGCGGGAATCTGTGCCATGCCTTCGGTCAGCGCCGTAAAATACAAACCGGTGCCGCCCACGATGATCGGGCGCTGATCGCCGGTCAGCAAGGGAACCACCTCGCGCAGCCAGTGACCAGCCGAATACTCCTGATCATATGCGATGTGACCATAAAGAAGATGCGGTGCGCGGGCTTCCTCCTCAGCGGATGGTCGGGCTGAAATGATCCGCCAGCAATCATAAATCTGGCTGGCGTCCGCGTTGACGATCACTCCGCCGAACCGTTCGGCGATCTCTAGCGCCAGAGCTGATTTTCCCGATGCGGTCGGCCCTGCAATCAGAACCGGTTTGTGGTCGGGGATATTGGGTAACTGTCGAAAAAACTGCTCTGTTGATTGCTGTGCCATATGCGGTTGCCTCGATCCTTACCAACCGCATTGAACCTGCGGAGCTTTTGCTTCATTTTGCGCCGGAAATTAACCCCGTGCCAGCCCGGAGCGCAACATGACCCTTTCCCCTTCGTCAGAAACCACAGAAACCCCAAAAGCCAAGTATAACAGGGTCATGTTAAAAATCTCGGGCGAGGCTTTGATGGGGGATCAGGGATTCGGCCTGCACCCACCAACCGTTCAGCGCATCGCGCAAGAGGTGAAATCGGTTCACGATCTGGGTGTTGAGATCTGCATGGTCATCGGAGGCGGCAACATTTTCCGGGGCCTGAGCGGCTCGGCTCAGGGCATGGAGCGGACCACGGCGGATTACATGGGCATGTTGGCCACTGTGATGAACGCGCTGGGAATGCAATCGGCACTGGAAGAGAACGGGGTTTTCACCCGTGTGATCTCGGCCATTCGTATGGATGAGGTGTGCGAGCCGTATATCCGTCGTCGAGCCGTACGACATCTTGAGAAAAAACGGGTTTGTATTTTTGCGGCCGGAACCGGAAACCCTTATTTTACCACCGACACCGCAGCCACCCTGCGCGCCAATGAAATGGCGTGCGAGGCAATCTTCATGGGCAAGAATGGTGTTGATGGCGTTTACGACAAGGACCCAAAAGAACACGCAGACGCTGTGCGCTATGACACCGTCACGTACGACGACGTATTGGCCAAGCGACTGCGCGTGATGGATGCCTCGGCCATTGCGCTGGCGCGGGATAACAATCTGCCTCTGATCGTCTTCGGGCTGGATGAGCCAGGCGGTTTCCGTGGGATTCTGGCAGGTGAGGGGACCTACACCAAAGTTCAGGGCTAAAGCAGACGTTAACGACCCTACAAAACCCCGGCTTTTCGTCGGGGTTTTCTTTTTGCCGTGACTTGACGGTCATGGACGTGCCTGTCTAAGTGTCGGTGCTCTTTTTTTGACCAAAGAGCTGCCCTGTGGTTTGTCGTCTTTCGGCACAATCAAAGGTTGGGCTGGAAGACCTGCCATGATTTCTGAGAGGTCCGGAAACATGTGCGGGCATCTCATTGATCTGACTGCAAAACAAAGGAGACATGAGGCATGAGTTCTCTGGATACAGATTTCGTTCGGGCACAATTCCCGGCCTTTTGCGAACCAAGCTTGCAAGGTCAGGCGTTTTTTGAAAACGCGGGTGGGTCTTATACGTGCAAACCGGTGATCGACCGACTGACGCGGTTCTACACCCAGCGCAAGGTTCAGCCCTATGCCCCGTACGAGGCCAGCCGTCTGGGTGGCGCGGAAATGGACGAGGCGCGTGCGCGCATGGCTGCACTCCTGGGGGTCGACACCGATGAGCTGAGTTTTGGTCCTTCGACCACGCAAAACACCTATGTTCTGGCGCAGGCGTTCCGGCAATGGATGACGCCCGGCGAAGCCATTGTCGTGACCAATCAGGATCATGAGGCCAATTCCGGCCCGTGGCGCCGCTTGGCCGAGGCAGGGATTGAAATACGGGAATGGCAGATCGATCCCGAAAGTGGTTCTCTGAACCTACAGGATCTCGAGAACATTCTGGACGAAAAGGTGCGTCTGGTCTGTTTCCCGCATTGTTCAAACGTAGTTGGTGAGATCAATCCGGTGACGGAAATTACAGCCATCGCCCACGCGGCAGGTGCATTTGTATGTGTAGACGGCGTGTCCTATGCCCCCCATGGTTTCCCGAATGTTGGCGATCTGGGGCCGGATATCTATTTGTTTTCGGCCTATAAAACCTATGGCCCACATCAAGGCTGCATGGTCATTCGCCGCGCATTGGGAGAGTTGCTGCCCAATCAGGCGCATTATTTCAATGGTGACGTGCTGTACAAGCGCTTTACCCCGGCTGGTCCGGATCACGCGCAGATTGCTGCCTGCGCAGGCATGGTGGATTACTTTGAACAGCTTTGTGCCCATCACGGTGGGCCAGAGGCTGATGCGGTCTCGCAAGGTGCGTTTGTGCATGATCTGATGCGTACGCAAGAAGTGTCTTTGCTGCAGCCCGTATTGGATGCGGTCAAGGATCGCAACGCCGTGCGTCTGATTGGACCGTCAGATGCCACCAGACGTGCGCCCACGGTTGCCCTGTCTTTAAACCGCCCTGCCGAACCCGTCGCCGCAGAGCTGGCCAAGTATGGTGTCATGGCAAGCGGGAGCGACTTTTACGCCGTGCGTCCGTTGCAGGCCATGGGTGTCGATCCGACGCAGGGTGTGTTGCGGGTCAGCTTCACACATTACACGTCGCAACAGGAAATTGATCAGCTTTTGGACGCACTTGAACGCGTTTTGTGATCCATTATCCCCGAGCCTTCGTAAAACGAAGAAAACCTCGGGGCGGAAATGGAAGACGAGCACACTCCGATCATAATGTGGTTCCGACGGGATTTACGCCTGTCGGACCATCCAGCATTGGCAGCAGCGGCAGAGAGTGGCCGCCCGGTTGTACCAGTGTTCATTCGCGATGAACTTGTGGAACGGCTGGGGGCGGCACCAAAATGGCGTTTGGGGCTGGGATTGGAAGCGCTGTCCGAAACCTTGGCTCGGTTGGGCAGCTTTTTGGTCCTGCGAAGCGGGGATGCGCTGGTTCAATTGCAACAGCTGGTCGCTGAGACGGGTGCAAACGCAGTCTACTGGTCGCGATCCTATGATCCGGTCTCGATCGCACGCGATACGGAAATCAAGACCGCTCTGAACGAGCAAGCTGTTGAAGCGAAGTCCTTTGCCGGGCATTTGCTCTTTGAGCCGTGGGAAGTCGCCACCAAAGCTGGTCAACCATTTCGCGTCTACACTCCGATGTGGCGGGCCGTTCAGGGGCGGGACGTTCCCGCTCCTGTTGCGGCGGTGAAACGATTGCCATCACCCGCTTCATGGCCGGGTACAGAGGACCTGCGCGCGTGGCAATTGGGACGTGCACTGAACAGAGGCGCGGCTGTCCTGCGCCCCTATGTTCAACCTGGCGAGCAAGCCGCCCACGATCATCTGGACGCGTTTCTGGACCGCATTTCGCAGTATTCCAACCATCGCGACCGGCTGGATCATGACGGAACGTCGAACCTGTCCGAATACTTGTCGCTGGGCGAGATAGGCCCGCGCACGGTTTGGCATCGGGTTCATCAGGCTGCTTTGTTGGGGGCATCAAGCACCGAGGCTTTTCTGCGTCAACTCGTATGGCGTGAGTTTGCCTATCATCTGATGTATCACACGCCACGTCTGGTCTCTGACAATTGGAAGCCGGAATGGGATAGCTTTCCGTGGAATACGGACCCCGACCATCCCGACGTTGTTGCCTGGACACAGGCCAGAACCGGTATCCCGGTGGTCGATGCCGGGTTGCGCCAGATGTATGTGACAGGCCGGATGCACAACCGGGCGCGGATGATTGTGTCCAGCTATCTGACCAAACATCTGATGACACACTGGAAAATCGGAATGCAGTGGTTCGAGGACTGCCTGATCGACTGGGACCCGGCCTGCAACGCGATGGGGTGGCAATGGGTGGCGGGATCCGGCCCGGACGCGGCACCGTTCTTTCGGATCTTTAACCCTCAAACCCAGGCCGAAAAGTTTGATCCGAACGGTGCATATCAAAGGCGATGGGTGGCCGAGGGTCAGAGAAACCCCAGCGACACAGCCCTTTCTTATTTCGATGCGGTCCCTCGGTGCTGGCACCTGAGACCGGACGCAATCTATCCCATGCCCATAGTTGCATTGCCCGAGGGTCGAACCCGAGCCCTGAGCGCATATGAAAGCCGAAAATCCCACTAAGGAACTGAAAACTTGCCAGAAACAAAATCGCGGCCTAGCCTTAATCCCACACCGCAAAGGGGAGAGCGGATGATCCTGACGACAACTGAAGGGCAGAAAGACCTGCCCAGGTATTTTGCGCAAGTCTTCAAGATGCTGACCCAAATGGAGTACGGGCGTCTTGATATCACTTTGCCCGATGGGCGCACATTCCGTGCCGAAGGGTCCAAGCCGGGGCCGGTTGCTCAAATCAATATCCATGATGGCGATGTTTTTGCGCGCCTGATCCGAGAGGGTGAATTGGGCTTTTCCGATGCCTATCTGGATGGCCACTGGAGCACGCCCGACCTGCGTTCGTTCATGGACCTCGTGCATCTAGGGTCCGAGACTGTGTATGACGGGTTCACCGGCAAGTTGCTTGTGCAAGCTTATGAACGACTTCGGTTCTGGCTGCACCGCAACAACCGGGCACAGGCGAAGAAAAATATCTCGTATCACTATGATCTGGGAAATGAATTTTATGGCCTTTGGCTGGATGATACGATGACGTATTCCAGCGCGATTTTCGAATCTGGGCAGGAAAGTCTGGAAAAGGCGCAGACTGCGAAATACGCAAGCCTTGTGGATGAGATGGGGGCCAAGCCGGGCGACCACATTCTTGAGATCGGCTGCGGCTGGGGCGGGTTTGCGGAATACGCTGCTAAGGAACGCGGCCTGCGCGTGACATGTCTGACAATCAGCCAAGAGCAGTTTAAATACGCCAAGGAACGCATTGAAAAAGCAGGGTTAACGGATCACGTTGAATTCAAGCTTCAGGACTACCGCGACGAGCGCGGCGTGTATGACGGTATCGCTTCGATCGAGATGTTTGAGGCTGTAGGCGAGCGATACTGGCCAGTCTATTTCGAAACGGTGCGCGAGAGGTTAAAGCCCGGTGCGCAAGCGACCTTGCAGATCATCACCGTCGGTGATCATCGATGGGATTACTATAAAAACAGTGTAGATTTCATTCAAAAATATATCTTTCCGGGTGGGATGTTGCCGTCACCAACGGTCTTGAGGCAGCAAATCCACCAGGCCGGGTTGAGCGTCGTGAAATCGAAAGAGTTTGGCAAAAGTTATGACCTGACGCTGCGCCGCTGGTACGAGACGTTCAACGCCAAATGGGACCAGATCGCCGACATGGGCTTTGATGAGCGTTTTCGCCGCATGTGGAATTATTATTTGACCGCATGTGGTGCGGCCTTTGACACAAGCAATTGTGATGTGACACAGATCACCATAACAAAACCGAACTAACCAACGGAACGTTACATGCCGACTGCCTCGCGTCTTGTTGCCGCTTTTTGCCTTATTGTGCTGGCCTTTATCGTTTCCGGCATGATCATCGAAAACGGTGAAGAGGGTAAGGACTATGGCTACTTCACTTTCGTCAACATGGGGCTCGGGGCAATTTGCGGTTGGAAAATCATGGGTAAGCGTGCCGGGCGTGGCTGGGCGTCGGGGATCAATAACGGTCTGACTGGCGTTGCTTCGTTGGTCTTTTGGGCGCTGTTTGTTCAAGGGTGTTACGAGATGTTCCGTCTAGCCATGCGCAACAGATACGGTGGCCCATTTGAAGCGGTCATGGCCATTTTCAAGATCGGTATCGAGTATGGCAAACTGCTGATTACACCCGAAATTCTGGTGGCATTTGCCATTGGGGCCGTCGTTTCTGGTTTGTCGACTGAGCAGGCTCATCGCAAATGGCGCTGATCCAGGACCTTCATAAGAGAGTTTGAAATTGCCTGATTTGTTCTTCTATGGAACGCTGCGGTATCTGCCGTTGCTGGAACGCGTTCTGGGCCGCCCTGTGCAAGAGATTTCCGTTCAACCTGCCAGTCTTCCTGATCATGCCGTTCACGCGGTGCACGGGCAGGACTTTCCGATGATCCAGTCCTCTCGGGGAAGCAATGCGCAAGGTGTGTTCGTTCAGGGCTTATCACCCGAGGATTTGGCCCGCTTGGCCTTTTACGAGGGGGCGTTTGACTATGATCTGTCTCCGATGGCAATCGTTCTGCAAGACGGATCAGAGGCACAAGCACAGGTTTTCTTTCCCGCCCCCGGTACCTGGCAGCCGACGGGTCTGTGGTCCTTGCAGGCTTGGGCGGACAAATTGGGCGAGATCACGGCGTTGGCTGCGGAAGAAGAGATGGCGTATTACGGCAAGGTTGACGCTCAGACCATGCTGGGTAACGTCCGTCCGTTTCAAACTCGGGCCTGGGCCAAGATTCTGGCTCGGAAACGGCGTACAGGCGATCCAAGGGATACAGGCAAAGACGTAATCGTGCATCGGCATGAGCGGGCTTATGTCAACTATTTCGGGATGGAAGAGATCGACCTTCAGCACCGTCAGCATGACGGCTCCATGGGACCGATCTTGCATCGGTCCGGCCTGATGCAGGGCAGTGCCGTATCCGTTCTGCCTTACGACCCCATACGCGACACTGTTCTTTTGGTTGAACAATTCAGACCGCCAGCCTTTTTGATCGACGACCCCGAGCCCTGGCTGTGGGAGGCAGTGGCCGGCATGATCGATCCGGGCGAAACGCCCGAGCAGGCGGCCCATCGCGAAGCTATGGAAGAGGCCGGGGTGCAATTTGACCGGCTGGAATATGTAAGCGGTGCTTATTCCTCAAGCGGGTCGTCCTCGGGGTTCATGTATCTCTACGTAGGATTGGGGGATTTGACCCACACAACCACAAACGGCGGTCTCGACACCGAAGGAGAAGACATCCGCAGTCAGATTTTGCCGTTTGATCAGTTCATCGACATGACCGATCGCCATCTTTTCAAGGATGTGCAACTGGTCGCTCTGGCCTATTGGCTGGCGCGCCACCGGGATCGATTGCGTGCGTGACTATCGCGCTTGTGGTCGCGGCGGTGCGGCTGTAAATCTTCGGGGATACCAAACGACAAGGGGCCATCATGCGCATTGCACGAGATCTTGCTGACGCAGTAGGGAAAACACCGTTGATCCGGCTGCGCCGCATCAGTGAAGAGACCGGCTGCGAAATTCTTGGCAAAGCCGAATTCATGAATCCCGGTCAGTCCGTGAAAGACCGTGCAGCCCTTTTCATCATCCGTGATGCTATTGCGCGGGGGGATCTGAAACCCGGTGGAACCATCGTTGAAGGTACGGCCGGAAACACCGGTATCGGCCTGGCACTGGTGGGCGCGTCGATGGGGTTCAAAACGGTGATCGTGATCCCGGAAACCCAATCGGAAGAGAAAAAGGATATGCTGAGGCTGGCCGGCGCCCAATTGGTGCAGGTGCCCGCGGCCCCGTATCGCAACCCCAATAACTTTGTGCACTATTCCCGCCGTCTTGCCGAGGAACTGGCCAAAACGGAACCCAATGGCGCGATCTGGGCCAATCAGTTCGACAATGTGGCGAATCGTCAGGCCCATGTGGAAACCACGGGTCCCGAAATCTGGGAACAGACAGGCGGCAAGGTCGACGGATTTATCTGTGCAGTCGGGTCCGGTGGTACGTTGGCTGGGGTTGCCGAAGCACTGCAGCCCAAGGGTGTTAAAATCGGTCTGGCCGATCCGATGGGCGCTGGCCTGTACTCCTATTACACCACTGGCGAAATCGCGATGGAAGGCGGATCGATTGCCGAAGGTATCGGGCAGGTGCGGATCACCAAGAACCTTGAAGGGTTCGCTCCGGATCACACCTATCAGATCACCGACAACGAGGCATTGCCGTATATCTTTGATCTGCTACGCGAAGAGGGGCTGGTCATGGGTGGTTCGACGGCAATCAACTTGGCCGGTGCCGTCCGTCTGGCCAAGGAGATGGGGCCGGGCCATACCATCGTGACGATCTTGTGCGACTATGGAACTCGGTATCAGTCGAAACTGTTCAACCCGGACTTCCTGCGTGAAAAAGAACTTCCGGTTCCGGATTGGATGACCGAGGCACCACGCAGCATTCCCGGCGTGTTCGAGGACGTATAATGCTGGCGCAGGTCCGCCTGTTTCTGACCCTTCTTTTCCTGTGTCTCGTCGGGTTTGCAAGCGGCGCGGATGCGCAGCTGACAGACCGGCAAAGTGAGTACTATCAGGACTGGCTGAAAACAGCGGACCGCGCTGAATCCGTGATCGAGGCAAATCGGGCCTCTGATGCGGCCCTGGAAAATTTGCGTTCGGAAATAAACGGTTACAGAGATGACTTTAACCGAGCAAGAGGCGCCAATACCGAACGTATCTCAACGTTGGAAAGTCAAATCAAGGCTCTTGGTCCCAAACCCGAAGGGGACGCGACCGAGCCTGAAGATATCGCCAAGCTACGCGCACATCTTGAAAAGCAGCTCAACAGTCTGCGTGTGCCCCGCATCATATCGGAAGAGGCGTACAGCCGCGCCAACGGGCTGATCAGCGAAATAGATCAGATCCTTCGTGCACGGCAGACGAAGGAATTCTTTGAACAGGGTCCGTCACCGATAAACCCCGCGTATTGGGGTCCGGCATGGGTGGATGTAAAAGAAGCAGTCCAGAGCCTGGTAAATGAAACGATCACCAACTTTCGTTCAGATGTTGTACGCGAGCAAATCCGTGATCGCGGACTGGCGATCTTCATACTGCTGGCCATTTCAGCCGTACTGCTGATCTTTGGCAAACGGTGGTCCGAAAAGGGGGGTGATTTCCTCAGGCTGTGGGGCGGATCCGGGACTGGAGTTTGGTCTTTTGTCATTTCGCTTTTGCGCATTCTGTTGCCTTGGGTTGGAGTTTTGGCCGCAGTTACTGCGATTAGCCTTACGGGCGTTACCGGTTTGAGGGGAAGCCTGCTGCTGCAGAACATTCCGTATTGGGCAGGGATAATCTTATTCTACGACTGGATCGGTCGTCAGGTATATGTGATGGGCGCGTCGCAGGGGTTCAAACGGCTGTCTGCTGCAAAAATAACGGAACTGCGCCTGTATATCGATCTGCTCGCCCTGATGCTGATTTTGCACGAAATGGCACTGCTGTTCGAACGGATCGAGAACATCTCGGACGCGACCCGGGCCGTTGTCAGTTTCCCGGTCATTATCGCAACAGCTTTGTTGTTGCTGCGGATACGCCAGATCCGAACAACTGACGGTCCGCCGGATCAAGCTGCATCAACTCGCGCTGCAGGCTTCAGCCAATTGGTTGAATTCTTGCGCCGGGCATTGTTCCTGTTAGGGATTGCGTCTCCTGTTTTAGCGATCTTCGGGTACACCAATGCGGCCGAAGCAGTCGTGTTTCCCACAGTGAAGACTCTGGTGCTCATCGGGGCGTTGGTCATCCTGCAAAGATTCATCAGCCAGATTTACGGGTGGATTACCGGGCAGGGGGATGCAGCGCGGGAGTCTCTTTTTGCGGTGCTCGTCGGTTTTGCAATGGCCATCGTGGCGCTGCCTATTCTGGCGATTTACTGGGGTGCGCGCGAAACCGATCTGCTTGAAGCGTGGTCGCGCTTGCTGCTTGGTTTCGACATCGGTGGTGTCACGATCTCACCAACCAACTTCCTGACCTTTGTTGCTGTCTTCGCAATCGGTTACGCGCTGACACGGTTGCTGCAAAGCGGATTGCGCAACTCGCTATTGCCGAAGACCAGCATTGACCCAGGTGGGCAAAACGCGATCGTCGCAGGTTCGGGGTATGTCGGCATTTTTCTCGCTGCTCTTGTGGCAATCATGGTGGCCGGGTTTGACTTGTCGTCGCTTGCGATTGTCGCAGGTGCCTTGTCGGTCGGTATCGGCTTTGGTCTGCAAACCATCGTGTCCAACTTCGTATCTGGCATCATCCTTTTGGTGGAACGCCCCATTTCCAAAGGGGACTGGATCGATGTGAACGGTATGATGGGGTATGTGCGCGACATCTCGGTCCGCTCGACCCGGATCGAGACCTTTGACAGGACCGATGTGATCGTTCCGAACTCGGACCTGATCAGCGGGGTTGTCACCAACTATACACGCGGCAACACGATTGGCCGTGTGATTGTGCCGGTGGGTGTCGCCTATGGGACTGATACGCGGCTGGTCGAAACTATCTTGGGCGAGATTGCCAACAGTCACCCGATGGTCCTGGCGAACCCTGCGCCCAGTGTGGTGTTTCAGGGGTTTGGTGCGGATTCCCTGGACTTCGAAATCCGTGCAATCCTGCGAGACGTAAACTGGGTTCTGTCAGTGAAATCTGACATGAACCATGAGATCAACCGCAGGTTCTCAGAGGCAGGCATCGAGATTCCCTTTGCTCAGCGTGACATCTGGTTGCGTAATCCTGAAGCTCTCCAAACCTCCGGCGAGTCAGGGCAGGTCGATTCTGAACCCTTGGATGCCCAGCAGCGTGAGACCGCAAAGAAACCGGTGGACCTGACCGAAACGGATTTAGACCCTGACGCAGGTGATGAGGTCTGAGGTCTTAGTCAGTGGAATGCATTCGGTGATTTTCGTTGAAAATTGTTGACCGGAGTTATTTGAATTATTCTACGGATTTCGCCGAATTGAGGCCTTGCAAATCCAATGACATTGGTCCAAATATCGCCGGCACGGAGAGGTGGCCGAGTGGTCGAAGGCGCACGCCTGGAAAGTGTGTAGGCGGGAAACCGTCTCCAGGGTTCGAATCCCTGTCTCTCCGCCACTAATTTTCCCTGACATGGTGAAAGCTGGCCCCGCCAAGATATTGGTCGGGTTGATTTGCTTATGTCGCACGGCGGAACCAGCGTTGAAAACGGGGCGGGCAGGTCGACTGTAAAAGCAAGGCGGGAATGCCTGTTTCTTAATCTTTGCTAACACTCTGAAATTTCAAACGCGCATAGACCCAGGGCCGCAGCCCTTCAAAACAACACTGTTTTCCCACGGGTCAAACAACGCAAATCATAAACATTAACAATAATGTCAATTTGATATAGACTTGCAGTGTTATTGATCAGTAACGCGCGGGTACTCGTGTGACACAGACACTTTATGAAAAGTATGGCGGCTTCAAAACGATCAGCCGTGTCGTGATGACTTTCTATGAAATGGCATTGGAGTCTGATGAAATCGGCCATTACTTTGAAGACATCGATATGCCCCGTTTGATTGACCATCAGACGAAGTTTGTATCCTCTTTGATCGGAGGGCCTGCTTCATTCAACGACGACAGGATCGAAGCCGTTCACCGACATCTGAACATCTCACACGATGAATTTGACGTTATGGCCGAATTGTTCGGTGAAGCGTTGAGCGCCCATGGCATGTCGGACGGTGACGTCAAAACAGCACTGGCAGCAATCGAAGGAAAACGGTCCATCATCGTCGTCCGGACTGCGGCATGAGCATTTTGGCAATCAATGAGCAATTGTTGCGGGCGATCGGTGTTGGTGTCGCAGTGGTCCGCGCCTCGGATCTGGAGTTTGTGTTCCACAACGGACCCTTCGCAGAATGGTTCGGGACCCCGGAAGAGGGCAATACACTCAAAGATATCCTACCAAGTCTCGACCCCAAAGAGCTGGAAGATGTCAAACAATCGGGCCTGAGGTACTCTGTCGAGCTTCAGATCAAGCCAAAGCGCCGGACGTTGATCTTTGCGGTGGCAGTTTCGTTGGCTAATGGTTTGTCTGATCAGGTGCTGATTGTCGAATGTCAGAACATCACGCGCATTCGCGAGTTGGAAAGCATGATCGACAGCTATTCCACCATGGTCGAACGCAACACCCGAGAGCTTGAGCGTGAAAAGGAGAGGGTCGAGCGCCTGTTGCTGAACCTGATGCCGCGGGCCGTCTATGAAGAGTTCAAGACGTTCGGCGTCGTGACGCCTCAGCTATATCAGCAAGTTTCGGTGGTGATGCTGGATTTTGTCGGGTTCACGGATTTTGCCGCCAAAACCGACCCGACCGTGACCCTGAGTGAGCTGAACGATATATTCACGGCCTTTGACCGCATCGTCGAGCAATTCGGTTGCGAGCGGATCAAGACAATTGGCGACGCCTACCTGGCGGTGTCTGGTATGCCAGACCCGACCCCGGATCACGCCACCGCCGTGGCGCATTGCGCCGTGCGGTTCCTGCGTTATCTGGAGCGTCGGAACGAAAGCCATCCGCATAAATGGCAGGCTCGGATCGGTCTGGGGATGGGGGCTGCGGTCGGATCGGTCGTCGGTATTCAGAAATATGTCTATGACGTTTTTGGTCCGGCTGTGAATATTGCTTCCCGCTTGCAGGTCTTTGCCAACCCCATGAACATCGTGGCCCCGGAAGAGATGAAGTACGCCCTGATCGACGAATTTCAAGTTTCGGATCTTGGGGCAGTCGAAATCAAGGGTATGGGCGAGATGGACCTGATCAATGTGACCTCGGGCCTGAGTATGCCACAGGGCAGCCGGTCGCTCTGACCCGTTTCAGTCGTCTTGCGGAATGAGACCCAGGCCGCGCAGGTAAATGCCAATCCCGCTTTCCAACAATTCTTCAGGAGGGAAAGGTGAAGTTGCGCCGGTGTTGCGGGCGAACAGTTCAACGACACCGTGGCTCATCGCCCAGATATGAGCACTGAACATAGAGGCGGGCGGCCGTTTTTCTGGCGGGATATGTTGGGACAGATCCGCCGCCGCTTTTTCAAGAACCGATTTGGCGCGATTTGCCGCCAGCGAAAGCTCGGTCGTTCGGTTTAACGAAATCCCACTTTCGAACATAGCGATGTAATGGCCGGGGTTCTTGCGGGCAAAGGCCAGATAGGCGCGTCCGGTTGCTTCAAAAGCAGCCAGGGCCGAGGGTTGCCCCTTGTCATAGGCATATTGCATCAGGTCCGCGAACATCTCGAACCCTTGCCGTGCGGCTTCGGCAATCAGATCCTCGCGCCCCTGAAAATGGCGATACACGGCGGCGGGCGTCACTCCGGCGGTTTTGGCGGCCTCGGACAGTGTGAAACCGGTCGGACCCTTTTCTTCGATCAGAGACAAAGCGGCCTCGACCAAAGCCTGTTTCAGGTTCCCATGGTGATACCCGCGTTTCGTCATCCCGGCCTCAGCTGTCTTGATGCAGTGTTGAAAAAACAACGAGATAGAGCAAACATGCGCGACCGTCCAACCTTTGTAGCCACACGACTGCGATGAAACACGGGGTTATGCATCCCAAATATCCGGGCCACCGCAAATCTTCGGGTCAATTTTGCCAATGCTCTTTTTGTCTTTCTCACCATAGTCCAACGCGTGCAGCACCGTTCGGATGGCAGCAAGACGCGCGCGTTTCTTGTCGTCCGAGCGCACAATCGTCCAGGGACACGCATCAGTGTGCGATCTGGTCAGCGTTTCCGAGATCGACTGTGTGTACTCATCCCACTTGTTTAACCCCGCCACATCAATCGGGCTGAGCTTCCACTGTTTGAGCGGGTCCGTTTCACGCGCCAAAAAGCGGTTCAGTTGTTCAGCACGCCCGACATTGAGCCAGAATTTGAAAAGTTGAATGCCGTCATTCACCAGACCCATTTCCAGCGGCAGAACTTGGCGGAAAAAACGCTCACGTTCTTCCTGAGTACAAAAGCCGAATACGTTCTCGACAACACCCCGGTTGTACCAGCTACGGTCAAAAAACACGATTTCCCCAGCGGTGGGCAGGTGGGCGACATAGCGTTGAAAGTACCATTGGCTGCGTTCGGCGTCCGAAGGCTTGGCAAGCGCAACGTTGCGCGCGCCGCGCGGGTTCAGGTTTTCGCGGAACCGCTTGATAGTGCCGCCTTTTCCGGCAGCATCGCGGCCTTCAAAGATGATAGCCACCCGTTGGCCAGTCTCCTTCACCCAGGACTGCATCTTGACCAGCTCGATCTGGAGCAGCTCCATCTGAGCGTCATAGTCCTTGGACTTCATTTTTTCGCGATAGGGGTAAGAGGTGTTCAGAATATCCCCTTTTCCCGATTTCTTGATCTCTTCCTGCACCGCCTTGGGGGCGTCCTTTTGATAATATCTCTCGATTGAACCTTTTTCGGACCGGGCCATATGTCACCTCGCGATAAAATCCATATCTTACTATGGATTAGAGCCCGGACTAACGCAAACCCGCGCGCTGTGCTGCCCGATCTATCGCGGCGGCAACTTCGGGGGCGGCAACCACCTGTGGCATGTGACCGATCCCAGGCAATTCAACAAGTTCAGCCCCGGGGATCTGGTCGATCAGGCGTTCTGAATGCCATTCAAGACCAACCGTGTCGTCAGCGGTTCCGTGAATGATTTCCGTCGGTACGGAAATCTCGCCATATCTGGGCTGTAGGTGGGTGATTTCATCCAACAGGTTGGCGCGTTGCTTGGCGTTTGCGTGCATCGATCCCTGCCGGATCGTCAGCCCGGGACCGAAGTGTTCGGCGTAACCCTTGGGCGCAGTTTGTGGCGCAAACACTTTGTCCAGCGCTTGCGTGACATACCAGTTGGGTACGAACGAGCTGATCAGTGGCAGGGCCAGCGCATTGCCTGCGGTGGTTGAGGCCAGCCGGTTAAACCCATCCAATGGTGTTTTCCACGGGATGGCTGCGGGGGCGATCAAAACCAGGGCCGAGATGCTTTCGGGCCGCGTGACAGCCCACGCGAGCGAGACCGAGCCACCGTAACTCTGGCCTGCTACGATGGGCTTTTCGGCCCCAAGCTGAGCCGCTGCACGTTGCAGAATATCCGCCTGTTCGATGATGGTTTCACCGTCGGGGTTGAAGCTTTCCGAATAGCCCAAGCCGGGACGGTCAAACACGATAACCCGAAAGTTCTGTGCCAGAATGGGGGCCAGGGCAAAGGTCATGTCACGTGCATTCCCGCTGGATCCGTGGATCAGAACGACATCTGGGCCTTCTCCCATGACAACGGTGTGTACGGCGATGCCATCAACATCAAGAATCTGACCTTCGGGCGGAAAGGCTGCCTCTGCCATCGCCTCGTTCCTGGCGCTGCGCCAAGCGGTCAGCACGGCCAGGCCCAGAACGATAAGGCCAATGGATATCAACGCTTTACTTGCCAATTTTGCTCATATCAAAAGGTGTGGACTGATAGATCTCGTTGATCCAGTTACCATACAGCAGGTGCGCATGGCTGCGCCACCGGTTCTGCGGCGTCCGTGAAGGATCATCATCCGGGTAATAGTTGATAGGCACGTTGATCGGCGCGCCATTGGCAACATCCCGGTCATACTCCTGCTTCAGCGTATCGCTGTCATATTCGAAATGGTTGAAGATATAGAGCGCGCGGTGGTCGGGATCTTCGACCAGGCAGGGCCCGACGTCGTCGCTGCCCAATAGAGTGTTCAAACCGGGGGCACCGTCGATTTCATTTTGTTTCATCTCTGTCCATCGACTGACCGGGATCACGCAGTCATCCGAGAATCCGCGTAAAAACGGTGAGGCCGGGTTCAGATTGCGGTGGCGGAAACAGCCAAAGGCTTTTGCATCCAGCATGTGTTTGCGCACGCCGTGGAAATGGTTGATCATCGCCATTCCGCCCCAGCAGACGCCAAAGGTCGAATGAACATTCGTCTGGGTCCACTCGAAGATCTCGCTGATCTCGTCCCAATAGGTGACGTCGCCAAATTCCAGATGCTCGATCGGTGCGCCTGTAATGATCAGACCGTCAAATTTCTGGTCCTTGACCTCCTGAAAGGGGTGGTAGAACTCAGACATGTGCTCGGCCGCAGTGTTTTTGGTGCGGTGTTCCGTCATGCGGATTAGGGATAGGTCGATCTGCAGTGGGGTCGCACCAATCAGGCGGGCGAATTGGTTTTCCGTCTGGATTTTCTTGGGCATCAGATTCAGCATTCCGATGCGCAAAGGACGGATGTCCTGACGCATGGCCTGATCTTCGTCCATGACCATGACGCCCTCTTTGGTCAGGACGTCAAAAGCAGGAAGATCTGATGGGATTTTTATGGGCATGTGTCAGACTTCGAAGAGAGTAAGGAAAACTGCTAGTTAGGCGTTCTTGCGTTTGGTCTCAAGGGTGCGTTCGATCAACTCATCGAAATCAGCTGCGTCGCGGATCTTGCCGATGTCATCTGCTGCAATCGTCACGCCCCAGTTTTCGGCCATCGCCTCATAGCGCGGCTGACGGTGCGCCAGAGCCTGTGCATAGGTCCAGCGGACAAAATCATCGGGGTTCACATCCGATTCGGCGCACCCTTTTTGATCCAGGTATTCCGCCCAGGCGCGGGTCAGAAATTCTGCCTGGTAAGACATTGGTTTGGGCGCTTTATCGAACCGTCGCACCAATTCGGCAGTATGACCCTCATCCCCCTTCAGCCAGATCATCAGGGTTTGACGGGATAGTTCCGACAGGATCTGATCTTTGGGATCCTCCGGGTCGACCCATTCGCAGATCGAACCACCCGTATCACAGATAAAGTGCGGGTACTCATACAAACGCTCTGCGCGGTCGACAAAGTACTCGGTGTCCAAAAGGGCGTGGATCTCGGCCAGGCGGAACTGTTCCTGTCTGCGACGGTATTCGGGCATTTCCAACCCACCAAGAGCCGGGTTGCCGGGTTTGCCCAGATAGGCGGCAACCGGGGTCAGGTTTGCGAATGATATATTTGAGCCGATATAGATCGAATCCGACAACAACAAGTCGCGCAGAAACGGAACCTTCATAGCCTCGGCTTTGGCGTTGTCGGTGATGTATTCACCCATGTAACGCGTGCCGATCCGGTAATCGATCGAATAGTGGAACCAGTTCCCCGAATCCCTCAGGATGTTCGACACATATGTCTTGCCCAGACCTGACATGCCAAAGAACAGCACTTTCTTGCGGCGGGCGGTGCGCCAGTCTTCGGCAGCGGTATAGATCATGGTGAGCTGTCCCTTTTTGCCTTTGCTAAATCGGGCAACGGGCGGCGTCAATCGCGACGGGCAGAGCGATTGAGAACGAATAGACCCGTGGCAAGAATGGCAAAGCCGAAATAGGCATTGGGAGCGAGGGTTTCACCGCGCAACACTGCCCCCAGAACGATGGCAACCGGGGGAATCACCAAAGTCACCAGCATCAGGTTGCCGCTGCCCGCCATAGCCAAGACGCGATAATACAGCAGATATGCCCCGGCTGTTGCCACAATAGCGTAATAGCCAATGGCGGCCCAGGTGATTGCAGGCAACGCAAGAGTTGGCCAACCGTCGATCATTAGTGTCAGAGGCAGGACCAGAAAGGTCGACCCGGTCAACATGCCCGCAGCGGCAACGATGGGTGGAAGGTCGGACAACGCATACCGCGCCCATGCGGCTGCGAAAGCGTAGGAAACTGTTCCAGCCAGAACGGCAAGCTGCGCTGTGCTTTGCAGGCTGAACCCTGCGAAATTTTGCACGCCGATGGCAACTGTGACGCCGGTAAAACCAAGACATACGCCAAGCAATCGGGGTTTTGTCAGGCGCTCATCGTGAAAAAGCAATGCTGCAACCAGCACGCCAAACACGGCGGTGGCAGCGTTCAGGATCGCGGTCAGGCCGGTGTCGATGTACAGCTGCCCCCAGGCCATCAGACTGAAGGGGATCACGTTGTTGAGCAGCCCCATGATCAGAAATGCCCCCCAAACCTTGGGCGCACGCGGCACTTGGTGCCCCTGGAGCCAGACGATGAGCCAAAGCACAAGCATGGCCCAGAAAGTGCGATGCAGCACAGATGTCATGACTGGAATCGTATCCAGTGCGATTCTTATCGAGACAAAGGACGCACCCCAGATGATGCCAAGCAGAAGCAATTCAGCCCAGGCACGGGGTGATAGACGTTTTTGTGCATTCATGGCGTCACTGTCTCATCCAAAAACTGAAACTGCGACCCGGTTCTTGCGAAAAAGCCCCGCTGGTTGAGCGGGGCTTTGGCATGTCGTTTAGAAGCTACGATCAGTTCAGAGCGTAGGTGATCTGGAAACCAACACTCCAGGCGCTGTTGCCTGAGAAGGTGGCAGTTTGCCCAAAGGCGCCGTCTGCCGTTGCGTCTCCGATATCTGTGTAACGCACACCACCGGAAATCTTGGCGTTCTCAAGCGAGTAGGTGCCACCCAGACCGATACTCCAGAACCCGTCTGTCGGACCGAGGTTCGAAACCGGGGTACCTTGGGATGACTCGTAGCCCAGTGTTACAGCACCAGAAAACTCTTCCGAGAACTGATACCCCAAACCCAGCGAGTAGGTGAAAGTGGCTTCGTCATAATCAACCAGGTTGCTGGTCGGCGGATAGTTTGGTGGGTTGTAGACAAGCTGCGTCCAGTCGACCCAACGGATAGAACCGAACACCAGAGTTTTGGGCGCGACGCCTGTCTGGAAATCCAGGTTGATCGACTGCGGAGTCTCGATTTCACTGTTTGTATTGAACGTGGCCACAGTTCCCGGAGGGATCGGCGGGATCGGCGGAGGGTTCAGAGATTCCGTTTGCGAAAGATCGTGGCTGATCTTCGAATTGTAGGTCAGTGAGACGCGTGCCGCGATCTCGGGCTTTTCCCATGCGACACCAACAACGTAGCCGAATGCAGTGTCAGCATTCGAGTCAACTTGGTAACCTGCGGCAAGAGGCACAGTGACAGACGCCTTCACACGCTGTGCGCGAATACCACCAATTGCACTGAAACCACCATCAAACTTGTAGCGCAGCAATGCCGTGATGGCATCCGTATCCGCCTTTGCCCGCAGAGTGTCTGTCCGACCACCTGGAATTGGGTTGATCGAAAGGGGATAGGTGTTTGCATACTGGATGTCAGCGCCAAAGGGCTGATCATACATGATGGCGAAATCAAGTTGTTCGGTCAGTGACGTTTTGAAACCCAAATGCGGTGTGAAAAAGTCGTTGGCCACTTCGCCCGAGTCTTGAGGTTGACCGATATTCGGACCAGCAAGCGCAGGCATGGTGCCGGTCACACTTGGGTTGGTGTAACCCAGACGAAACTGCACGGCAGAGCCTTCTTCGAAAATCAGATTGATGCCTTGCCCGCTTCGATCAAGACCACCTGCATGGGCTGCTGCAGCCCCAACGCACAGCGCGCAGGTAGTGAGTAGTGTTTTTTTCATTTTGTCCTCCCTGTAGGTCATACGCGGGTTTCATGGCGTTAAGTTTGACTTTCGTGATCGCCTGCCCGTTGTATCCTGCACGATACTTTCTATTTGGTTACTTTAAGGTCAACTGGTGACGGAGCGTTACTTGTCGTGACACCTGTTTCAAACTGTTGCCGAACCGCTACGGTTTTCAGACCAGATATTCAGGAAGATCCCGGAAAAGATGACTGCGGCGCCGATCAGAACCCATTGATCAATGGGCTCGTGGTACAGGATCAGCCCAACGACCGCGATTGTGGGAAGGCGGGCAAAGTCGAACGGGACCACGACGGTTGCCGGGGCAATGGCCAAGGCATTGGTGATGCAGAAATGGGCCAGCAATCCGGCCAGCCCAACAAGAATTAGATAGGGGGCGGTGCTTGCGTTCGGCAATGCAATTTGCCCGTCATACCCGGCCGCCACCGCCCCCAAAACCGCCTGCATGGCGGTCAGCCAGAAAACGATGCACCCAATGCTTGCAAAGCGTGTGAGCTTTTTCGTGGTGATCATTGTAAATGCGAAGAAAATCGCGGCCATCGCAGCGGTGACAAGGCCGGGGCTGAGCGGGACCGAACCCGGGCGGGTGACGATCAGAACGCCTGCAAACCCGATCAGCGCGGCCATGATCTTCAGGCTGGTCAGGCGTTCTTTCAGAAACAGAGGCGACAGCAGGATCACCCATAGAGGTTGCGTAAATTCCAGCGCAAAAACTTGTGCCAAAGGGGCGACTGCAACCGCATAGAACCACAGGTTTTGCCCAGCAAAATGCAACGTATTTCGTAAGGCGTGCAGCCCCAGACGTTCCGTTGAAACCTGCGCCCATTTGCCTGTGATGGTCAGAACACCCACAACAACACAGAAGCCAACGATGCTGCGGTACATCATGATCTCAAACGTGTCGTGCGTCACGCTCAACTCGCGCCCGGCGACGGCCATCGATGTGAACGAGGCGATGGCACCGGTCATCCAAAGTGCTGCCTTTAGGACGTGTCCCTGCCCATGGCTCATTTATATGCACCCAGTTTTGGTCGCGAGGCTAAACATGCGAATGAGTGCAAAGCCAAGCATTAGAAAAGACGGCTGAATTTATCCAGCCATTCAAACGCCGATGAGTGAACAGATGCAAGTTCGTATCAGAGAATTTCCGTGGAACCGGTTTGAACGCACACAACGCTTTGTGCGTTCAAACGCTTACCTCTGCGCTGAGTTCGCCTATCATTCCCACTCGATCGTCCCGGGTGGTTTCGATGTGATGTCATAGGTGCACCGGTTGATGCCCTTGACCTCGTTGATGATCCGCGTGGCGGTTTCGCCCAGGAACTCGTGGCTGAACGGATAGTAATCAGCAGTCATACCGTCGACTGAGGTGACAGCCCGCAGCGCACAGGCATAGTCATAGGTGCGACCGTCACCCATGACGCCCACGGTGCGGACAGGCAGGATGGCGACAAACGCCTGCCAGATTTCGTCATACAAGCCATGCCTGCGAATCTGGTCGATATAGATGGCATCAGCTTCGCGTAGAATCTCCAGCTTTTTGCGGGTGATCTCGCCGGGGCAGCGGATTGCCAGACCCGGCCCGGGGAAGGGGTGGCGGCCGATAAAACTCTGCGGCAGGCCAAGTTCGCGGCCCAATGCGCGGACCTCGTCCTTGAACAGCTCACGCAGCGGCTCGACCAGTTTCAGGCCCATCTTTTCCGGAAGGCCGCCCACATTGTGGTGTGACTTGATGGTAACGGACGGACCGCCCGAAAACGACACCGACTCGATCACATCAGGATACAGCGTGCCCTGCGCCAGGAATTCGGCCCCATCGATGGTATCGGCATGTTTCTGGAACACGTCGATGAACAGCTTGCCGATGATCTTGCGCTTGGTTTCAGGGTCGCTCTGACCTTCGAGTTCGCCCAGGAAAAGCTCAGTTTCATCCGCATGGATCAGTTGAATGTTGTAGTTGTCGCGGAACATGCCCACGACCTCTTCGGCCTCGTTCTTGCGCAGCAACCCGTGGTCCACAAAGACGCATGTCAGCTGATCCCCGATGGCTTCGTGAATCAGGATCGCCGCGACCGAGCTGTCGACGCCGCCGGACAGGCCGCAGATGACCTTTTTGTCGCCAACCTGTTCGCGGATCTTGCGGATCATCTCTTCGCGATAGGCACCCATGGTCCAGTCGCCTTTGAAGCCCGCCAGCTTGACGAAGTTCTCGTACAGCTTTGCGCCTTTGGGCGTGTGGTGGACCTCTGGGTGGAATTGCACCGCATAAAAGTGCCGCGATGCATCTGCCGTGATGGCAAAAGGCGCGTTCGGAGAAGTGCCGAACACTTCGAACCCGGGTGCGATTTCACTGACGTGATCGCCGTGGCTCATCCAGACCTGCTCATCCCCATCGGTGAACCAGCCGTCCAGAATATCCAAAGTGCTTTCAGGGGTGACAAAGGCGCGTCCGAACTCGGCGGTGCCATGGCCGCTTTCGACCTTGCCGCCCAGTTGATGCATCATCACTTGCTGGCCATAGCAGATGCCCAGAATTGGTACGCCTAAGTCGAAAATCTCTTGCGGCACACGGGGCGACCCTTCGCGTGTCACGCTGTCGGGACCACCCGAGAAGATCACGGCGCGCGGGGCCATTTCCCGCACGAAGTCCATCGTGACATTCTGGTAAGGGTGGATTTCGCAATAGACATTCAGCTCGCGCAGGCGGCGGGCAATAAGCTGCGTCACCTGGCTGCCGAAGTCGATGATCAGAAGGCGGTCGTGGGATGTCTGGGTCATGCCTGCGCCTTAGGGCAAGCCCGGTCATTTCGCAAGGGCGACATCCAATTCCTTGGGATTTTCAGGTCTCAAGAAAAAGCCAATTGTAAAAGTTTTGTAACAAAAATATGACAACCCGATGGAATCCAAGCCTGGATTCGTCTGGATAAGGAATATGAATTGCCGATTTCCATAGAAGTTGCTGCGTTGAATCTGGCGCTGGCGTTGTTTTGCGGGGCGCTGATCGGGTCCGAGCGGCAAGTCCGACAGAGGATGGCAGGCTTGCGAACAAATGCGTTGGTGGCTTTGAGTGCTGCGGCCTTTGTTGTGTTCTCTGCGTTGTTTCCTGACGAAGTCAGCCCAACTCGTGTGGCGGCACAGGTAGTGTCCGGCATCGGGTTTTTGGGGGCTGGAATCATTTTTCGTCACGGTTTCACAATCCACGGGTTGAATACGGCCGCAACCTTGTGGTGTTCGGCAGCGGTCGGAATGATGGCGGGGACGGGGGCTTGGTTGTTCGCCTTGATGATGACGGGCTTTGTCATTTTTGTGAATCTGGGTCTCAGGCCACTGGTGAAATGGCTCAAACGTACAACGCGTGCCGGGGTTCCGTTGACGCAAGAGTTCAAGATCCTGCTGCAATGCAAGGAAGAAACGCAGGCCGATGCGCGTGTCGCGGTTCTGAAGGCGTTGGCCCAAAATGACATTCGAATTGTTGGGTTCGAAAAAGGAGACAGTGCGGACGGTTCGCAAACAATTGCAGTTCTGGTTTCGATGGAAGACCACCACGAGGAACTTCAGCACAAGGTGGTTGCGCCGCTTATGCTGGAGCCGAGTATCGAAAGCATCGAGTGGGATAGTGTTTCGGAAGCCTGAGCCGCTTTGGGGGTGTTTACCGCGCAGCAGGGTGCCAATGTCGCTTTTCCCCCCAGAGCGCCGCAATCCCGATGCTTGTGATCTGGTAAAGCTGTATCACAAGCTTCAACCTAAACAACCAGACGGGATTTTCTCATGGCAGAGGCAAACACCCGGCGCAGGGCGAGAGGTGGCGGTGGCGCCGCCCGCCGTGCCGAGCGTACCGCAGTTCGTATCGAGACCGCGAAATACATTGAACGGAACATTCCGAATTTCGAGGTTCTCAACGAAGAGGCACTTGAGATCATTGAAAACAACGCGGAAACCGTGTTGGAAGAAATCGGCGTCAACTTCGTTGACAACCCCGCCGCGCTGGAGCGCTGGCGTGATGCCGGTGCGGATATTGATGGTGAACGTGTCCGTATCCCGCGTGGCCTTGCGCGTGAGTTGATCAAAACCGCCCCCAGCGAATTTACTCAGCACGCCCGCAACCCCGAGAAATCGGTGGTCATCGGTGGCCGCAACATGGTTTTGGCACCCGTCTACGGACCTCCGTTTGTGCGCGATGCGCAAGGTGGCCGCCGGTATGCGACCATGGACGATTTCAACAAGTTCGTGAAACTGGCCTACATGTCCAAGTGGTTGCACCATTCGGGCGGTACGATCTGCGAACCGACCGACATTCCGGTGAACAAACGCCATCTGGACATGCTGAAGGCGCATATGACGCTGTCAGACAAGCCCTTCATGGGCTCGGTCACTGATCCCAGCCGGGCGCAGGATTCGGTCGAGATGTGCGAAATCCTGTTCGGGAAGGAGTTCGTTCAGGAAAACACGGTGATGACCTCACTGACCAACATCAACTCGCCGATGACGTTCGACGATGTGATGATGGGCTCGCTGGAAGTCTATGCGCGCAACAATCAGGCGTGTATCATCTCACCCTTTATTGTTGGTGGTGCGATGTCGCCGGTGTCCGTCACCGGGACTTTGACACAGGTTCTGGCCGAGGTTCTGGCAGGTGTCGCCTATAGCCAGATCATTCGCCCGGGCGCACCGGCAATCTTCGGGGCCATGGTGACATCCATTGATATGAATTCGGGCGCGCCGACATTTGGCACGCCTGAAGCTTCGCATATTACTTATGGGGCTGGCCAGTTGGCGCGTCGCCTGAACCTGCCGTTCCGTTCGTCGGGATCGTTCTGCGGTTCGAAACTGCCGGACGCGCAGGCGGCTTATGAGACCGCAAACTCGCTGAACATGGGTCTGATGTCCGGTGTGAACTTCATGTTGCACTCCTGCGGCTGGCTGGAGGGCGGTTTGGTCGCCGATTTCGAGAAATTCGTCATGGATGCTGATCAGCTTGGTGTTCTGCACGGGTTGGCCAAAGGCGTGGCGTATGACGAGAATGCACAGGCCATGGATGCGATCCGCGAAGTCGGACCCGGCGGGCATTATCTCGGATGTTCGCACACGCAGGCCAACTTCAAGGAATCGTTCTGGAAATCCGAAGTGCTGGATTACAAGCCGTATGAAACCTGGCAGGAAGAAGGTGCGCGTGATACGCGGGCTTTGGCCACCACACGGGTCGAGCATTTGCTGGCCAACTATCAGCAACCGCAGATGGATCCCGACATTGCTGCGGCGCTGGAAGCCTATATCACCGAAAAGAAGGCCTCCATGCCGGACGCGTTCGCCTGATTATTGAAAAATCGAGGCGCGGCTGGCCTGATACAGCTGCGCCTCACCCAACAGCGCAATAAGCAAATCCAGATGCCGCACCAGTGAATATGCGGCATCATCTTCTTTTCGCTGTTCATTTACCTCTTTTTCCATCTCCATCAATCGCAGCAGCGCAGGACCTGAACTGGGCAGCGAACCGTATCCCATAATGCGTTGTAGATGACGGTCCCGATTGTAATCCCGCGCCCCAAATTTTGCCGCCCGCGCCAGCATACGAGGGCGGCGAAGGGTTGTGATCATCGTCATCAGGTCCTGCATGTTGTGTATCCCTTTTCTTGAAGAAACGTGTGGACTTTGTTGCACAACCTAAGCGGGTGTTGCCTGTGCCAGAGTCTCTCCGAACGATGGTTTCACGACTGTTTATCTTTTTGAATCAAATCTGGTTCTTGCCTTGTGTGGTTAACGAACGAGTAACGAATGGACCTCTAGTTAGATTTGGTTAACCCGCAATCCGAGGGCGAAAAGTGGCAGTTTGTTTTGTCGATGAGGGCAAATAATTATGGAAAACAACATGGCTTTCTCCATTCCGGCGTGGGTTCCAGAGGGGGGGCAAAGATACCTTGCTCATACCGAAACCGGCCGATCGATACGCGATATCGCTCGGTCAGCAGGATGCCATGCGTCAACGATCCTCAGGCAAATTCGGCGCATCGAAATGCGTCGCGACGATCCGTTGGTGGATGCCGCCCTGCAATCTTTGGCTGAAACGCATTTTTCGACACTGGGCGACGTCCGCAGTTCTTTGGAAACGTTCGATGAGACTGCCAAGGAAGAGGAATTTGAACGCGAAGCTCTTCGGATTCTGCGTCGTCTGAGCGAAACCGGATCCGTGCTTGCGGTGGCTGAGGAAATGGACAAGGCCGTTGTCGTTCGCGATACAGGCAATAGCGCTGCGACCAGAACAGCTGTTGTTGATTGCAAGATTGCCCAAGCCTTGGCCTTGAAAGACTGGATCAGCTGCGACAACCCGGGACGAATCTCGCGCTATCGGATATCTACGGCAGGAAGAACTGCACTTAGCCACTTGATTGCACAAGCGGCAAACAAGGCTCGGTCAGAGACGGATCCAGGCTTCGCGGAGGCACAAAACACGTTTCAGGCAAAGTCGTCTGCCGGGCTTGCCTCGGGTGTCAGTCGCATTCGCTACAGTGCGGCGGAAAGCCCTTTGATCGCCTTGTCCCGCCGCCGCGACCGGGATGGCAAGCCGTTTCTGGATGAAACACTCGTCAAAGCCGGTGAACGTCTGCGCGAAGACTTTGAGCTGGCGCAGATCGGCCCGCAGGTATCGCAGAACTGGGATCGTTTTCTGACTGCCGGAGGGCGGGGTGCCTATGACAGTGAATCGCATGGGGGCAAGGGGTTTTCTGATGCAAGGGATAGGGTGGCGCGCGCGCTTTCAGATCTGGGACCGGGGCTGAGTGATGTTGCGCTGCGCTGCTGCTGTTATCTTGAGGGGCTGGAGCTGGCAGAAAAGCGTATGGGGTGGTCAGCCCGATCTGGCAAGATTGTCCTGCGCATCGCTTTGCAAAGGCTCAAACAGCACTATAAAGAACAAGCCGACCGCGACCGCATGATTGGTTGAGTGACGCCAGAAACAAAAAAAGGCCCGCGCGAAGCGGGCCTTTTTTGTGTTTTTGGCTGTTGATCAGGCCATTTCCGGCTCTGCCGACGCTTGCAGATGCTTCATCAGGTTTTCGGGCGAAGACACGCCATAGGGATCTTCGGGGCAGTTATCCATCAGGCCGGGCTCTTCGAACCACGCCTCGACAACACCATCATTGACGATGGCGGCGTAACGCCATGAACGCATCCCGAAACCCAGATTGTCCTTGTCGACCAGCATGCCCATTTTTCGGGTGAATTCCGCCGATCCGTCTGGGATGACATCGACGTTTTTCAGGCCCTGATCCTGTGCCCATTTGTTCATCACGAAACTGTCGTTGACAGACATGCAATAGATTGCGTCGATCCCCTTGGCGGTGAAATCGGCATACCCATTTTCAAAACCGGGCAATTGGTAGGTCGAGCAGGTTGGAGTGAATGCACCCGGCAGCGAGAAAAGGACTACGCGCTTGCCGGCGAAATAGTCGGCTGTTGTCTTGTCTTCCCAGCGGAAAGGGTTTGGTCCTTCGACAGAGTCGTCGCGGACACGGGTGTGAAAGGTCACGTCAGGCAGTTTCGCGCCGGATTTCATGTTCAAGCTCCTGTGATTCACATGTGATTTTGTCGTGAATTAAAACAGTTCTAAATCGCATTCAATTGAGGAAATGCCGCATGCGCGAATAATAGCATTGTCGTGTTGCGCATTGAATTTAATCCGCAAACTCAGATCTCTTATTGTACTATTCTGCGTCAGCACAGTGACGTTGCATAGCGGCTATGCGTCGCTGGTGTAACGCTGCGCTTCTGTCTATGTTATGAGTAACAAGAGTTGACCCAAAGTCAGGAAAACCAACGTGCGAGATCTGAAGATCCCCGAACAGCGCCATCCGGAAAAAGCTCATCGTCCGGATAACGCACAGCCCAAGAAACCAAACTGGATCCGGGTCAAGGCACCCGGTGGAAAAGGCTATGCGGATACGCGGCGGATCATGCGCGACAACAATCTGGTGACTGTCTGCGAAGAAGCTGGTTGCCCCAACGTCGGCGAATGTTGGAGCCAGGGTCACGCCACCATGATGATCATGGGCGAGATTTGTACGCGCGGCTGTACCTTCTGCAACATTGCAACCGGTCGCCCAGACGACCTTGATGCGTTTGAGCCTGGTCGTGTGGCACACGCGGTTGAGAAGCTTGGTCTGAACCATGTGGTGATCACTTCGGTGGACCGGGACGATCTGAATGACGGCGGTGCCGAGCACTTTGCGCAGACTATTCGCGCAGTGCGTCATCGATCCCCTAAAACCACGATCGAAATTCTGACCCCGGACTTTTTGAAATGTGACGAGGACGTGCTGGAGGTCGTGGTTCAGGCGAAACCGGATGTGTTCAACCATAATCTGGAAACCGTGCCAGGTCTGTACCCCGAGGTACGACCAGGTGCGCGCTATTTCCATTCACTGCGACTGTTGCAGCGGGTGAAGGAGCTTGATCCGTCGATCTTCACCAAATCCGGCATCATGGTCGGATTGGGCGAAGAGGAACAGCAGGTGCGTCAGGTGATGGACGATATGCGCGCGGCGGATATCGATTTCTTGACCATCGGGCAGTACCTGCAACCGAGTCCGAAGCATCATGGTGTGGATCGTTTCGTCACACCGGAAGAGTTCGCCTCTTATGAAAAGGCGGCCTATGGCAAGGGTTTTCTGATGGTATCAGCGACGCCTCTGACCCGATCGTCTTACCACGCCGGTGACGATTTCGCGCGGCTGAGAGCCGCCCGGCAAGCAAAGTTGCAACAAGCGTGACACCAGAACTGTTCGCGCGGCTAACCCGCCTGCGCCGCGAATTGCACCAAAACCCTGAACTCTCGGGGCAGGAGGAGCAAACTGCGGCGCGGATTGCTGATGTTTTGCGCGAAACCGGAGCAGATCGTGTTCTGACGGGCGTCGGCGGGCACGGGGTGGTTGCGGTTTTTGAAAGTGGCAAGCCGGGCCCAGCAGTGGGTATTCGCTGCGAATTGGACGGCCTGCCGATTCAGGAGCTTTCAGACCTGCCATACGTGTCTCAGATCAAAGGCAAAGGGCACCTTTGCGGTCATGATGGCCACATGGCAATGGTGTTGGGCGTAGCCGAAGCGCTGAAGGAACAGCGACCGAAAAAGGGCCGCGTTGTTCTGATCTTTCAACCTGCAGAAGAGACGGGCCATGGGGCCATCGCGTTCAGGGCTGATCCACAATTTTCTGAAATATCGCCAGATATCGTGCTGTCCCTCCATAACCTACCGGGGTTGGAACTTGGTGTGGTTGAACTCTGTGCAGGACCTGCAAACTGTGCCTCACGTGGTATACAGATTTTATTGACGGGTAAGACGTCACACGCGGCTGCCCCACAGGATGGAGTTTCACCGGCAGGTGCCTTGTCGGTACTGATGCCCGCTTTGGCCGAACTGGGGGCAGGCGGCGAGTTGAATGATGACTATGCCTTGACCACTGTCACGCATGCAAATTTGGGTGAGCGTACTGTAGGTGTTGCCCCTGGGCGGGCAGAGCTATGGGTGACGCTGCGCACAGTCTCGGATCGCCGGATGACGCGACTGATGACTGATGCCGAAGCGATGGTGCACGAGACAGCGCAGGCAGAAGGATTGACGGTAGAGATCACCTATGACGAAGTGTTCGAAGCCTGCGTCAATCATCCGGAAACCGTCTCAATTCTGAGGCAATCCTGTTTCGATCAGGGAATTGAATGCCGGCTGGTCGATCAGCCGCAACGGTTTTCAGAGGATTTTGGACAGTTTGCCAAAAGCGCAAGAGCTGCCATGTTCTGGTTGGGATCAGGGCGGGATCATCCGCAACTGCACAATCCGGATTACGACTTCCCGGATGCGTTGATACCTGTAGGGACTGGGATTTTCCTTAACGGTATTGATGCTATTCTTCGAGACGAGCACTAGCGTCGATCCATTCAATTGGCCAGATCACCAACAATTCCAACAGCTTCTATGACTGTCTTCGTGTCATCTGAGATCGATAAAACTTCATCATCTACCCGGATATAGCGCTGACCGGGTCCCAACGGCTTAAGCTTCCAGTTGTCGAGGTCGTCGATGTAGTCAAAACTCAGATCATCCGGCAACTTCTGGCCACGCGTGTATCTTTTGATTTGACCGGGTGGAACAGCTTTGCCGTTTGACTTGATAGATTTCTCTACCTTGTTTTTGTTGGCACCTTGCCCTTTGCCTTTATTGTCCTTTGCGGCACCCGAACTTGCAAGTGCCACGATCGCCATAACCACACCGGCTGTCGCAACAATACGCTTCATCAATAACCCTCCTAAGTTGTTAGGAAGGGTAATGGTGCGCAATCGAGTCTGTCTATAAATAATCTTGTATTTGAATTTTATGGGCCAGGTAGTACTGGGAAGTCACATCTAGTTTCCAGTAAATCGAACCTTACCAATAAAAGGCAAATTACGGTTTCGCTGTGCGTAGTCGATGCCGTACCCCACAACAAACTCGTCCGGGATTTCGAATCCGATCCAGTCTGACCGGAAATCCACCTCGCGGCGGCTGGGTTTGTCGAGCAGTGCAATGGATTTCAGGCGCGAAGGTTTGCGACTTTGCAGCAGCTTGGTGACGTGATTCAGCGTGTGGCCGGTGTCAACAATATCTTCCACAACCAACACGTCTCGCCCTTCAATAGCGCCGCGCAAGTCTTTGAGAATACGTACTTCTCTACTGCTCTCCATCGCATCCCCGTACGAAGATGCTTCAAGGAAATCCACTTCAATGGGAAGATCCAGTTCGCGTACCAGATCTGCGATGAACACAAAGCTGCCGCGCAGCAGACCAACGACCACCAGCTTGTCGGTGCCACCGAATTCTGCAGTGATCTCGCGGCACAACTCCTCGATTCGGGCGGCGATGGCCTTGGCCGAGATCATCTCATCTATCACATATGCGCGGTCAGTCATCGCAGCCCCCTTGATCTTTGGCGCGCAACATACGACATGACGCGCCATTGTCACCTGCAAATACCGGACGCCATGCCTATCCATTCGGAAAACCGCCACCTGCCATACACCGCCCAGCAAATGTATGATCTGGTTGCCGACGTGGCCAATTATCCCCAGTTTTTGCCCTGGTGCGCCGCGGCCCGTATACGCAAGACCTTTGTGGCAGGTGAGGCCGAGGTGATGGAGGCCGATCTGGTGATCTCGTTCAAAGTGTTCCGCGAACGATTTGGCAGCCGGGTGACTCTGTTCGCGGATCAGAAGAAGATCGATACCGAATATCTGGATGGCCCGTTCAAATACATGAAATCCGACTGGCAGTTCGATGACGCGCCGGATGGAGGCTGCAATATCTCGTTCCATGTGGATTTCGAGTTCAAGAATGCGATCCTGCAGGGGATCATCGGCGTCGTGTTCAACGAAGCCATGCAGCGGATCGTACGCGCGTTCGAGGCACGGGCCCAAGAACTCTACGGCTAGGTCTTTACGCGACTACGGCGCACGCTAGACTGCGCCCATGACGGATTTTACAGCATCATTGGCCGCGTTTGCAGCCGGCCCGATTTCAACGACATCTCAGGCGCGGATTGTCACGTCTCTGTCTGTTCTGGACTGGATTGCGGTCGGTCGTGCAGGCGCAAACGAACCTGTCTCATCCATCATCCGTGAGATGGTTCTGGAGGACGGCGGCAATGTACAGGCCCATCTTTTTGGCGGTGGAGCGGCGCCATTGCGCGGAGCGGCGCTGGTGAATGGCACCGTGTCTCATGCGCTGGATTATGACGACACGCATTTCGCACATATTGGGCATCCGTCAGTTGCCATCCTGCCTGCTGCCCTTGCCGTGTCTGAGTGGGATGACCGCATACTGGTTGATTTGCTCGAAGCCGCACTGGTCGGGATGGAAAGCTCGATCCGCGTTGGATTGTGGTTGGGTCGGGGGCACTACCAGGTCGGGTTTCATCAGACGGCCACATCCGGTGCGTTTGGGGCCGCTGTCGCCGCAGGGCGGTTGTTGGGCTTCGATACGAACAAGATGCGGTCTGTTCTGGGTCTGACGGCAACTCGAACAGCCGGGCTGAAAGCCCAGTTTGGGACGATGGGCAAGCCTTATAACGCGGGTCTAGCCGCCGCCGCCGGGGTCGAAACAGCCTTGCTGGTACAGCGCGGGTTTCAGGCCAACGCCGACGCGCTGGAAGGTCCTTTTGGCTTTGGTGCGACCCATCACGGCACATCGGATCCAAGCGCACTAGATGGTTTGAGTGATGAATGGCTGTTTGAAAGTGTCAGCCACAAGTTCCACGCCTGTTGCCATGGTTTGCATGCCGCGCTCGAGGCGGCGCGGCAACTGGATATCGCAGAACCCGAAGTGGCCGAAATCAAGATCAAGACCCACCCCCGCTGGATGAGTGTGTGCAATCAGCTTACACCTGAAACCGGGTTGGGGGCCAAATTCTCATATCGTACAGTAATCGCGATGCAGGCTTTGGGATATGATACTGCCTTGCCGGGAAGCTATACGGACAAGGTCTGCGCCGACCCCCGCATAAAGTCCTTACGCGACCGTATCACAGTCGAAGCAGATGATAGTTTGTCAGAGACGCAGGCGCAGCTGGCTTTGCTGCGCCGTGACGGTATCCGCCGCGAGGCAACGCAGGATCTGTTGACCCCGATGTCGCTGCCGGACCGAGAGGACCGCGTGCGCGCCAAAGCGGCCAAGCTGATCGGAGCGGAAGAGGCGGACGCGATCTGGTCAATGCTACGCACCGGAGGCCGCGCCCGCGATCTGGCTTCCAAACTGGCGGGTTAAACCACGCGCCAGTGCAGCGGAAAACCGGGATCAAACACGGTGACGGGCCCGTCGTCAGTTTCGATCTTGTCGGGGTACTCGACCGGCGCGCCCTTGGTCAGCGTGATGCTGTCTTCGTTCACGGGCAGGCGATAAAACGCAGGCCCGTTCAGCGAAACGAAGCCTTCCAGTTTGTCCAAAGCGTCTTCACGATCGAACATCTCGGCGACCAGGGACATGGTGTTGGTCGCCGTGAAGCAACCTGCGCAGCCACAGGCCATTTCCTTGTTGTCATCCGTATGCGGTGCGCTGTCGGTGCCAAGGAAAAAACGCGGATCGCCCGAGGTTGCAGCTTTCAACAACTCCAGCCGATGCTCTTCGCGTTTGGCGACAGGCAGGCAGTAGTAATGCGGTTTGATCCCACCGACCAGAATGTGGTTGCGGTTGATGATCAGGTGATGCGCAGTGATCGTCGCGCCCAAGTCAGCCTCATTGGCTTTGACATACTGAACACCGTCGCGGGTGGTGATATGTTCCATCACGACGCGCAGGCCCGGAGTGGCCCTGCGGATTGGATCCAGAACGCGGTCGATGAACACGGCCTCGCGGTCAAAGATGTCGATCTCGGCATCAGTCACTTCGCCATGCACGCACAGGGGCAGGCCGATCTCGGCCATTCTCTCAAGCACGGGTCGAACATTGTCGAAGTTCCTTACGCCGGAATGCGAATTGGTCGTGGCCCCGGCAGGATAAAGTTTGACCGCCTTGACCAGTCCGCTCGCATGGGCGGCGGCCAGATCGTCTGGGTCCGTATCCTCGGTCAGATAGAGGGTCATCAGCGGTTCAAACGTCATCCCTTCGGGCAACGCCGTCATAATGCGGTCCCGATAGGCGGCGGCGTCTGCGCCGGTCACAACCGGAGGCACCAGATTGGGCATTATGATCGCGCGGCCAAAATGGCGCGCGGTTTCGGGCAGGACGGCCTGCAGCATGGCGCCATCGCGCAAGTGCAGATGCCAGTCGTCGGGGCGGCGGATCGTAAGGGTATCGGTCATGGCTTTCCGCTAGCATAGCCGCTGGCAAAGACCAACCACGACCGAGCCTCGTGGTGAAAAAACTTGTCAACCAACCCGAACGTCGTAGCTCTGACGTGGCGCGAGGTCTTGACGCACAGGTCCGCGCGTGACCTGTTTGTCCGCTAAGGAGAGAGGGTTCCATGACGCAACCAAATTCAATCGATGCCGTGCAGCAGATGTTGGGAGCCCAGGGCTATGTCTGCGGACGCGCCCTTGCGACTGTTGTGTTTTTGGCGCTGAAACTGGGCCGACCGCTGTTTCTGGAAGGCGAAGCGGGTGTTGGGAAAACCGAGATCGCCAAAGCCCTTGCCTCCGGCCTGAATCGTCGCCTGATCCGACTGCAATGCTATGAAGGTCTCGATGCGTCCTCCGCCGTCTACGAATGGAATTTTCCGGCGCAGATGGTTGCAATCCGAACGGCTGAGGCGTCGGGTGGGGCAGATCGGGGCGCATTGCAGTCCGAATTGTTCTCGGACGAATACTTGATTGAACGCCCGTTGCTGCAAGCCATGCGGCCTGATGAACACGGCGCACCGGTTCTGCTAATCGATGAACTGGACCGGACCGATGAACCTTTTGAAGCTTTCCTACTTGAGGCTCTCAGCGATTTTCAGGTTACTATCCCGGAATTGGGTACGATCAAAGCACCTGAGCCACCCATTGTCGTCGTCACGTCAAACCGCACGCGCGAGGTGCATGACGCCCTCAAACGCCGCTGCCTTTATCATTGGGTCGACTACCCGGATTTCGAGCGCGAGATTGAAATCCTGCACGCCCGTGCACCAGAAGCAGCCGATGCTCTCAGCCGTGAAGTGGTGGCTTTTGTTCAACGTTTACGCACCGAGGATCTGTTCAAGAAACCCGGCGTGGCCGAAACCATTGACTGGGCCAAGTGTTTGCTGGCGCTGGATGTGATGAACCTGAGCCCAGAGGTGATCGGCGACACGCTGGGTGCAATCCTGAAGTACCAGGACGACATTCAGAAACTGCAGGGGTCCGAGGCAAAACGCATTCTCGACGAGGCCAAAGCCACCCTCGAACCAGCCTGATGCTTCATCTTTTCCCAAATACTCCGGGGGTATGGGGGCAGCGCCCCCATGGTTGCTGATGGCCGAGCAACTGCCACTGGATATCCCGGATAACCCAAAGCTGGCGCAGAATATCACCCATTTTGCCCGTGCGCTCAGAAAGGCGGGGCTGCCAATCGGCCCGGGGCGCGTGATTGATGCGATCCGCGCGGTGCAGGCGGCAGGGTTTACCGAGAAACGAGATTTTTACTGGACACTGCATGCCTGTTTCGTGAACCGCCCGGAACACCGCACGGTATTTGCGCAAGTTTTCCGAATGTACTGGCGCGATCCGCGATACATGGAACATATGATGGCCATGATGCTGCCCGCCATTCGTGGCGTTCAGGAAGAGCGCAAGGCCGATGCTGGTGAAAAACGCGCCGCCGAGGCGCTGTTGGACGGTGTCGAACAAGAAGTGCCTGAACCAGCCGCGCAAGATGAAGGTGAAACCGAAATCGAAATTGACGCCACTCAGACGGCGTCATCAGAGGAACGTCTGCGCAATCTGGATTTCGAACAGATGAGCACGGCTGAAATCGCGCAAGCCAAACGTGTTTTGGCGCGAATGACCCTGCCGGTCAAACCCATCGAGTCGCGACGTGGGCAGGCCAGCCATCTGGGGCACCGTATCGACCGCGCCCGCACATTGCGTGCAGCGATGCGACAAGGCGGCGAGCTGCGTGACATCGCCAAGCTTCAGCCCAAGCCGCGCTGGCCCAATCTTATCGCGCTGTGTGATATTTCTGGATCGATGAGCCAATACAGCCGGATCATCTTGCATTTCCTGCACACGGTTTCCAACGCCAAGGGTGCGGGTTGGGCCAAGGTTCATGCTTTCACCTTTGGCACGCGCCTGACCAACATCACCCGCCACCTGCATCAACGGGATGTGGATGCAGCACTTGCCGCTGCCGGAGCCGAGGCGCAGGACTGGGAAGGGGGCACGCGCATCGGGGACTGTTTGCACCAGTTCAACCGCGACTGGTCTCGCCGCGTCATGGGGCAAGGGGCGGTTGTTCTGCTGATCACCGACGGACTGGAACGAGGCGACCCGGAGACCCTACAGAAAGAGATTGAGCGCTTGCACCTGTCTTCAAGACGCCTGATCTGGCTGAATCCGCTTTTGCGTTGGGATGGGTTCGCTCCTAAAGCGCAAGGGGTGGCTGCAATGCTGCCGCATGTCGACAGTTTCCGGGCAGGGCATTCGATTGCATCGCTCGAAGATTTGGCCGCCGTGATCTCACACCCCGACGACCAGGGGCAGAAAGCCCGGCTGATGGCCGCGCTTTCCGGTTAAACGCTTACGACAGCTGCTCTGCGTTGCACTTGCGTGCCATTTCCATGGCCTTGTACGTGCCGGTCAGGTCGACTGTGAACGCATACGCTGTCTCGGGGAACACGATCATCACCTTTTTCTTGGCGAGGTCATCCGCAAATTGGGGATCGTCCGACAGGACATACCCGCCTGAATAGCCCTTTGTGATGTTGCCCTTCATACCGGTGGCTTCACCCAGATAAATATTGTCCCCAATCAGGATAGCGACTTCTTGCGTTTCGCCCCGTTTGATATCGGTGTCAGCTTTGGTGAACACACCGACATAGCCAACACCGCGGTCTTCGGTCAGACCCATCTGAACGACGTTTTCCGCATCGTCCACAGCTTCGATCAGGCAGGATTTCTTCTCGTTGTCGATAAAGACTTTCCAGCCTTCAACCTCACCATAGCGTTCGAACGTATCAGCCCACGCCGCGGTCGAGGCCAACATGCCAACCGCTGCGCCCAGTGTAAGAAAAAGTTTCAACTGCTTGTCTCCGATCTACGAATTTCTGGATATGCATTCCGGTCAAACTACCGGTTGTGGGCGCAGGCTAAAGCTCTGATCGCTAACAATCAATGCTATGATTTATTGAATGCGGCGAAGGTGTTCGTGGCATCAAAAGGGGCCAAATATAGACGTTTTGGCAAGGCAGCCGCGCTTTTCATCCTGGCAATCCTGCTTATGTTGGAAACGGACAACATCTGGAGGGTCTGATGGAGCGATTCGACAACAGCCCGGAAACGGCCTTGGACTGGCACCGCAGCGGGCGGGGCGCGGCCCTGGCGACGGTTGTCGAAACCTGGGGCAGCGCGCCTCGGCGCGTTGGGTCGCAACTGGTGATCGGTGGCGACGGGCGGATCGAAGGATCGGTTTCTGGTGGCTGCGTGGAAGGCGCGGTGATCGTCGAAGCACTTGAAGCCTTGGACGAAGGCGAAGCCCGGCTATTGGAATTTGGCGTCAGCGATGATGATGCCTTTGCCGTGGGGCTGGCCTGCGGCGGAACGATCCGCGTTCTGGTCGAACCCATTGGGAAAGTCCTGCCCGAGCGCATGCTGGCGGAACTGGTCGCGGCCCGCGCCACGCGCGCGCCCGTGGCGTATGAGGTAAACACTAATACCGGACACAGGGCCTTGCGTCGCAACGCCTATGCCGATCGGTTGCGTATGGACCGGTCGGGTTTTGAAGAGGACGGCGAGACCTTTGTGGCCGTTCACAATCCGCCTTTGCGGTTGATCGTTGTGGGGGCCGTCCATATCGCACAGGCCCTTGTGCCCATGGCGCGCATTGCGGGCTATGATCCGGCGATCATTGATCCACGCGATGCATTTGCATCCAGCGCACGCTTTCCGGGGGAAACGATCCTGACCGATTGGCCGGATGAAGCGGTCGCCAGGCTGGGGCTGGATGCGCGGACCGCTATCGTCTTGCTGACCCATGATCCCAAGCTGGACGACCCGGCGCTGCAAGCGGCACTTGACGCAGGTGTCTTCTATATTGGCGCTCTGGGGTCGACACGCACCCATGCCAAGCGCGTTGATCGCATGAAAGCCGCAGGTTTCACCGAGTCGCAGATCTCCAGAATTCACGGCCCCGTCGGTCTGGATATTGGTGCTGCCGGGCCCTCGGAAATCGCTGTCGCCATTCTGGCTGAGATGACAGCGGTTCTTCGGGGCAAAGCATGAGGTTTGGGCCGGTTCCCGTTTCTCAGGCAGAAGGGGCCATCCTGGCGCATTCGGTGACAGCAGGTGGGCGTAAGCTGCGCAAAGGTTTGGCATTACAGGCCGAGCATATCGCGCAGCTGGCGCAATCCGGGCTGAGCGAAGTGATCGTCGCGCGTCTCGAACCTGGTGATTGCCACGAAGACGAAGCTGCGCGTGCCTTGGCGGCAGCTCTTGCGCCTGATGCCGCCGCGGCCAACCTGCGCGTGACCGAGGCGTTTACTGGTCGGGTCAACCTTTTGGCGGATGGACCGGGGGTGGCCGTGCTGGATGTCGCGGCGCTTGAGCGGTTCAACGAAGTCAATCCGATGATCACAGTGGCCACGGTACCACAGCATCAGCAGATGGGACCAGGCGGTATGGTGGCGACCATCAAGGTCATCTCTTACGCCGTGCCCGAAGAGGATGTTCGACGTGCTGCCACTTTGGCCCAGCGCGCAATCCGTCTGGCGTGCCCGGTTCACCAAACAGCCGGGCTCATCGTAACGGACATTCAGGGTGGTCCGTCGAACGAGAAGGGGATTGCCGCTATTCGCGGTCGGGTCGAGTTGCTGGATATGGAGCTTTGTGATGTGCGGACCGTCCCGCACCGGGTCGACGCTCTGGCCGAAGCGGTCTCGCAAAGTGATGGCGATGTGCTGATGATCCTGACAGGATCGGCGACGTCGGACACTGAAGATGTGGCGCCCTCGGCTGTGCGTTTGGCCGGCGGGCAGGTGGATCGCTTTGGGATGCCGGTGGATCCGGGAAACCTGCTGTTTTTGGGGGCCTTGCAGGATCGCCCGGTCATTGGATTGCCAGGCTGCGCGCGCTCTCCGGCGTTGAACGGCGCCGATTGGGTTCTGTCCCGTGTTGCGTGTGGAATCGAGACAAACGGAGCTGACATTGCGGCGATGGGTGTTGGTGGGCTGCTCAAGGAAATCCCGACCAGGCCGCAGCCACGTGCCAAACGCAAAAACTGACATCTTGTTCGTGCGCGAACCGCATCGCGGTTTCAGGGTTTCCTCAGCTTTGGTAAAACCCCGGGCTGCCAATATGCCCCCGTGTCCTCCCGCGCTTTTTGGTACTGTTCCACACGTGTCCGGGCTTCTCTACCGCTGGCCTCAAAAAGATGCCCTAGTAGACATTCCAGAACCGCCATCGCGCCGGAAAAGCTTGAGAATGGGTGCAACGTGCGGGTGCTGACAGGCAGGACCACATCCGGTTCGACCCCCGGCGCGATCACCTCGCTATCCGACAACAGCACGATGCGCATGGACCGGTCGCGGGCAAAGCGCATCGATTGGATCGTGTCGGCTGAGTAGGGATGGACGGTGATGGCAAACAGGCAATCCTCAGCCGTGGCTTCGACCAAATCGTCAATGGCTGACCCCATGTGACGGGGCACCAGCTGCAACCCGGGATGCGCCATGCGGCCTGCATAGTGAAAGTAATAGGCCAGCGCGTGGCTGGACCGTGTCGCGGTCACGTAACAGCGCCGCGCGGAAACCATGTAGCCAATGGCTTGTTGTGTCAGATGCGGATCCATCAAACGCAGGGATCGCGAAACGACGTTCGTCTCGTTCTGAGCGAACTTGGCCTGTGCCAGATGGAACGGGTCTTGCCCCGCCGGATTCTCCAACCAACTTTGCCCCAGCCGGTCTTCACTGTCTGTCGTCAGAGCGCGGCGAAACGGTTGGCGAAACGCATCGAAGCTGTCAAAGCCCATGCGTTGCGCAAGCCGGACCAACACGTTTGAACTGATGCCGATCCTGTCGGCGGTTGCGCGGATCGGGTTCAGTCCAAAGTCACCGGGATGGTCGACGATATACTTCGCCGCGACCTGCATTTGCGCCGGCATCTGATCGATCTCGCGCCTTAATTGATCTGTAAGTGCCGTAAGGGTAGGGGTCATGCGAAAAATAAAACATATGTTTTCTATTGCGTAAATTGAAAACGAATGATGCGAGGTCTAGCTGCAACTCAGGAAGAGGAAAGCATGATGACAGCCAACTCCGCTGAAGACAATAACACCCCCTATATCCTGGTCGCGCCAAATGGCGCGCGGCGGACGGCAGCGGATCATCCTGCCATTCCGGTTACGATGGACGAAATCGTCGAAACCGCGCGGGTCTGCCAACGTGCAGGTGCGCATGGGGTTCATGTTCATGTACGGGACGCGAATGGTCAGCATTCTCTGGACGCCGGATCGTATCGCGAAACGGTGGCCGAGTTGCATCGTGTCGCGCCAGGGCTGGATGTTCAAATCACAACCGAAGCGGCGGGGGTGTTCGACGTTCCCGCGCAGCTTGCCTGCTTGGAGCAGGTGCAACCGGACTGGGCGTCGATTTCGATACGAGAGATTGCGCGCGACCCGGATCTAGCGCCTCGGGTCTATGCTCTCTGCGCCGATCAGGGGACGCGGGTGCAGCATATTCTGTACGATGCAGAGGACGCGCGGCTGTTGGACCAATGGCAGCGGGATGGCATTGTGCAGGCAAATCAGACAGACCGATTGCTGGTTCTGGGACGCTATAGCGAAGGTCAGCAATCGGTACCGGCAGATCTGGATGCCTTCCCGGATTGTCCAAACCGCTGGATGATCTGCGCGTTCGGCACACAGGAACACGCCTGTCTGACCGAGGCTGCGCGGCGCGGGGGCGATGTGCGGGTCGGATTTGAAAACAGCCTGACGGGGCCGGATGGCACGCCTTGGGCGGATAATGCGGCCTCGGTCGCAGCTTTGGTTGAATTGCTTGGAAAGGCCAAGACATGAGTCACGTATTCCCGCGCCACACCAAATCAAATCTGCCCGTCGCGGCAGGTGGGGATGGCTGTTATCTGATCGACGCGCAAGGCAAGCGGTACCTGGACTGCGGTGACGCGGCCGTGTCTTGCCTGGGACATTCCAACGACGCAGTGATCCGCGCCGTGCAAGAGCAGGTCGAACAGATCGCCTTCGCCCATAGCGGCTTCATGACGTCTGAACCGGCCGAAGCACTGGCGGATCTGTTGATCCAGCACGCGCCCGGCGATTTGGATCGCGTTTATTTTGTATCGGGTGGATCCGAGGCAACCGAGGCGGCAATCAAACTGGCGCGTCAGTACTTTCTTGAAATAAGTCAGCCTGAGCGGCGGCATGTCATCGCGCGCAAACAAAGCTATCACGGCAACACGCTGGGCGCTTTGTCCGCCGGGGGCAACGCCTGGAGACGGGCTCAGTTTGCGCCGATGCTGATCGAGATGACCCATATATCGGCCTGTTATGAATACGCCGAAAAACCCGAAGGTGAGAGCAGCTTTGACTATGGTCAACGCGTTGCCAACGAGCTTGAGGCCGAAATCCTGCGTCTGGGGCCGGACACGGTTATGGCTTTCATGGCAGAGCCAGTTGTTGGCGCAACTCTTGGCGCAGTTCCTGCGGTTGAGGGTTACTTCAAACGTATCCGGGAAATCTGCGATCAATATGGGGTGCTATTGATCTTGGATGAGGTGATGTGCGGTATGGGGCGCACGGGCCACCTGTTTGCTTGCAATCATGACGGTATTGCGCCGGATATTCTGTGTATCGCCAAAGGGTTGGGGGCCGGATATCAACCGATCGGAGCTATGCTTTGCACCGGCGCAATCTATGATGCAATTCGGGATGGGTCAGGGTTTTTTCAACACGGGCACACCTACATCGGCCATCCGGTTGCCACGGCTGCGGCGCTCGCGGTCGTCCGTGAACTGACGGATCGGGATTTGCCAGCCCGCGCCGGGGTCATGGGAGACAAAGTGCAATCGGCCCTGGAGGCCGCGTTTGGTCAGCACCCGAATGTGGGCGATCTGCGCGGGCGCGGTTTGTTCCGGGGGATCGAGCTGGTGTCGGATCGGGGCACCAAAGCACCGTTCAATCCGTCCATGGGCATCGCCGGCAAGGTAAAAAAAGCTGCGATGGCCGAAGGCTTGATCTGTTATCCCATGGCAGGCACGCGGGATGGCCGCAACGGGGATCACATCCTGCTGGCGCCTCCGTTTATTGTCGAAGACGCGCAGGTTGACGAGCTTGTCGGCAAACTGGAACGGGCATTGAACGCCGTCATCTAACGGCTGCAGAAACGAAAAGGCTCTCGCCATTCCGGCGAGAGCCTGAGATCTTGCAGCCCTTGTTTGGCTTATTTCTGCGGAAGCGGGCCGATCATCATGATCATCTGACGGCCTTCCATCTTAGGCATGTTTTCGATCTTACCAAGGTCTTTGATGTCCTCAGCAACACGTTCCAGCAACTCGCGGCCCAAGTTCTGGTGCGCCATTTCGCGGCCACGGAAGCGAAGGGTAACCTTGACCTTGTCGCCGTTCTCCAGAAACTTGAACACATTACGCATCTTCACATCATAGTCATGCGTGTCGGTGTTGGGTCGGAACTTGACTTCTTTCACCTCGATGACTTTTTGCTTTTTGCGGGCTTCGCTTTCGCGCTTTTGTTGTTCGTATTTATATTTGCCGAAGTCCATGATCTTGCAGACCGGAGGGTTCGCATTGGGCGAAATCTCAACCAGATCAAGACCGGCATCTGCGGCCATTTGCATGGCTTTGGCGGGATGAACCACCCCGACATTTTCACCTTCGGCGCCAATCAGGCGAATTTCGGGGGCACGGATCTTATCATTGACGCGCGGGCCGGTGTCACGTTGAGGCGGCGCGTTGTGAGGTCTGCGAGCTATGGGTTCATTCCTTTGATGATTGCAGAATTTCGAGCCCGGAATTTAAACCGGGCTGCGCCGCACTTCAAGCGGCATAAATACAGGTTCCTGTGAAAAAACTTGTTTTATCGGGCGTTTTTCGCGTTCGGAGCATGAAAGCCCCGAACGCGAAGAGGTGTTAACCGACAAAGGCCTTTTCGATCACGAATTCCTTAGGATCGGAGTTCGCCCCTTCGCGCAGGCTGAACCCTTCAAGGATTTCCTTGATATCCAGGTTGAACGCCAGCGATCCGCAGACCATCGCGCGGTCGGTCTCGGGTTTGATGCCACCTTCAATGCCCAAATCAGCAAACACGGTGCCATCCTGAAGCAGGGTGGTGATGCGGCCCATCTTGGGGCTCTCTTCCCGGGTGGTTGTCGGGTAATAGCGGATTTTGTCAGCGAAGCCTTCACCGATCAGCTCGGCCAGCAACTCGTCCTGACGGATACTGTCGATCAGCTGACGGCCATATTCCAGTTCCGCCACTTCGCGGCAGGTATGGGTGATGATGATCTCGTCATAATCCTCGTACGTCTGCGGTTCACGCAGCAGCGAGGCAAAAGGCGCGAAACCGGTGCCGGTGGCAAAGAACCAAAGGCGCTTGCCCGGCAGCAGGGCGTCATGAACCAGCGTGCCAACAGGTTTGGGGCGCAAAATGATCTGGTCGCCCGGTTTGATGTGTTGCAGTTTCGAGGTCAGCGGGCCGTCCTGCACCTTGATCGAATAGAACTCCAACTCTTCGTCCCAAGACGGCGACGCGATCGAATAGGCACGCAACAAGGGCTTGCCGTTGTCACCCAGCAGGCCGATCATCACGAACTCACCCGAGCGGAAGCGCAGCGAGGCAGGGCGCGAGACCTTGAAAGAGAACAGGCTGTCGGTCCAGTGCTTCACCTCGGTGACGGTCTGGGCATCTGGCAGAACGGGGGCCTTGACGGCGGTTGCTTCACTCACGGATTTCATCTCTGTCATCGTTTCACTGCCGGTCAGCTAAACCGACATCTCCGTTTAATCTTTGATCCAAGTCAGGAAAAGGGGACAGATTGCCCCCTCTGTATCACAAGCTGGCGAGTGCGGCCTTATCCACGCAGGCGGGCCTGATAGTTGTTGTCTTGCCAATTGGCGCGAGCCAACCACTGATCCTCGGGCTGACGGTCTGCAAGAGTATGATCGATTTCGACCTCGTCGAACCCGCTGCGGCGGGCCATGGCGTACTGGTCAGCCAATACATGGCCCCGGGCGCGCAGGCGACCGGTATAGCCTTTCAGGCGCAGAACGCGCGCGATTGTAAAGCCGCGTCCATCGGCCGAGGACGGGAAGTCCACGCGTACCATCTTGGCATTGCCCAGACGGTCAATCAGCTCATCGGGGTCAGTGTCCGAAGCCACGTCCAGCGCGACCACGTCATTGGCGGCATCATCCAGAGTGACAAAGCCGTCGGTCCAGTCATCGGGCGAAAAGCCCTCGTCCGTTACGATTACGTTCATGTTTTCTCTCCGATGCGCACCATCTTGCCATCGACAAAATGGATGCCGCATTCTTCCTTGTTCTGATCGCGCCAGCGTCCGGCGCGGGGGTCTTCGCCCTCTTTGACCGGCGAGGTGCAGGGCGCACACCCGATCGAAGGGTATCCTTTGGCCACCAGCGGATGCCGGGGCAAATTGTTTTCTTCCATATAGGCGCGCACATCCTCGGGTGCCCAGTGCGCCAATGGGTTGACCTTTATCCGGCCTGTTCCGTCTTCGACTTCGAAGAAATCTAGCGCGGCGCGCGTGCCTGACTGGAACCGTTTGCGCCCCGTAATCCAGCCACAATAGCCCGACAGAGCCTGCTGCAGTGGAAAGGTCTTGCGCAGGTTGCAGCACGCGTCTGTGTCCCGCATGCGAAGTGCACCATAGGGGTCGTCGCGCTGAACATCCTCGTCATCGGCATGGATGATCTGGACGTTTCTAAGACCGAGACGCTCGCTGACGTCCTGCTGGTATTCCAGTGTCTCAGCAAACAGCATCTGCGTGTCCACAAACAGAACCGGGGTCATCTTGTCGACAACCGCTGCCATGTGCAGCAGCACGACGGATTCCGCACCAAAGCTGGAGACGAGGGCAAGCTCCTCGATCTCATCCAGCGCACCATGCATGACATCATGGGCGCTGTGGTGGCGAAACCGGTCGTTCAGCGCGTCGACCCGTTCGGTCAACGCTCGCCGGTCCGCCCCCAGTTCCGTCTGGATCAGATCAAGCGGCATTGGCCTGTGCCTCGGGGTAAAGCGCCGCTTTGAACGGAGCCATGCCGACGCGGCGGTATGTTTCCAGGAAGGTTTCTTCAGCGCTCTCACGCTGTTCCAGGTAGGTGTCTACGATGCGTTCCACGGCGGGCACGATCTCATCATAGGCAAAGCCGGGGCCGGTGCGGTCACCGATGGCAGCCGTCTCTGTCGCGTCGCCGCCCAGAGTGATCTGGTAGTTCTCGACGCCGGCCCGATCCAGACCCAGAATGCCGATATGGCCCACATGGTGGTGACCACAAGCGTTGATGCATCCCGAGATCTTGATTTTCAGGTGGCCGATATCATGCTCAAGCTTCATATCTTCAAAGCGTGTCGCAATTTCCTGAGCGACCGGGATCGAACGCGCCGTGGCCAGCGCGCAGTAATCCATGCCGGGGCAGGCGATGATGTCGCTGATCAGGCCGATATTGGCGGTCGCCAGTTCGTATTCCTTCAACTTGGCGTGGATCGCGGGCAAGTCCGATTTGTGGACATGCGGCAGGATCACGTTCTGCTCATGGCTGATGCGCAGCTCGTCATAGGCGAACTCTTGGGCTAGATCGGCCATCACGCGCATCTGTTCAGCTGTCGCATCACCCGGTGTCTGGCCATGCTTTTTGATCGAGATCGTGACAATCGCGTGGTCTGCGTTCTTGTGCGGCGCGATGTTGGTGTCGACCCATGAGCGGAAGACCGGATCGTTGGTATATGCACTTTCGAACGACGCAACCGAACCTTCGCGGAAGGCGGGCGGGGCGAAGTGGCCCTTGATCTCTTCCAGCAGGTTCATGTCGGCACCTTTGAACTGCGGGCGAACCTGCAAAAAGCGCTCGTTGACCTTGGCGCGGATCGTGTCGATGCCGTTTTCGTGCACGGTGATCTTGATACGCGCTTTGTATTTGTTGTCACGGCGGCCGATCTGGTTCCACACGGAAACGGTGGCTTCGAGGTAAGCCAGCAGGTCGTCAAAGGCGACGAATTCGGACAGTTCCTTGCCGATCATCGGCGTACGGCCCAAACCACCGCCAACAATCACGCGCGCGCCCAGAACGCCGTCGCGTTCGACCAGTTGAAGGCCGATGTCATGGGCTTTAATCACGGCGCGGTCGTTTTCCGAACCGGTGATGGCAATCTTGAATTTGCGCGGCATGAACTGGAATTCCGGGTGGTCGGTGGACCACTGACGCAGCAGTTCGGCATAAGGGCGCGGATCGGCGACCTCATCCGCGGCGGCACCGGCAAAGTGGTCGGCGGTCACGTTACGGATGGTGTTGCCCGAGGTCTGAATGGCGTGCATGCCAACCTCGGCCAGCGCGTCCAGCATATCCGGTACATCGTTCAGTTTCGGCCAGTTGTACTGGATGTTCTGACGGGTGGTGAAGTGGCCATAGCCTTTGTCCCACTTCTCGGCCAGCAGCGCCAGTTGGTGCATTTGCGCGCTGGAGAGCGTGCCATAGGGGATTGCGACCCGCAGCATGTAAGCGTGCAGCTGCAGATACAGGCCGTTCATCAGGCGCAGTGGTTTGAATTCGTCTTCGGTCAGCGATCCGTCTATGCGGCGCTCAACCTGCGCACGGAACTGCGCGTTACGTTCTGCCAAAAATGCTGTGTCGAACTCGGAGTAGCGATACATGATTAGCTGTCCTTAGTTGCAGCCCCGAACCGGGGCCTTGAAGGGGAGAGAGAAGGGCCAGAGATCAGGCCCGGGGCTGCGGGGAAGTTTCCTGTTTGCCGTGGGCATAGTTGGACGGACCAGTCCGGCGGAAATCTTCCCGAAAATGGGCTGGCTCAGGGCCGTTGTCGCCGGCGACGGCGTCAGCCAGATAGGCGCCTACAATCTTACTTGCCTGACGTGCGGCATCCAGCAGACGTACCTGAGCGTGCGCTTCGTCGGTGATCAGTTCCGCTTCGGACAGATCGCGCGACCAGCGGTCATCTTCGGTTTGATAAATTACATCACCTTCCAACAAATCATTTGCGGTGACGACTTTGGGGGTAAAAGCGCGGGCCATCAGGCAAGCTCCTTATTGAATTTGGTCACAGCCTGCGCCGCTTCGCGCGGGGCAAGGCCATAGAAAGTCAGGGCCGGGCCGTCCATTTCGGCGGCGGCCAGATCGGTGGGCAGCTGATCCAATGTGGTGGCCAGAATGCGTTGGTTCGGGCGCGAGGCGTTTTCGACCAGGGTGACGGGTGTGGCGCGATCCGCGCCGTGCATGATCAGACGGCCCTGAATGAACCGGGCGGACTTCTTGCCCATGTAGATCGCAGCAACCGATCCTTCGCGCGCCAGCGCTGTCCAGTCGTGGTCGGCAAAGCCTTTCATGTCGTGCCCCGTCAGAAACCGCACGGAAGAGTTGCGGCCCCTGCGGGTCAGGCTTTGGCCAATGCTTGCAACCGCCGCCGAAGCGGCCGTGATTCCGGGGACGATCTGCCACGAAATGCCTGCGGCCTCGACAGCTTGGATTTCTTCGTCCAGACGGCCAAAGACGGTGGGATCCCCTGACTTGAGCCGCACGACATGGTTGCCCTTAAGGGCATAATCCACCAAAAGCGCATCGATATCGCTTTGCTTCCAGGATGGACCAAACCCAGCCTTGCCAACATCAACCAGATTGGCGTTCTGACCTGCAAGATCCAGCACCGCCGCGCTGATCAGGCGGTCATGGAGTACGATGTCTGCCTGCTCGAACGCGGTGAGCGCCTTGAGTGTCAGCAGATCGGGATCACCGGGACCAGCGCCGACAAAATCGACATGTCCTTTGGGTCTGAATGTATGCAAGTCCTGCATCGGATCGCCTTGGGTGTAGTTTGACTTACCTTGCAATATAGGAAATATTCCCGCCAAAGCGCCATATGGGCGCTCAAATAAGAACATTCGTTCCATTGAGATTGAAAAATGGAACGAAGACCTCGAATTGGAAGGGAAACTGGAATGTCGGTGCGAATAGACGAAACGGATCGGAAAATTCTAGCCGAGTTGCAACGCGATGCGGGTCAGTCACTGGATGAAATTGCGGCCCGTGTGGGCAGTTCAAAGACCCCGGTCTGGAATCGCATCCGCAAGCTTAAGGGGGCGGGTATCATTGGGCAGCAAACGGTTCTGTTGGATGCCGAAGCGCTTGGGTTCGAGGCGACATTCTTTGTATTGATCCGCACATCGGAACACGAGGCCGAGTGGCAACACAAGTTCCTGAAAGCGTTGCGCGATCACCCCGAAGTGCAAGAGGCCCACAGGTTGGCGGGCGACATCGACTATATCCTCAAAGTCAGGGTCAAGAATGCCCGTGCCTATGACGTGTTCTATCAATCTCTGATCTCAGAGGTGCGGGTGCACAACGTGACGGCGCTTTTGTCGATGGAGGAAATCAAATCCACCACAATGCTGCCGTTAAACGCATTGGTAGAGAAGGCGTAACGAGGCGTAGGCGGTAACGCGTCCTCAGATATGTACCAGAACCTGTTCCAAGCCATGGAAGTGATAGCTGTCCGAATACGTTGGAGGCGCAGCCAGCCGCAAATTTGGACAGGTGTCGAACAGGATAGGCAGGGCGATACGCATTTCTAACCGCGCCAAAGGTGCGCCGACGCAAAAATGTATGCCGCCGCCAAAGCTTGTGTTCATATCGACGGATCGTGCGGGGCGGAATGTGTTCGGTTCATTCCAGACAGTGGGATCGCGGTTGGCACCCCCCAGCAACAGGGCAACCTGATCGCCGCGTTTGAACGTATGGCCAAAAATCTCCACTTCCTCATAGGCGTAGCGCGTGAACATGTGCAGGGGTGGATCATAGCGCAGGATTTCTTCGATAGTTGCGTCAATCTTGTCTGGCCGCAAAACGCTGGGGCCGGTGTGTGTTTCCAGCAGGGTTTTGACCCCGTTTCCCAACGAATGAACCGTCGCCTCATGACCGGCGTTCAGCAGTAGAATACAGGTTGCAACCAACTCATCGCGGGACAGTTTCTCGCCTTCCTCTTCAGCAGAAATCAATCGTGTGATCAGGTCGTCACGCGGGTCACGCCGCCGCTGGTCGATATAACGTTCCAGGAACGCGGTAAATTCCTGTGCCGATTGCGCGGCCTTGTCTTCGGTGTCACGTGTTCTGTTGGCTTGGTACATGGCAACCATATCATGTGACCAACGCAACAAGTCCGGGGCCATGTCTTCGGGTACGCCCAGCAGGCGACAGATGGTGATCACCGGGACCTGTGTGCAGTAGGCGTGCAACAGGTCAAACGGCTCTTGCGGAAAATCCCGGATCAGATCGTGACAGAGGGTTTCGATCGAGGGTTGCAGAGCGGAAATCGCCCGCGATGTGAAGGCCCGCATAACCAGCGCCCTCAGGCGCGTGTGCCGTGGTGGCTCGGCTTCAAGCAGCGAATGGGCCTCGACAGACAACCATGGGGCCAGATGCGCGGGGCCTTGCGTTGCGTGCTCGGGGGGAACTTCGCGCCCGAACCGGCGATCTTTCAGCAAGGTGCGGACGGCATGGCAGGACACAGCAGCAACCATGCCGTAATCAGCCCAATAAAACAGGTCACCGGCTTGTCGGGCTGTGTCGTAGAACGGATAGGGGTTCTGGACGAACCCGGGGTCTGTCGGAGATTGTGAGAGTGACTTCATGCGACGCACACTTGCCACGCGACGCATTGAATGCAAGACCCTGTATATGCACAGGGTTTCGATCATTGTCGGTTTTCTGCTTGCCGTCGGGGTGTTGTCCGGACTCGTCTGGTCCTATGGCTATCGTCAGGCGCTGTCTCAGCTGAGCGAAAAGGCCGAGGCTGATCTTGAACTGGCGGCCGACCGGCTCAGTACACAAATGCAGGTGTATCAAGAGCTTGCAGTGCTGATGGCAACCCATCCGATTCTGCATGAATTGGATCGGCAAGCCAACATACGCCAAGCTCAGGCGATGTTGTTGGACGTTGCAGACAAGACTGCGGCAGTCAACATGATCTACTTGGACCAAAATGGGCAGGTCTTGGTTTCGGCGCAGCCGGTGCCGCAGCGAAACATGGCCGGGCACCCCGCTTTCCGTCGTGCGATGCAAGGGGCCTTAGGCAGTGCGCATGAGGTTACACCGGTCGGAGATGATCGGATCTACTCCTACGCTGCACCTGCTTTCGGCCCATTTGGCCGGATCAAAGGCGTAGTGATGGTCGTTGCCGACGTTCAGGATGTCGAGCAGACGTGGCGCGGCAGTACCGAGGCGGTCTTCTTTGTCGATGCAGATGGTGTTGTCTTCATTTCGAACAGATCGGACCTGCTGTTCTGGTCTCGGGAGGAAGGAGAGGCAGGACTTACACCGCCAAATGGCGCGACCGTCAATTTTGCGTCGACGCGGGTCGGTGGGCACGAGCTATGGCAATTGAACTGGGGGCGCTATCTGCCGCGCGATGCTCTGCACCTTACCCTCGATTTGCCGGTGATCGATATGACCGCTGAGGTTTTGGTAGACGTGGCGCCAGCCCTGCAACTTGCGCGGCTTCAGGCGGCGGCAGTTGCAGCGATCTGTTTGGCTTTCGGTGCAATGCTTTTTCTTGCGATGGAGCGGCGGCGGACGTTGGCAGAAGCCAATGCCGTTCTGGAAAGTCGAGTGGCCAAACGAACTCTTGACCTGACCGTTGCAAATGCCAGCTTGCACAAGGAAGTCGCGGAACGTCAGGAAGCCGAAGCGGCGCTGCGGCGGGCGCAGGCGGATTTGGTTCAGGCCGGAAAACTCAGCGCGCTTGGGCAGATGTCGGCAGGGATCAGCCACGAACTGAACCAGCCACTTATGGCGATCCGGCAGTTTGCGGATAATGGCGCGGCTTTCGTGGAACGCGGAAAGCCCGAAAAGGCCGCGGAAAATTTGGGCCGTATTTCCGAAATGGCTGCGCGCATGGCGCGGATCATCAAGAACCTGCGAGCCTTTGCCCGCAACGAAAGCGAACCGATGGGGCGTGTGGACTTGGTGCAAGTTCTGAATACGGCCGTTGAACTGACCGATGCTCGGTTGCGCGCAGAAAATGTTACGATGGACTGGCAGCCGCCCAACGAACCGGTCTACGCATGGGGCGGCGAAGTGAGGTTGGTACAGGTCTTTGTGAATCTGATCAACAACGCCGCAGATGCGATGAGCCAGCAGGATGAACGCCTTATTCAAGTTGTGATCAACAATGGGGACAGGCTTTCAGTCACCGTGCGAGATATCGGCCCTGGCATCGAGAACACGGAAAAGCTTTTTGAGCCGTTTTACACCACAAAGGCCGTGGGCTCGTCCGAAGGAATGGGGCTGGGGCTTTCGATTTCTTACGGTCTGGTCCAGAGTTTTGGTGGGAACATTCGCGGGACCAATGCGCCAACAGGTGCGATGTTCACTGTGGAGTTGGAATACTATCGGGAAGACGAGGCGGCATGACCCGAAAAGTTCTTTTGGTCGATGATGACGCAGCCGTTCGCGAGGCTTTGGCACAAACGCTTGAACTGGCAGATTTTCAGCCAACAACTGCAGGCTCTTTTGTGGCGGCCAAGGATCATATCCGAGCAGATTTTCCCGGTGTTATAATCTCGGACATCCGAATGCCGGGCCGGGATGGGTTCCATCTTTTGACCTATGCAAGAGAGGTTGATCCCGATCTTCCCGTCATTCTTCTGACCGGTGAAGGGGATATTCCCATGGCTGTTGACGCGATGGGTAAGGGCGCGTTCGACTTTCTGGAAAAACCCTGCGCGGCGTCTGATCTGTTGGATGTGTTGGAGCGTGCTTTTGCAGCCCGATCCGAGGTCATTGAGCAGAGAGCTGTGAAATCCGAACTCGAACGTGGAGACCCGGCCGCGCGCTTGCTGTTTGGCCTGTCGCCGCAGGCGGAGGCGTTGCGTGAAAGGGTTCGAACTGTTGCGCCCACAGGGGCCGAAGTTCTGGTGACTGGCCCGCCAGGCAGCGGGATTTCAAAAGTGGCCGAAGTTGTTCATCTTATGTCGTCGATGGGGCAGGGGCCGTTTGTGAAACGCCCGGCCTCGACGCTCAGTCCCGAAGACCTGACCCGCAGTTGCGAGGATGCAGCGGGTGGGTCGCTGTTTCTTGACGAAGTTTCGGCCATGCCGCAGGCCACGCAATTTGCGGCCCTTGAGCTGATCGAACGTGGGCCGGGAGGACGGATCATCGCTGGTACCACCGCTGATCTGTCTGACTTAAGCTCCGAAGGCCGTTTCAATGCCGATCTATTCTATAGGCTGGATGTGATGCGCGTGCGTATTCCATCCCTGGCGGAGCGGCCTGACGATATTCCCGTCGTCTTTCGTCATTATGTCGCACAGGCGGCTGAACAGGCTGGAATCCCTGTTCCCGAGATATCCTCGGAACATCTGGCAGCATTGATGGCCAGCGACTGGCCGGGGAATGCGCGGTCGCTTATGTCCGCTGCCATGCGTTTTGTGTTGGGGATGCCGGAAGAGGTCGCACAGGCTACGGATCTGGGTCTTAGTGAACAGATGGCGCGGGTCGAACGATCGCTGCTGATCGCAGCGCTGGGGCGGCACAATGGAAAGGCGTCAGACGCGGCAAAGGCGCTGAAGCTTCCGCGCAAAACATTTTATGACAAGCTGGCCCGTTATCAAATCCGCCCAGAGGATTATCGCAGGTAATTCGCCCGGCGAACTTACGCTGCACATTGATTCGCATGATTGATTCGCAAATTGTGCGGAAATCCGCACAATCAGCAATTTTTTGTGTGCGGATTTTCGCACGTCGAAGAAAAGGTGATTCTTCTCCTTGTGTTTGGTGTGGCGTAAAGCGCTGGTAATAAACACTTAAAACAACTGAATCGGCTTCTGGAGGGAAAAGTTGTGTGCTTACGGCTGAGTCGCTTCACTGCACGCCATACGGTGCCTGTCTGGCGCTGATCGCTTGTATTTAGGAAGTCTGGGAGGAAAACAGATGAAGATTTTGACAACAGCCGCAACGGCTCTGGCGCTGACAGTCACCGCAACTGCGGGTACGGCAGCCTGTGACGACGGTGAAATTGTTGTGAAGTTCGCGCATGTGACGAACACCGACAAACATCCCAAAGGCATCGCCGCCTCGCTGCTGGAGCAGCGCGTCAATGACGAGATGAACGGTGTGATGTGCATGGAGGTCTATCCGAACTCGACCCTCTATAATGACGACAAAGTGCTTGAGGCGATGCTGCAAGGCGACGTTCAACTGGCCGCGCCGTCTCTGTCGAAGTTCGAGAAGTTCACCAAACAATTCCGCCTGTTCGACCTGCCGTTCATGTTCAAGAACATTGATGCCGTGGACGCATTCCAAGCGTCGGCCGATGGTCAGGCAATGAAAGACAGCATGCAGCGCCGCGGCCTGCAGGGTCTGGCCTTCTGGCACAACGGCATGAAGCAGATGTCGGCCAACAAGCCGTTGGAAGATCCCTCGGACGCAAACGGCCTGAAGTTCCGTGTTCAGTCCTCGGACGTGTTGGTTGCGCAGATGGAAGCGATCGGTGGCAGCCCGCAGAAAATGGCGTTCTCGGAAGTTTACGGTGCGTTGCAACAAGGCGTTGTGGACGGGCAGGAGAACACCTGGTCGAACATCTATGGCAAGAAGTTCTTCGAAGTTCAGGACGGCATCACTGAGACCAATCATGGTATCATCGACTATCTTGTTGTGACCTCGGTTGACTGGCTGGACAGCCTGGATCCGGCGGTGCGTGACCAGTTCATGACCATTCTGACCGAAGTGACCGAAACCCGGAACAAAGAAGCCTTTACCGTCAACGAAGCGGCCAAAGCGTCGATTACAGACGCGGGTGGTATCATTCGTGAACTGAACCCTGAACAGCGTCAGGCCTGGGTTGACGCAATGAAGCCGGTTTGGGACCAGTTCTCTGGTGATGTGGGTCAGGACAAGATCGACGCCGCACAGGCCATCAACGCCGGTTTCTAAACCGGTCAAAGGCCGCGCGTCCGGGGACTGGGGAGTATTTGACGCGATGGCCGGGCGGGCTGATCAGGCCCGCCCTTACACACTCTCTCATCATCACAAAAATGCGGGGACAGAAAGATGTCTGGTGCGAATTCCGGCCAAGGCGGGCTGGTCGACCATATCGAAGAAACCCTGATTGCGTTGCTGCTGGGCCTGATGACGGTCGTGACATTTGCCAACGTGATTGCGCGGTTTGTTTTTAACTCAAATATCCTGTGGGCGCTGGAGCTGACGGTGTTCACCTTCGGGTGGCTGGTGCTGCTGGGTGCGTCTTATGCAGTGAAAAAACATGCGCATCTGGGCGTGGATGCCATTCTGAACATGCTGGCCCCGGCGCCGCGCCGCATTCTGGCGCTAATTGCAGTGGGCTGCTGTCTGGTGTTTTCGCTGCTTCTGCTGAAAGGGGCTTATGACTATTGGGCTGTGTTCGCCGATTTGCCGCCCACGTCGGGGCGCTGGTTCCCTACCGGGTTCAATGTCGACGCCCGCAGTCAGAGTTTTTACGAGGTCGACGACATCCCGATGGTTGCGCCTTTGCGGTTCCTGGAAGACCTGATCAACTACGGTGAGTACTACGAAAAACTGCCCAAGGTCGTGCCGTATCTGGTTCTGCCAGTTTCGATGCTGCTGTTGGTGATCCGGTTCGCGCAGGTTGCCGTTCAAATCTGGCGCGGTGAAACGGATCGCCTTGTCGCCAGCCACGAAGTCGAGGACGAGATCGAAGAAGTCCGCGCTCAGCAGGGAGAGCATGACTGATGGACGTTGTACTTCTTTTCTCGATGGTCATCGGCCTGCTGCTGATCGGTGTTCCGATTGCGGTTGCGCTTGGCCTCAGCTCGACCCTGTTTCTGCTGATCTATTCGGACAGTTCGTTGGCCTCGGTCGCGGGCACGTTGTTCGAGGCGTTCGAGGGGCACTTTACCCTGCTGGCGATCCCGTTCTTTATCCTGGCCTCGTCTTTCATGACAACAGGCGGCGTGGCGCGCCGGATCATCCGGTTCTCGATTGCCTGTGTGGGGCACTTGCCCGGTGGTCTGGCAATTGCTGGCGTGTTTGCCTGTATGCTGTTTGCAGCACTTTCGGGATCGTCCCCAGCAACCGTTGTGGCCATTGGTTCCATTGTCATCGCCGGGATGCGTCAGGTTGGGTATTCCAAGGAATTCGCCGCTGGTGTGATCTGTAACGCCGGTACTTTGGGCATCCTGATCCCACCGTCCATCGTGATGGTTGTCTATGCGGCAGCCGTTGAGGTCTCGGTTGGGCGAATGTTCCTGGCGGGTGTCATTCCGGGCCTGATGGCTGGTCTGATGCTGATGATCACCATCTATGTCATGGCCAAGGTCAAGAATCTGCCCAAGGGTGACTGGAAAGGCTGGGGAGAGGTCTTTACCTCGGCCCGTGAGGCCGGTTGGGGCCTGTTCCTGATCGTCATCATTCTGGGTGGTATCTATGGGGGCATCTTTACCCCGACTGAGGCCGCTGCCGTCGCTGCTGTCTACGCGTTCTTCATTGCCAGCTTTGTCTACAAAGACATGGGCCCGCTCAGCACCGAAGAAGGTCAATCCAACGCGTCACTGCTTAAAAAGCCCTATGCGCTGGTTACGGCATTCTTTCACCCAGACACCAAACACACGCTGTTTGAGGCGGGTAAGCTGACGGTCACGCTGCTGTTCGTCATTGCCAACGCGCTGATCCTCAAGCACGTGCTAACGGACGAGCAGGTGCCACAGCACATTGCTAGCGCCATGCTTTCAGCGGGTCTGGGACCGGTCACTTTCCTGATTGTAGTCAACGTCATCCTGCTGATTGGCGGTCAGTTCATGGAACCCTCGGGTCTGCTGGTCATCGTGGCTCCGCTGGTGTTCCCGATTGCCATCGAATTGGGCATCGATCCGATCCATCTGGGTATCATCATGGTGGTGAACATGGAAATCGGGATGATCACGCCTCCGGTCGGTCTGAACCTGTTTGTGACCTCGGGCGTTGCGGGAATGCCAATGATGAGTGTCGTAAAGGCGGCGCTGCCGTTCCTGGCCGTACTCTTCGTCTTCCTGATCATGGTGACGTACATACCTTGGATATCGACCTTCCTGCCCAACACCTTCATGGGGCCGGAAATCATTACCAATTAGATGGTCTGACAATGAACACTGCCGGGTGGTTTCGACTGCCCGGCTTTTTAGTGTCTTGAAACCATATATTGGGTACTTATCTGAGGTTTCAGAGGACGACCTCCCCATTTTGGGACATCTTTCGGGACGACCTGAACAGATACGAGGTTCTCTTATGCACTGGATCTTTCTTCTTTTTGCCGGCCTGTTGGAAATCGTCTGGGCCGTAGCCATGAAGCAATCGGCTGGTTTCACCAGATTGTGGCCGACGGCTTTGATGGGCGTTTCGATGATTGGTTCCTTCGGCCTTCTGGCGCTGGCGATGCGCGACCTGCCATTGGGCACCGCCTATACGATCTGGACCGGGATCGGCGCGGTGGGGGCGTTCAGCGTGGGTATCCTGTTTCTGGGCGAAGCCCTGACACCGGCACGGATTGCAGCGGCGATACTGATCGTGACCGGTCTTGTCGTGATGAAGTTGGCCTGAGCCCGTCATTGACCATGCCCTTGGTCTTCGGCAGTCTGCGCGAAACTCAAGACATGGAGCCCGGAATGCTGACCGAGACCGACAAGCGCCTGCTACGCGTGGCATATGAAGAGGCCATAGCCGGATTTGACGAGGGCGGATGCCCCATTGGGTCCGTTCTGGCGCGGGGCGGCGAGGTTGTTTCGCAAGGTCGCAATCAGCGTGTGCAGGGGGGTGATCCCATCGCGCATGGGGAAATGGATGCCTTACGCAAAGCAGGGCGGCAGAAAACCTATCGCGACACGGTGCTCTATACCTCGCTGTCGCCCTGCATGATGTGTTCCGGCACTATCGTTCAATTCGGCATTCCGCGCGTTGTGATCGGTGACACGCAGAACTTCGGAGGCAATGAAGACTTCCTGCGTGAGCGCGGGGTCGAGGTTGTTATTGCCGACGACCCCGACTGTATCGCTTTGATGCAGCGGTTTATCGAAGAAAAGCCCGAGCTTTGGGCCGAAGATATTGCGGAATGAAGTCTGGGGTCAGGCGCTTTCCAGCGCCTGAATGATGCCCGAGAAATCCGCAGCCTTCAGGCTGGCACCACCGACCAGAGCGCCGTCCACATTCGATACTGCAAAGATGTCGGTCGCATTGCTGGGTTTGACGGATCCGCCATACAGCAGTCGCACAGACCGGCCTACGCCTTCGCCAAAACGACGTTCCAGCCGCGTGCGCATGAAGTCGTGAACCTCGCCGATCTCTTCCAGGGTCGGAACCTTGCCGGTTCCTATCGCCCAGATCGGCTCATACGCGACGATCAGATTCTCGCCGGTAGACTGATCCGGGATCGAACCAGACATCTGGCCGCCAATGATATCGAGCGTGTTGGCTGCCTCTCGCTGTTCCAGACTTTCGCCGACGCAAATGATCGCCTTGAGACCCGCATCCATTGCCGCTCGCGCTTTGGCTCGCACATCCTCGTCATGCTCACTGTGATCCACGCGCCGTTCCGAATGGCCCAGAATGACCGAAGTCGCGCCGGCATCCAGAAGCATATCCGCGCTGATATCGCCTGTGTGCGCACCTGAATGTTCTAAGTGACAATCCTGCCCGCCAACCGAAATCTCGGTGCCTGCCACTGAGTCCGCGGCGCGGCTGAGCAAGGTGGCGGGGGGGCAGATCAGGATATCGACCGAGGCTTGGGGGTGGCTTTGCGACAGCTTTTCTAGCTCACTCAGCGCTGCGCCGGTTCCGTTCATTTTCCAGTTTCCAGCCGCCAGCTTCCGCCGCATACCCGTATCTCCCTGATCATTCGATGATTTAAGGATGCGGATAGCATTGTCTGCAGGATCTTACAATTCCGCCTGCCGACCTCGCTAAGGTCAGCGCAAGAACGATGATCTAGCTTTGCTGGGCGATGTTTTCGTCGAACTTGATCGATTCACCGCAGCCACAGGAATCAACGACATTCGGGTTCTTGAATTTGAATCCCGATTCCAACAGTGACACTTCATAGTCGATCTCGGTCCCAAACAGGAACATCTGCGCCATTGGCGCGATCATTATGCAGGCGCCATCCTGTTCAACCACTTCATCATGCGGATCTGACTGATCGACATATTCCATGGTGTATTCCATGCCTGCGCAGCCGCCTTTCTTGACACCGATGCGCAGGCCAGCGTGTCCGCCTGAACTCATCAGGCGGGTGATCTGCTCTGCGGCCTTGGGCGTCATGGTCACAGCCTGTTTGCCGGGAATGCCGAACATGTAAGTCTCCGTTGTCGCGCGTCCCTTCTAACTTAGGGTCCAAGTCCCTCAGGCTCAAGATGGTGAGGGATAAAGCGTGATGTTCATTTGAAAGGTGCAAGAAGTGCCATGCGACCTTGCTTTGGATTAGAAAGCGGGTTTAGCTGTTCTTGTATATGTAAGGCCCAGTGCTGACACATGTTCAACTTGGGTGGGAAAGGTTATATAAATGAATGTTTTACGAAAGTTTTCTAAACCAGTTTTTCTGTGCGGGACAGTAGCCGCTTTTGTTGCATGTTTTGCACCGGTTGATGCACAGGCCGCATCTGATGCCGAACGGCACCCAATCAATTGTGCGACCGCCGAAGGCGATTTGCGTGCCATTGCGGCGGAAAAGAAACACGCTGAAGACAAGCAGTTGGAAAGCGTGGCTGCGATTACACCTGCCGGGGCGCTGTTGGGTCTGGTCACCGGAACCGAGCAGAAACACCTTCAGATGTTGTCTGGTGACTACATCAAACAGCTGGATGCGCGTGCCGCAGAGATCAAAGAAACCTGCAATCTAAATTAATCGCGTTTTCAGATGAGTAAGGCGCGACGGGTGCTGGTTTTACATAAAGCCCAGTTCAAGACGCGCTTCGTCCGACATCATCTCCATACCCCAGGGCGGTTCCCAGGTCAGCTCGACATCAACCTCTTTGACACCTGCAACGGGCTCAATGGCTTCGACGATCCAGCCGGGCATATCGCCGGCCACCGGGCATCCGGGCGCAGTAAGGGTCATGATCACCTTGACTGCGTTATCCGCAGAAATATCAACCGTGTAGATCAGGCCAAGGTCATAGATATTGACCGGAATTTCCGGGTCATAGACCGTGCGGCACGCCTCAACCACGAGGTCGTACAACGGGTGTTCAATCGTTGACGGCGCTATCAGCGGGGTGCCTTCAAACTGTTCGCTCGGGTGAGTCATCTTTGCCTCGGGTCAGTTGCCTGAGTGATTATATAGGGAATAGCTGCGACAGCGTCCAGTAGGGGAGTGGCGCTCGAGCGAGCGCCACAGCGATTCAATCGTTGATATCATGCTTGAAAGTTTTGACCTGACCATGCGGCAGGGCAAAGAGTTTGCGCAAGACAAGCCAGGCGATCAGCGACAGTACCGCAAAAACCAGCGCAAGGACATGAAGCGACAGTGTCAGACCCGGAATGATCAGGACAAGACCTGTGATTGCAGCGCCAATCGCGAAGCCAAGAAAGATGAATCCTGGCAGAACAATCTCGAGAATCCCCAGTGCCAGCGCGGCGGCCAGCCAGATCCACCAGGTCAGCCAAAAGGGATCAGCCATCATTTTCCTCCTTTGAGCATTTTGAACGCGTCACCAAAGGCTTCAAGTGCGTTTGCCGGAACTACGATGGTCTGCTTTCCGGAACCATTACCCAGTGCATTAAGGGCTTCGACCTGTTTCAAAGCAACCTGATATTGGGCGGCCTCGATACCGTTGTCTTGAATGGCTTTGGCGACAACGCCAGTGGCGTAAGCTTCGGCATCGGCCTGAATGCGGCGGGCTTTGGCGGTTTGTTCAGCGGCGTAAAGTTCGGCATCAGCCTGCAGTTCAACAGAACGCTTCTGACCTTCGGCTTCGGTCACTTGTGCCCGGCGGGCGCGTTCAGCGTTTAGCTGCTGTAGCATAGCATCGCGGGTCGCCTGATCCAGATTCACATCCAGAATTTCGGCGCGGGTCACTTCGATACCCCAATCGTCAACGGCGGTTTCAACGCTTTCCTGAATGCGTTCAATCAGTTGTGCCCGGTTAGACTGTACTTCGTCCAGGTCCATCTTGCCGATCTCGGCGCGGACGATACCGGCCACGGTGGTTGCAATTGCACCATCGACGTCGCGGATTCTGTAAACCGTCTTTTCCGGCTCAAGAATGCGATAGAAGACCGAGGTGTCGATCTGCACCAGCACGTTGTCCTTGGTGATCGCGTCTTGTGTTGCATTGGGCAGCTGGCGTTCAAGGATCGAGATTTTGTGGCGTGCAACATCCAGAAACGGAACGATGAAGTTGATGCCGGGGCCAAGCACCGAGTGCAGGCGGCCAAACCGTTCGACGACGTATTTCTCAGATTGCGGCACAATCTTGATGCCTTTGAGGATAACGATAATCACCAGCACTGCGGCCAGCAGGTAAATGATGTTTGACGAAATCAATCCGATAATCTGATCTTCGGTCATTCTGTCCTCTTATTATTGTGTACTATGGTATACATGTGGGAATTGAGTCGCCCGATTTCAACTCTGGTATGGCGGGAAAGCCGCTAAATGCAAACGTCCCAATATGGGAATTCGATATTGAACTGAACTGTTGTGACCGCTTTGCATCCTGACTTGTTTGCGGTATCGGGCGGGGATGAAACTGATTATCGATACAGATCCCGGCATCGACGATGCTATGGCTATCGCTTACGCCGCTGCTGCGTCTGAGTTTAACCTGATCGGGCTGACCACGGTGTTTGGCAACACACATGTTCATCAATCCAGCCGTAACGCTCGGTTTCTGTTGGATAAGCTGGGTCTCGACCTTCCGGTTGCCGAAGGTGCCTCATACCCATTAGGGGCAGATACTCATGCCCCGTCGGAACATGTTCACGGCCCCGAAGGTTTTGGTGATCTGACCGAAATCCCCGAGATTGGACAAAACCACGCGCTGCCAGCCGCAGAGTTTCTGGTTGAAATGGCGCGAACCCACAAGGGTGAACTGGTGGTCTGTGCTGTGGGTCCATTGACTAATATCGCGAATGCAATGCGCCTGGACCCAGAGTTTGCAGGTAATCTGCGCCAACTGGTGATCATGGGGGGCGCAGTCTATTGCCCGGGCAACATCACCCAACACGCTGAAGCCAATATCTATCACGACGCTCTCGCAGCCGAGGAGGTCTTTTCCACACCGCCCAACACTGTTCTGGTCGGACTGGACGTGACACTGAAGACGCTTTACGAAACGGCCGATTTCGAGGCCCTGGCACAGAGGTCACCGGACATGGGATCATTTCTGCGCGACATCTCCCGCTTCTATCTGAAATTTTACAAAGAGATTGGGGGGCTGGAAGGCTGCGGCCTGCACGATTCAACCGCCGTGATCGCGTGTTCCCATCAGGCCATGTTCAACATGGTCGAAACAGGGCTGCGGGTTGTCACCGACGGCGACATGATGGGGGCGACACAACCAGATCCCGAACGACCCACGATCCGGGTGTGCTGCGACGTGGACGGGGCAGGGGTTGTTCGTCTGTTCACCGATCGCGTTGCCTCGTTGCCCTGACGGGTTGCAAAGACGGATCGGATCGGGCAAAGCCTGCCCGGTTCGGCGATCCGAGGCGATGACATGACCCAGAAATTCTCATTTGAGCTAAAGGCCACAGACGGCAAGGCACGCACCGGTGTGATCAGCACACCGCGCGGAGAGGTGCGGACGCCGGCCTTCATGCCGGTCGGGACAGCCGCCACGGTCAAAGCGATGATGCCGGAAAGCGTACGCGCCACGGGGGCGGATATTCTTTTGGGCAACACCTATCACCTGATGCTGCGCCCAACTGCGGAACGGATCGACCGTTTGGGCGGGTTGCACAAGTTCATGAACTGGGAACGCCCCATTCTGACCGACTCGGGCGGGTTTCAGGTTATGTCGCTGGCCGGGCTGCGGAAGCTGACTGAAAAAGGCGTGACGTTCAAATCTCATATCGACGGGTCAAAACATGAGCTGACTCCGGAACGGTCGATGGAGATTCAGCGACTGTTGGGCTCGGACATTGTCATGTGTTTCGACGAGTGCCCCGCGTTGCCAGCCGACCGGGACCGGATTGCCGAGTCCATGCGCCTGTCGATGCGTTGGGCAGAACGGTCTCGTGAGGCATTCGGGGATCGTCCGGGTCACGCCCTGTTTGGCATTATGCAGGGCGGTCTTGAACAAGATTTGCGCGAAAAAAGCGCCGAAGCACTTAAATCCATTGGATTTGAAGGCTACGCGGTGGGTGGGCTGGCCGTGGGCGAAGGGCAGGAGGCCATGTTCTCTTGCCTCGATTATGCCCCCGAATGTCTGCCGATGGACAAGCCGCGCTATTTGATGGGGGTTGGCAAGCCTGACGACATCGTTGGGGCAGTCGCTCGCGGTATCGACATGATGGATTGCGTTTTGCCGTCCCGCTCGGGGCGTACTGGTCAGGTGTTTACCCGTTATGGCGTGGTGAACATTAAGAACGCGCGCCATTCGGACGATCCGCGCCCGCTGGATGAGCAGTGTTCGTGTCCAGCCTGCTCGAACTATTCGCGCGCCTATCTGCACCATGTATTCCGCGCCAACGAGATGATCTCGGGCATGTTGCTGACTTGGCATAATCTTCATTATTTTCAGGAAATCATGCAGGGCATGCGCGATGCGATTGCGGCAGGTACCTTTGACGCCTGGCAGGCCGAGTTCCACGCGCAACGTGCCCAAGGCGATATCGAGCCCTTGTAGCCTTTCCATTCGGGTGACAATTGAGTGGTTTTCCAGTAAACTTGGGCCACTTCAAGCAATACTATTTTAGTTCGTGACCCGGAGATTTTTCATGTTTCGCCTTTTTCTGGGCGCCGCGCTTTTGAGCGCGACACCCGCTATTTCAGATGTCTGGACCTTCGAAACGCCGTCCGAAAATATTCAGTGCTCAGTCGGGGAAAGCGCGTCGTCCTCGGATATCCAGTGCACGATCATAGAGAAATCCGGCCCACCTGCGATGCCGCGCCCCGCGAATTGTCAATCAGACTGGGGGCATGATTTTCTAATGTTCGACACTGGCCCGGTAGAGATATTGTGCCAGCCGCTGAACCGAAACAAAGACGGATTTGACCGCGCGGAATACGGTGTCACAGGTCAGTTTGGAGGATTCACCTGCAGTTCTTCAACGAAAGGTCTGGAATGTCGCAACTTGGACGGTCACGGGTTTTTCTTGTCTCGTGCAGTACAGCGGGTGTTCTGACCTTTGAATTGCGCGTTGCCTATGCTTGTCGTGCTAATTTCGGTGGATATGTTCGCGGGACGCCTTGCAGTCGGTCAAACCTCGGTTCATTCTGGATAACGATACATGGCGGTAAGGTTGAAAAAGGGCGATGAGGCCCCACCTTTATCGTCCAAGACAGGAGACGGCCAAGTGTTGCCTCGATGAGGGACAAGAGCCGTCTTGCCAACGATAAGGATAGAGCATGCAAGAGCCTCTGAATTCCTCATACCCCGTCCTGCCGCTGCGCGATATTGTGGTGTTCCCGCATATGATCGTGCCGCTTTTCGTGGGCCGTGACAAATCGGTCCGCGCACTGGAAGAGGTGATGCAGGATGACAAGCAAATTCTGTTGTCCAGCCAGATCGACCCTGGCGTTGATGATCCCGATGAAGATGGGATTTATCGCGCGGGCGTATTGGCCAATGTGCTGCAACTGCTGAAGCTGCCCGATGGCACCGTGAAGGTGCTGGTCGAAGGGCAGGCGCGTGTGCAGATCACCGAGTTTCTTGAAAACGACCAGTTTTTTGAGGCCAGGGCTGAATATCTAACCGAAATTCCCGGCGACGTCACCACGACGGAAGCCCTGTTACGAACCGTCACGGATGAGTTCGAGCGCTATGCCAAAGTGCGCAAGAACATCCCTGAAGAAGCCCTGACCGCCGTAGGTGAAACCACCGAGCCCGCAAAGTTGGCTGACCTTGTGTCGGGTCATCTGGGTATTGAGGTCGAGCAAAAGCAGGAACTGCTGGAAACCCTCAGCGTCAGCGAGCGGCTTGAGAAAGTCTATGGCCTGATGCAGGGCGAAATGTCGGTTCTGCAGGTCGAGAAAAAGATTAAGACCCGCGTTAAATCCCAGATGGAGAAGACCCAGCGCGAGTATTACCTGAATGAGCAAATGAAAGCCATTCAGCAGGAACTGGGCGATGGCGAGGACGGCAAGAACGAAGTTGCCGAGCTGGAAGAGAAAATCGCCGAAACCAAGCTGTCCAAAGAGGCCCGCGAAAAGGCCGAGGGCGAACTGAAGAAGCTGCGCAACATGTCACCGATGTCAGCCGAAGCGACGGTGGTGCGCAACTATCTCGACTGGATTCTGGCGCTGCCCTGGGGCACCAAATCCCGGGTGAAAAAGGATCTGGGTAAGGCGCAGGAAATCCTCGACGACGACCATTACGGCCTTGAAAAGGTCAAGGAACGGATCGTCGAATACCTCGCCGTTCAGCAGCGTTCGAAAAAGCTGAAAGGGCCGATCTTGTGCCTTGTTGGCCCTCCGGGTGTGGGTAAGACCAGCTTGGGTAAATCGGTTGCGAAAGCCACTGGGCGCGAGTTCATTCGAATCTCGCTGGGTGGCGTGCGTGACGAATCCGAGATTCGGGGCCACCGTCGGACCTATATTGGTTCGATGCCGGGTAAGATCATCCAGGCGCTGAAAAAGGCAAAAACCACGAACCCGCTGATCTTGTTGGATGAGATCGACAAGATGGGGCAGGACTTCCGTGGCGACCCGGCGTCGGCAATGCTGGAGGTGTTGGATCCAGAGCAGAACAACACGTTCATGGACCACTACTTGGAGGTTGAATACGACCTGTCAAACGTGATGTTCCTGACCACGTCGAACAGCTATAACATGCCTGGGCCTCTGCTGGACCGGATGGAGATCATCCCACTGGCGGGTTACACCGAGGACGAAAAGAGCGAGATCGCGAAACAGCACCTGATCAGCAAGCAGGTCAAGAACCATGGTCTGAAAGCCAAGGAATTTGACCTGACGGATGAAGCGCTGCAAAAGATTATCCGCACCTATACCCGTGAAGCGGGCGTTCGGAACCTTGAACGTGAGATCGCCAAGGTGGCGCGGAAATCGCTGACCAGGATCATCAAGAAAGAGGCGGACTCGGTCACGGTAACGCCGGACAATCTGGATGATTTCCTGGGTGTACCAAAGTTCCGCTATGGTCTGGCTGAGCAGGACGATCAGATCGGCGTCGTTACTGGTCTGGCCTGGACATCCGTGGGTGGCGATCTGCTGCATATCGAGGCGTTGAAACTGCCCGGCAAGGGGCGGATGAAGACCACAGGTAAGCTGGGCGATGTGATGAAGGAATCCATTGATGCGGCCTCGTCTTACGTTCGGTCGATTTCGCCAAAGATCGGGGTCAAGCCGCCGAAATTCGATAATCTGGATATCCACGTGCACGTGCCGGATGGCGCGACCCCCAAGGATGGTCCGTCGGCTGGTTTGGCGATGGTGACATCGATTGTCTCGGTTCTGACCGGCATTCCTGTGCGCAAGGACATCGCCATGACCGGAGAGGTCTCGCTGCGCGGTAACGCAATGCCGATTGGTGGTTTGAAAGAGAAACTGCTGGCGGCTTTGCGTGGTGGTATCAAGACAGTCCTGATCCCGGAAGAGAACGAAAAGGATCTGGCGGAAATCCCTGACAATGTGAAGGAAGGGTTGGAGATCATCCCTGTGAAGCATGTCTCGGAAGTTCTGGAGCAGGCGCTGGTGCGCAAGCCCGAACCGATCGAGTGGGATGAAGCTGCAGAAGAAGCTGCAGCTGCGGCTGCTGCTTCGGTAAAACCTGCTGATGCGTCAGCCACTGCGCACTAAGAAGCGTAATATGAATTCTGGAAGAGGCAGAGCATTGCTCTGCCTTTTTTCATAGCCCTATGACAGGTTGTTTAGGATCAAGTATTTCTTCTTCCGCTATGTATTTCATGAATTTTTCGTCCGACAGCGCCGAACGTATGGCCAAGGCGAAGATGATTGCGGAAAACAAGACGCAAAGCAGAATGTCCCACCCAAACGGGATCTGTTTCAAAGACCCGGTACCGAATTGACCCAGAAATGAGATCAAACCAAGCCCGGCAAAATAAGGCATCAGCCAAATGGCTTCTGTCAGGTCCATTTCGTCCAACCGCCCTCGGAACCGGATGAGCAGCAGAATTTTCCCGACGATCAGGGCGATGCCAAGTCGCCATACCGTGTCCCATCCGCTCCAATAGACGATCAGAGTTGCGATGGCGAATGCGGTCAACGCCACCAGACGCACCGCTGGAATGCGGATCGATCTGGGTTGGTCTGGCAGCAGGTCCCTTAGGCAAACGACGGCGATGGGACCAACGGCGAAGGACAAGACAATGGCCGCTCCGTTCAGGGCAATGACCGTGGTGAAGGGAATGGTCAGCAAGAACAGTGTTCCGATCAGAAAATTTAATGCCAGAGCCCATACAGGAACCCCGAATGAAGACAGGGTTTGCAGACGTTTTGGCAAAAATCCGTTCTGAGAAAGGGCGAGGGCAATCCGGGCATTCGACCCCGTCGCGACCAAACCGTTGCCAAAGGGGCCAACGACGGATCCCACATTCAAAAGGCTGAGGAACCAGACCAGTCCGACGGACATGATCACGGCATCCAAAGGGCCTTCGCCCCCAAAGCTTAATTGCGCCCAGCCTTTGGCCAGCAAAGAAGGGTCCAGCGCGCCGATGAAAGCCACTTGCAGGCCAAGGTAAATTGCGGCGCACATGATGATCGACAGGATCAAAGCTGCGGGGATGGCGAACTTCGGATTGCGTACTTCACCCGCCATATCGACCACATGGCGAAATCCTATGAACGAGAAAATGACACCTCCGGTCGAAACGGCAGCCATGATTCCCTGCAACCCGTAAGGGGCAAACCCGTCCGGTTGGGTGAAATTGTCAGCGTTGAAACGGTTGGCAATCAGTAGAACAGACAGAACCACCGGAATGGCGATTTTGGCCCAGGTCAGCGCTGCATTCACATGTGTGAAGAACTTGACCCCAAGCGCGTTGACCGCAACAAAAAGCAACATGAAGACAAGTGCCACAAAGATACCTGCACCGGTCAGATCGCCCGTATCGGCAGCGTGCAACCAAGGGGCGTAGGGCGCGAGGTATTTCAACATCGCCTCCACTTCAATGGGGGCGGTGGTGTTATAACCAATCCATGCAGTCCAGCCCATGGCCATTGATACGATATTGCCGTGTGAAAACTGAGGAACCCGGGCAATCCCCCCGGAAATGGGCAACATGGCTGAGATTTCCGCGAATGTAATCGCCAAAATGAACATCGCACCAGCGCCGATCAGCCAAGAAAGAATGGCTGCGGGCCCAGCATGCTGCACCGCCAGAAGAGGGCCGAACAACCAGCCTGAACCGATGATTCCTCCAACCGAAATGAAGGTCAGTCCGATCAGGCCGATGTCCCGCTTTAGCTCTGCCATGATGACCCCAGACTCTGCAACCGGTCCAAGACTTGGCCGATAGAACACGATAGTCACCGAGGTTGCGCGCTGGCAAGCCCCTCAATTTCAAGCGTAATCTTCGAAAGGGAGTGGTGGGTGATAAGAGATTTGAACTCCTGACATCTTCGATGTGAACGAAGCGCTCTACCACTGAGCTAATCACCCATGGGACGTGTTGATATCTGTCCAGCGGAACGGCTGCAAGCGAATTAGGCTTTGATCTGCACGTAAAAATCGAAGCGCAGAACAAAAACCTGGATTCTGACAAAAAACTTCAAAACGCCGCTTGACGCTGCCCGACCGTAGCCATAATACACCCAAACGTTCAGCAATGAACATGCAGCGGGCGGTTGTAGCTCAGATGGTTAGAGTACCGGCCTGTCACGCCGGGGGTCGCGGGTTCGAGCCCCGTCAACCGCGCCA
>NZ_JBXWQJ010000009.1:0-195948 GCF_059612325.1 Ruegeria sp. CDSA021
TTCGTTCACTCAGAGCTGGTCTACGGTTTGGTGAATGCCTTCTCAGACGTGTCCGGGGATCGATACCTTGGATTGAACGTAGGGGAGACATTTGACCTGCAAGAGTGGCCTCCGTTCGCTCAAGCCCTGCAATCGACAAAAACGCTGTTCGAGTTTTTTACCCGCTTTATTGGGCTTGTACCGCAAGAGTCCAATTCTGTTCGGCACAACCTTGTCATTGAAGCAGACAAAGCGACGTATCGTATCGATAGGCAACAGGAACCAACTGTCCCACCCATTCAGGTTACCGGTTTTGGTGCCGCAATCTATGTACGTCTATTGCAGACCGTCGTTGGAGATTCTTGGGATTCTTCCCGTGTGCGATGGGAAAGCAGATACATCAATGGTCTGCCTATCGACTACAAGGGGATCGAGATTGGCCTTGGGTCCGATCCCGGCATGCAAATTAGTTTTCCTGTGCAATGGTTATTTTTGCACCATGTCTCAGAGGTCTCTGCCAGGCCCATAGCCTCGCCTCGACAAGAGGGAGAAGTAACCGTGGTGGCAGCTTTGCGATCTGTCTTACGCGAAAAACTGGATGAAACCGATTTGGGACCAGAGGTGGTGGCTGGATTTCTGGGAATACAGCCGGAAAGGTTTCTGAAAGCGCTTCAGCGGCAAGGCACAACGCTATCCCGCGAAATCAAACGGCTCCGTGTTGATGTCGCCAAGGAGCACCTCAAAGAAGACCAGATGACGATTGCGGAGATTGGTCTGATGCTCGGCTATTCTGACAAGTCCCACTTCACTCGCTTTTTCCGAGGCCAAACCGGGATGACACCGACCAAGTTCCGAAGCAAGTAAAGGTGGTCGAGCCAAAAGAATGCTTAGAAGACGAGGTGCTCGTCGGATCAGTTTGGAAAAGTTGTAGTGCGGCGCGAAAGGAAAAGCCGACGATTCGAAAAGGTCGGTTGCCACCGTCGATAAAACCTCTGCAACTGGCAGTTTCGATGTGTATTTCGGAGTTTACAAAGCTTGGTTGCGAATAGTCCTTAATTACCCGACCTTCGACGGCTGCTTTGTCCCGCGATTCGTGAGTGTGACAGGCCTCCTTTCTCGCGAGTGCAGCGAATGGCGGCAAAGCCATGTTCTGTAACACCATGCCGATTTTCTCGGCCCGCACCTCACACAGATCGCGCGCAGACAACTGATTGACGTCCTGGCCTTCGATGAACAGCTGGCCGGATGTGGGTTCAATCAGGCGGTTCACGTGGCGAATCAGGGTCGATTTACCCGAACCGGACAAACCCATGATGCAGAAAATCTCGCCTCGACCGACCGTGAATGTAGCGTCCTTTACACCTACTATACAGTCAAATTGATCGCGCACCTCGAGCTTACCAAGATCTTGTTCCTGAACGGCTTTTATGGCTTCTGCGGATTGCTTCCGGAAAATTTTCCACAGATTTCGACAATCGATGACGGCGTCATCATAAGAGTCTTTCACCGACTCCTCCCAACCTGGAAATGGTGTGAATACTACATATTTTTTATTGTACACACTTTGTATTTTTATTAAGCTGTCCACTTAGTGGATTCACAGCGGTGAATCAGTCATCTCTATGGCGCGAAAGGTCCTGAGGGAGGTCAGACATGAAAGACGCGTCGCGGCGCAGAAAACAAAAGCTCTTTAAACACTTGAAAGTGTCAATCCTGACATTGCGCCTGCAACCCGGCGCTGATCTGGACGAAGCGACACTATCGGAGGAATTTGAACTGTCCCGCACTCCATTGCGCGAAGTGTTCCGGCAACTGGCAGGTGAAGGTTATCTTGAGCTGCGACAAAACCGCGGAGCCCGAGTATCGGGGATGTCCTATACCACTTTGCGGGATTTCTTTCTGGCGGCACCGATGATCTATGGCGCAATCCTGCAGCTGGCCGCCAAGAATGCAAAGCCCACTCAGATTGACCTGTTAAAGCAGGCGCAAGATACATTTAAATCGGCGCTGCGTTCCGGTTCGGGTGCGGATCGGGCAATGGCGAATAACCAGTTCCACGAGGTCACCGGCGAAATGGCCGATAACGTCTATCTGCTGCCATCCTTCAAAAGGCTGCTGATCGACCATGCCCGAATTGGCATGACGTTCTACCGGCCCAAGGACCAAGTTATGGCCGATAACCTGTCGCAAGCCAGTTCCCAGCATGACGCTATCATCGCCGCCATCGAGGCGGGTGATGAGGCAGCGGCTGCGCAGCTGGCCATTGATCACTGGAATCTCTCACGCGACCAGATCGAGCTGTTCGTCACGCCGTCCGGGCTTGACCTGCCGCTGGGGACTGTGGCTCGCAAAACCCCTGCATGAGGACGTAAATGACCCCCCTGTTCAAATTTGAAGGAATCTACACCCCGGTAGTGACCCCTTATTGCGAGGATGGCAGTGTCAACTGGGATGCTCTGTCGGAGGTGATCGAATTTCTAATCGAAAATGGTGTACACGGTCTGATTTCGGGCGGGTCTACTGGTGAGAACTACTCTCAGACCGTGACCGAACGCCTCGAGTTGGCCAAATTCACCCATGACCGCCTGAAAGGCCGCCTGCCGCTGGTGGTCGGCACGGGGGCAATGATGACGCCAGATTCTATTTATCTGGCTGCAGGTGCGCGTGAAATCGGGGCGGATTCAATACTTCTGGCCAGTCCTGCTTATTCAGTACCGACTGATCGGGAAAACGCGTTGAACGCGCTGGCCATCGACAAGGCGGCTGATCTGCCGGTGATGCTGTACAACTATCCGCACCGGACCGGCACCATGATGGGCGAGGAGTTTCTTGATCGCGTGGGCCGCAGCCGGAATTTCTGCGGCATCAAGGAGAGCTCGGGCGATATCAACCGCGTGCATCTATTGGCGCGGGATTACCCACATATCCAGCTGGGCTGCGGCATGGATGACCAGGCGCTGGAGTTCTTTGCCTGGGGTGCGCCCTTCTGGGTTTGCGGCGGGTCGAACTTCCTGCCGGCGGAACATGTGGCGCTGTACAATGCCTGCGTCGTGGAAGGAAACTTTGACAAAGGTCGCCGTATCATGAGCGCGATGCTGCCGCTGATGCATGTGCTGGAACAGGGCGGCAAGTTCATCCAGACCATCAAACACGGCGTCACCATGAACGGGATCGATGCGGGCATCATGCGCCCGCCGCTGCGCGGTCTGAACAAGGATGACAAACGTGCATTGGAACAGGTCACACGCGTGTTGAAACGCAAAATCGCCGACATCGTGGCAGAAGGATAAGAGACATGGATCTGCTGACACAGGACGAATACAAATCCATTGCCACGGGTCTGGACTTGCCCACCGGCGCATTCATCGATGGCAGCTTTCGTCCGGCCATCTCGGGCAAGACCTTCACAACCATCAACCCTGCGAGCGGCGAAAAACTGACCGAGATTGCCGCGTGCGATACCTCAGATGTGGACTTTGCCGTCGAGAAAGCGCGCGAGGCGTTCGAGGACGGTCGCTGGTCGAAACTGCACCCCTCCGAGCGCAAGGACGTGCTGATCCGATTGTGCAAACTCATGACCCGCAACGCACGCGAACTGGCGGTGATGGAGAGCATCGACAGCGGCAAAACGATCTTCGATTGTGAAACCGTGGACGTGCCCGAGACCATCCACTGCCTGAAATGGCACGCAGAGGCAATCGACAAGATCTACGATCAGGTCTCGCCCGCCTCTGACGATCATATCGCCATGGTTATCCGCGAGCCCATTGGCGTCGTGGGGCTGGTGCTGCCGTGGAACTTTCCGCTGTTGATGCTGGCATGGAAAATCGGCCCGGCCCTTGCTGCGGGCTGTTCGCTGGTCATCAAACCAGCTGCTGAAACCACCCTGACCGCGCTGCGCGTGGCAGAGCTGGCGATGGAAGCCGGTGTGCCTGCCGGCGTGCTGAACATCCTCCCCGGAAGCGGAGCCGATGTGGGTGAACCCATCGGGCGACACATGGACGTCGACATGGTCTCGTTCACCGGCTCGACCGTGACGGGCAAACGCTTTCTTACCTATTCGGCGGAATCGAATGCCAAAGAAGTCGTGCTTGAGATGGGCGGCAAGAACCCGGCCATCGTGATGGACGATGCCGAGAACCTGGACCGCGTCGCCGAGCATCTGGTCAATGGTGCGTTCTGGAATATGGGCGAGAATTGCTCGGCCAGTTCGCGCCTGATCGTGCATAAAGATGTGAAGAGCGAGTTGCTGGACCGAATCGCACATCACGCCAAGCAGTGGAATATCGGTGACCCGCTGAACCCGGAAACGCGCATGGGTGCGTTGGTTTCTGAAGGTCATTTCAACAAGGTGTGCGGCTATCTGGAACAGGCAGAAAACGTCCTTATCGGCGGCAAAGCCGATAAGGGCTTTGTTGAGGCGACGGTCGTCGAAGTCTCTGATAACGAGGCCATTCTTGCCCGCGAAGAAATCTTTGGTCCTGTGTTGTCAGTCATCGAGGTATCCGGCTTTGACGAGGCGATCTCGGTCGCCAATGACACGGAATACGGGCTCTGCGCGTCGATCTTCACCGCCAATGCAAAACGCGCCATCCGAGGCGCCCGTGCCCTGCGCGTCGGAACCGTCACAGTGAACAGTTTTGGCGAAGGAGACATCTCGACACCGTTTGGTGGCTACAAGCAATCCGGCTTTGGCGGGCGCGACAATTCGATCCATGCCCATGATCAGTACACCCAGTTGAAAACCATCTGGATAGATCTGGCAGATGATGCGGATGAGGCCGTGGATTGAGCCGGTATGACGCCAAACGCCTGCCCCGACAAACGGGATCGGCGGGATGGAATGCAATCCTGCCGCCACAGACTCCTCTACCCGAGCTCGACGACGATCTGACAGCAGATATAACGATCATCGGAGGCGGGTTCGCGGGCCTAAGCGCCGCGCGGCGATTGCACCAGATCGACCCATCTCTGAAAGTCGTCCTGTTGGAGGCTGGGCGCTTTGCCGAAGGGTCCGCCGGGCGCAATTCAGGCTTCATGATTGATCTGCCGCACGATCTGGCCTCGGAGAATTATACGAGCGCGGGGTTGGAGGCGGATCGGGCCAGTATTGCGCTGAACCGGCAGGCGATTGCTTTTGCTTCCCAGGCTGCGGCAGAGTGCGAACTGCCGGAGGAGATGTTCGAACCCTGCGGCAAGATCAATGCTGCCGCAACACCGGCGGGTGACCGGCATAACGCCGATTATGCCGCGCATCTGGCGCGGTTGGGTGAGCCTTGCGAGATGTATGATCACCACCAGATGCGGGCTTTGACGGGCAGTCCACATTATACCTCGGGCCTGTTCACGCCAGGGACGGTGATGATCCAGCCTGCCGCGTATATCCGGGCGCTGTCGGCACAGTTGGCGCGCCGGGTCAGGGTCCATGAGAATTCAGCAGTGACCGGATTCAGCAAGCAGAGCAGCGGCTGGGTGGTCGAGACCGGGAAGGCGCGGGTGTCGACAGGGCGAATCGTGCTGGCCAATAACGGGCATCTTGAGAGTTTCGGCTTCTATCAGCGACGCCTGATGCACATATGCCTCTATGCTTCGATGACGGAACCGCTGAGCGAGGCGCAGATCGCAACGCTGGGCGGGCAGCCACGCTGGTCGGTGACACCTGCGGACCCAATGGGAACCTCGGTGCGGCGGGTTTCAGGTCGCTATGGGGATCGTATTCTGATCCGGAGCTGTTCCAGCTTTCACCCGACGATCGAGACCAGTTCGATGCGTCTGCGTAATGCAGGTTGGGTACACGACCGCAAGTTCAGGGAACGCTTCCCGCATCTGCCTGATGTACGGATGGAACACCGTTGGGCCGGAATGCTGTGCCTCAGCCGTAATGGATCAGCCGCATTCGGTGAGCTTGAGACGGGCGTTTATTCTGCCTGCTGCCAAAACGGTCTGGGCCTCGCACGAGGGACATTGCAGGGTATGGCCGTGGCGGAATTGGTCACTCAGGGCGGGTCGGACATCGCCGACCACTTTCTGGCCCAACCGATGCCGCCACGTCTCCCGCCGGAACCGTTCGCGTCACTGGGGGCAAACAGCTATCTGATCTGGAAAGAATGGCGATCCGGGGCTGAATAGCCGTCGGACCGTTTACGGCGAGGCTGGATCAGAATATCGAATACATCTCCATTGCCATCGATCACACGCCACAGCCAATGTTTCACTCCATTGATCGGGACGATCACTTCGTCCATATGCCATTTGTCGTGCGGCCGGGGCTGGTCGCGTCGGATACAAGCCGCGAACTGAGACCCGAAACGGTTCGCGCAGAGACGAACCGCTTCACGACTGACGATGACGCCACACTCTGCCAGAAGGTCCCCGACATCCGCCGTGCTGAGAGCAAACCGATGATATGCCCACACCGCATAGGCGATGATTTCGCGAGGAAAACGGAAGCCCTTCAGCCGCGGCAATCAGGTCGGAATGGTCATGGTACCGCGCTATCCGAGAAGGACAACCCGATCAAATTGGCAATGCTGCAGCTTTCGAAAAGTCCCGCCGTCATGCAATGATTGCAAGGCGCATATGTGTTTTTTGATGGTGTTTTCGTCTCAAAGTTTCACCTATCTATGCGTCGTTATGGCAGCTCCTGTAGAGGATCAGAACAATGAACAACGTTGTAAAAGACACACTGGGTATCGCGGCTTTGGTGGCAGTAACCGGAGTATTTGTTGGTCTGCATTCTTGGATGTACGTCCTCTGAATACCCATCGCCGCAGGTTCCGCGCCGGGCAGGCCAGCTGCGAGCGACAAGTTAGGGGCTTTGATGCTCCGAACAATGAGAAAGGCGCCCGAACCCGGGCGCCTTTGTACATTTTCGATGGTCCTACTAGCGGCTTAACAGCAAGTCCGGCAACCACAGTGCCAGTTCAGGAATGAATGTCGTCAGCATCAGCGTCGGCAGCCAGGCAAACACGATGAAAACCAATGTCGGCCACAACATCTTTGAGACCGGCGTATCGCAGATTTGAGCCCCAAGATAAAGCAACGGAGCCGTCGGCGGCGTGATATTGGCCATCCCAAGATTGACACCGATGATCGCGGCAAAATGGATCGGATCAACTCCGACACTTTGGGCGATCGGCAGCAGGATCGGAGTTGCCAACAAAAGGCCCGAGATGTCGTCCATCAGCATCCCGATCAGGATCATCACCACGTTGATCATCAAGAGGATAATGACCGGATTGTCCGAAACAGAATAAACCATGTCCTTGGCCAGTTGCGGAGCGCCCTGCGAGATCAGATTGTCCGACACGATCAGAACCATGAAAATCATGACCATGACCACACCAATGGTCACGCCTGAGTTCTGGATCGTCTGCGCCAGGGTCTTCCAGGTCAGGCCACGATAGAAGTAGATCGCAACCGGGATCGCATAGCAAACCGCGATGCCTGCGGCCTCTGTCGGGGTCATGATGCCGCCATAAATACCACCCAGAATGATAATCGGCATCATCAGCGCAGGCCCGGCCAGGCGGCCTTGACCCAAGAGAGCAGGCATGAACGGATCAGGACGATCCGTCAGTTGGATATCGTCATACTTCCGCAGCATGAACTGGTTGGTAATGATCAGAAGCGTGATCAGGATGATCGCGGGGATGACCGTAGACAGGAAGCATTTCAACACGTGTTGCTGTGCCACCCAGCCATAAAGGATGTGCGACGAGCTGGGCGGGATCAAAAGGCCTAAGGGGCTTGCCGACACGATCAGTGCCGCGGATTGCCCTTTCGGATAGTTCGCCTTTTTCAGGTGCGGCATCATGATGCCACCGATACAGGTTAGCGTCGCATTGGCACTGCCCGAGATCGAGCCGAAGACACCGCAGGCCAGCACGGATGCCGCGTTCAAACCACCTTTGATGTGACCGATGAACATCTCGGCCAGCGCCACCAGGGGGGCTGCAATCCGGCCTTTCTCCATGATGCCGCCAGCAATCATGAAGAGCGGAATTGCCAACAACACCAGAGAGCGGATCCCGGTTGCACCGGTCGGCAAGTAGCCCGTAATGGACTGATCCCCAACCAGCGCAATAAAGATCAGAACAGCTCCAAACGCCACATAGACGCTGACGCCCAGCAAGAGCATCAGACAGACAATAATAAGACTTCCGCCGATAATCATTTCGCGGCTCCTTTAAGGGTTTCGGACCGCAAAGGAAGACCGAGCCCCTTTCGGATATGCACGTAAAGATACGCAGCTGTGAACATCGCCATGAAGCCAAATGCGCACATGATCGCGATACGCCAGGTAACAAAAGGAATGCGCAACACCGGCGTCGACCTCAACCGTGGGAACGAGAAGTCGTCCAGCAGCGACACGTAGCAGGCATAAACCATAAAGAGGATTATAAGCAGTTCGACCAACAGCACTACGAATCCGCGCCACCAGATCATCCGAGGATTATGGATCACGATGCCCAGGATGTCGGCGTTGATGTGCAGGTTGCGTGCAGATGCCAGAACCGCTCCGGCAAAAAAGCCCACGATAGAGAAGGCCAAAAGCCATTCTTCGTAAGCAAAAAGATCGCCGCCAAAACCGTATCTGATCACAACAACAGCACCAAAGGTGAAGGCCATCAGGAAGCCACTGGCCATCACGATCTGTCGCATAACAAATGCGATCAATTTCATGGGATACCCAATGATCGGTGGAAGTTCGTCCGTGACTTTCTGCGGTTTTTCGGCGTCGTCGTCGCCGACATACGTCGTCATGTCATCTTTCTCAATCGACATGCCTGTCCCCCCGCTTTTTTCTTTTTTGTGAGTAAATAGCGAAAGGGCCGGCAATTTTGCCGGCCCGATTGATTGTGCTGACTATCAGTTTTTGCTGGCCAGCAAACGGTCGATCACATCCTGGCCAACGTTCTGGGCCATCATCGGCCAGATCTGTTCCTGGATATGTGCGGCCATCGCGGCCTGTTCTTCGTCGTTCAGGGACAGGATGGTATAACCTTTTTCGACCAACTTCTCTCCAAACGCCGCATCGTTGTCGCGGTTATACTGGAAGAAGTCGTCCGACGCCTTGGTCATGGCTGACTGCAGGGCTTCGCGCTGCTCGTCATTCAGCTTGTCCAGAGTACGCTGCGACGCGTAGAACGTCGTCAGTTCCGAGATTGAGTTATACTCGATAAAATGGGTGCCAACATCCGACTGGGCGAAGATAGAATAGGTTGCCGTCTTGGTGCAGCAGATCGCGCCATCAACAATACCTGACTGGATCGCAGGGAAGATATCGCCCCACGCCATGGTCGTGGCCTGGAAACCAAGCGCTTCCACCATGCCTTTTACGGCGGGCGACGACCATACACGAATGTTCATGCCTTTATCGTCGAACGTGTTCCAGTTGGTCGGCTCTTGAGTAGCCACGATGCCAACAAACCCTTCAGGGTTCTGGGCCATAACGCTCACACCGTACTCGTCGGTGATTTCCTGCAGGATTTTGTTATATTCGGAGTCCATGTTGCGCATGATGTTGTCCATGTCATCCCAGCCACCCACGAGGAACGGCATCGACAGGAACTCAAGGCGCGGGTCGGTGTCGGCATAGATGAACGCCGCCGCCAGATCGATATTACCCCGCGCCACATCTTCAAAAAGCGCCTCGCCCGAGCCAAGCTGGTTGGCCGGGAAAACTTCGATTGTCAGTCCGACATCAGCGGCAGCAACATCGGCGGCCACCTGCTCCATCATCTTGGTGCCCTGGTGGTCAATCGGGAACACACCGGCAAAGCGCAGTTTCATATCTTCTGCCAGCGCTGCGGTGGACATCAGCGCGCTTACGGCGCCAAGCATCAGGCCCTTGGTGACATATTTGAATTTCATCTAGATTTCTCCCAGTTTGCGGTTCTTATTTCGTTTGGCATCTTTTGCTGACCGCTGCAAATTATTGCGTTTGGTCACACTATGCGAACACATATCGCAGTGCAATTTGATTCAAGGCTTGTTTTTGCTTGGATCGGGTTCCTCTCTATTTAGGATTTTTTCGGGGTGTGGTTTCTGGTGCCTGCGAGCGTAAGCTCGATCCATTATCGCCTCATCAAACCGATTGGCCGACCAATTTCGGCAGGGCGGGCGATCGGTTTGTGTTCAGCCGCCAACGCGGCGATTCGGGTTTGAATGTCTGCCGGATAGGGGGCGGAGCGGCGTGTGCCGTGATCGACATTCATGAGAACCTGTTCCATCACGCAGACAGTTGTTTGATCTTTCAGCTTTATCATCGATCCCGCGATGTGTAGGCGTTTTGCATCGGCATCCAATAGTAGAAACCGGCAGAGAAACTCATCGCCTGCCAAAAGCTCACCCAGGTAGTGGACGTGGTTTTGGAGTGCAAATGGCCCGGCGTTACAGGCCTTCACGAAACTGGGGCCAATGCCCAGTTCTTCGTCCAGCATGACATCCAGCGCTTCGTCAAAGGCCATCACGTAGTAAGCCAGATTCATGTGGCCATTGTAGTCAATCCACGCTTCAGGCACCTGACGAATCTCTGATGTAACTCCGTGGGTCATGGGGTACCGTCCGCAAACCCGCTGAGAAACGCATGCAGGTTGTCACCCAATTCGTTACAGAGGTACCCTCCTTCCTGAACAATCACTGTCGGGAGACCGAGTGCGGCCAATTCTTTTCCGATCTCGGAAAAACCGGAGGTCGATACCGTCAGCCCACCAAAGGGGTCGCCCTCGTAGGCGTCGAGGCCAAGCGCAATCACTACAGCGCCCGGCGCGAAATTTCGCACATGAGCCAGACCGTCCCGCAGACCCTTCATGAATCCGTCGGTCCCGGTACCGCGTGGCAGCGGAACGTTCAGGTTGTAACCGTGCCCTGCACCTTCTCCGACCTCGTGCGCGTGGCCCCAGAAAAACGGATAGAACCGCGCGGGATCCGCATGGATGGACAGTGTAAACACGTCGTCGCGCGCAAAGAAAATGCCCTGCGTGCCGTTGCCGTGATGCAGATCAACATCGATGATTGCAACGCGGTCGTGGGTTTGCCGCAGAAACTGGGCAGCAATGGCACTGTTGTTAAGGTAGCAAAAGCCACCCGCGAGATCGGTGAAACAATGATGCCCCGGCGGGCGGCACAGCGCGTAGGCCACGTGATCCCCGTTCAGAACGACTTCAGCCGCGGATACAGCGCAATTTGCGGACCAGCGCGCTGCCTCCCAGGTATGTTCACCAATCGGGCAGGACATGTCGGTGATATGAAATCCGGCCTGTCCCACCGCTGACAATGGATAGCTGGCGGTGCGGCGATCCGGATGAATGTTCGGGAAAATCTCGGGCGTCGCATCGGGTATGCGCTTCCAACGCTCATGAACCGTGGACAGAAATTTCAAATAGACGGGACTATGAACCGCCGCGATGGGGCCAAGCCCGTGATCCTTCGGCACATGCAGGTCATGCCCACCGGCAGCCACGCCCGAAAGCAGTTTTTCTAACCGCTCGGGTGTTTCGGGGTTGGGTTGCATGACACCATTCACCAGGAAACCGCTTGGATTGTGTTGGCTTTGCCGTTTCTGATCCGAAAACACCTTCATGTGTCAGAACCCCACCTTGTCCGCGCCTTTGAGGCTGAGCATCTTGCGCGTCTCAGCCGGAGTGGCGATTTCATATCCCAGCTCTTCCAGAATGTGCCGGATTTTTCTGACCTGCTGGGCGTTGCTGGTGGCCAGTTCCCCGCGCCCGATCATCAGGCTGTCTTCGAGGCCCACGCGCACATGCCCGCCCAGAATGGAGCTCATCGTGGCGAGCGGCATCTGCTGCCGTCCTGCCGCAAGTGCCGAAAACTCGTACGCATCGCCAAGAAGACGGTCAGCGGTTTCCTTGAGGCTCATCAGACTGTGCGGGCTTGCATCGATCCCACCAAGAACCCCCATGACGAATTGAAGAAATACCGGTCGCACAAGGCGTTTTTGCTTCAGGTAGAAAGCAATCGTCTGGATATGGCCCAAATCGTAGCATTCGCATTCAAATCGCGCGCCCGCCTCCTCACCAAGCATCCGAAACACGGTTTCGATGTCATGAAACGTGTTCTTGAACACTGTGTCACGGGTGTTTTCAAGAAAACTTTCCTCCCAGTCATAGGTCCAGTCCGAATATCGATCCTTCATCGGGAAAAGCCCGAAATTGACCGACCCCATGTTCAGCGAACACATCTCGGGTGCCAGTTCGGCGGGGGCTGACAAACGCTGTTCCACGCTCATCTGGGAACTGCCGCCGGTGGTCAGATTGATGACCGCATCTGTTGCGTTCTTGATCCGGGGCAGGAACTGGCGAAAGACGTTGATATCAGCACTTGGGCGCCCGGTTTCCGGGTCGCGCGCATGCAGGTGTAGGACAGACGCGCCTGCCTCAGCGGCCTCGATCGCCGAAGTCGCGATCTCGGCGGGCGTCACCGGGAGGTAGGGGCTCATGCTCGGGGTGTGGATCGAGCCGGTGATGGCGCAAGTGAGAATGATCTTTTGTGCCATGGCTAGCACTCCAATCCGCATTCTCGGGAAAAGGCCCCGAGACTGTCGTCAAGAATGTTCAGGATTTCATTGATCTGAGGTTCAGTCACAATCATCGGTGGACACACAAGGAAGTGGTCGCCCTCCACCCCGCCACGGGTGCGGCGCGAATACGTTATTAGATTTCGGTCGTAACAAAGCTCCACAAGCCGCTCATAGGCGTTCAGGTTCTTGGGCAGCGGTGCCATCGTTTCACGATCCGAGACAAGTTCGAATGCGGTCAGCAAGCCCTTGCCGCGTACATCGCCAATGAAGGCATAGCGCTTCATCAGGTCCCGAAGGCCCTCCATCAGCACATCCCCCATGACGCTTGCATTGGTCATCAGGTCATGCCGTTCGATCTCGTCCAGAACCGCAAGCCCCGCCGAACAGGCCAGCGGGTTTCCCGCATAGGTATGCCCGTGCGCGAACCCGCCGGTATCAAGCACCGTGCCGACCATTCCTTCGTCGGCGATCATTGCCCCTAACGGCGCATAACCCGCACCAAAGCCCTTGGAAAGCGCCACGAGGTCCGGACGCACATTCCAATGATCGGACGCTAAAAACGCCCCAGTGCGTCCGACGCCTGACATCACTTCGTCCATGATCAGCAGCACGCCGAAATCATCACAAATCTCGCGTACTCTGGCGTAATAACTGTCGGGCGCCACCAGCGCCCCGGTGGACGCGCCGCCTACGGGTTCCATCGCAAAGGCCAGAACGGTTTCGGGCCCCTGAGCGATGATCTCATCTCGCAGCATCTCGGCATATTTCAATCCCCTGTCATGGTCCGACAGGTTGTCACGATCCTGATAACAGGTCGGCGCAGGGATTTTCGGCATATCTTTGTACAGCGGCCCAAAGGCATTTGTCAGCGGCCCGTAGCCGGTGATTGCCAGCGCCCCCAGCGTGGACCCGTGATAGGAGGGAAAGCGCGAGATCACTTTCCAGCGGCTTGCCTGATCTGACGCGACGGCCCATTGCCGCGCGAATTTAACGCAGGATTCAACCGCCTCGGACCCTCCAGAGACAAAGAACACCTTGCTCAACCCATCCGGCATACGATCAGCAATCGCTGTCGCCAGATCTTCCGCTGGTGCGTTTTCGAAATGCAGCCGGTAGGCAAAAGTGGCGCTGTTCATCTGCGCCATCATCGCGTCCAGAACGCGCGGGTTGGAATGGCCGATATTGCTGACCATGGCACCGGATGATCCGTCGATATACCGTTCTCCGTTCTTCGCCCAGATATAAATCCCTTCGGCGCGCTCGACTTCGGGGCGGCGCGTACGGTTCTGATAAAACAGGTTCGATGTCTTCAAAGGGCTCCTCGCTTCGGTATTTTGGTAGAACAACGCCGAGCATAACCTTGTGTTTAAAAGTGACATGGAGCAAATAGATAATGCGAGCTATTGTTATTGATGAGATCAATGATGAACACCACTGATCAGGAAAAGCTGATCCGGGAACTGGATTGGAACTTGCTGCGCACCTTCATGTTCATTGTGCAGGAAGGCAGTATCACGCTTGCGGCAAAACGCCTTATGCGCCGCCAACCCTCGGTCAGCCAGGCTCTCAAACGGTTGGAGGCCCGGTTGGGCACGCCATTGATCGATCGCAGTCCGTCGCATTTTCGCGTCACCCCAGCAGGGCAGAGCCTCTATAAGGAATGCTTGGAAATGTTCGGCAGCCTGGCGCGCGCCATTCAGAGTGCACAGAGTACCGAGGACACCGTGACAGGCACGGTCAAGCTCGCCTTGCTCAGCCGAATAGAAAACGAATTCTTCGATCAGGTCCTTTCGGATTTCCACCGACAATTTCCCGAAGTCAACTTTGACATTGAGGTCATGTCGAGCAAGGACGTGCGCCAGGCCGTGCTGACCAAATCCGCGTCTCTTGGGGTGTGCCTCGTACATGACGCACACTCGAACCTAATGTATGATGTATTGTACCGCTCATATTTTGGGTTCTATTGCGGACCCAGCCATCCTTTGTTCGGGCAACGTGACCTTTCGCTGGACGATTTGCGAAATCACTCGTCTGTGTCCTTTCGGACCGATCAACTTTGGGATGCGCTGCGTCCGGTGGCGTTGCTGCGCGCGCAGCATAAGCTGGATAACAGGGTAATCGGCTACACATCCGATCTGGGAGAGGCCCAGCGTATGATCAGCGCGGGCCTTGGGTTTGGGCCGCTCCCCAACCATGTGGCTGAAAGGTTTGTCAGGCGTGGCAAGCTTTGGCGATTGCCCCCCTATGAAAACACGCTGGCGATTGATATTCATCTGGTTCACCATAAGGATGCCCGCCTGAACCGGGCGGAACACGCCCTTCTTGAGATGTTTCGTGCGCGACTCAACAGCGTCCCGCTCACCGAGCGTAGCCGCAATCTGGCTGTGGCCGGGTAATGGGTAGACCGCAGCAAATGCTAGGAAAGGCCAAGCCGTGACCTCAAATGACGCCCTGACGCTACTGGCCTGCCAGATAGAGGTCCCGGCTACGGAAAGTGCCGCAGCGCGGGACAAACATCTGGAGATATCAGCCGCCAAAATCCGCGCCCAATTGAAGACGCGGCCGGCTGACCTTGTGGTTCTGCCCGAGCTTTCAAGCATCGACTATTCCCGCGCGGCCTTCGACCGGCTCAACAAGATTGCAGAGCCGCTGGAGGGCGCATCCTTTGAAACCTGGCGGGCTGTGGCAATCGAGTTTGGCGCGCACGTGTCCTATGGGTTTGCGCGCAAAGGGACGCAGGGCACCCATATATCTGTTGCGGTGGTATCACCCGCAGGCTTATTGGTCGGGTACTATGACAAGCTCCATCTTTGCCAATATGGTGCATCGATGGAAAAGGAATATTTCGTATCAGGAGGTCATGTATTTACGTTCGAAATCAACGGCATAACGATTTCTCCCATCATTTGCTACGACATACGAATACCCGAACTGTCGCGCGTTCTGACATTGAAGCACGGTGTTGATCTGATCCTTCATAGCGGTGCATATTACCGGGATGAATCTTTCAATACCTGGCACAGCTTTGCCAAGACCCGCGCAATGGAGAACCAGATTTACTTTTTGTCCCTGAACCGTGCCGGAAAGACGTGGGGCAATTCGATCTTCTGCCTGCCTTGGATGGATGAGAACATTCCGCCGCAACGATTTGCCGACACGGATGAAGATTTCCGCCATCTGTCAATCAATCGCGAACATCTGCTGAAGGCGAGAGAGAACTACACCTTTCTCAAAGACCGTTTGGCGGATTATGACGCGCTTTGACAGAACGGGGACTTTAGTTCTCGCAGAAGTTTTGCAGACCAACTCAAACTCGATCGAGCCAGGTAAACTCAACGCCCATCTTTCCACGCAAAGGCCAGGTTGCTCGGTTTGAACCCGTTTCGTCCCGCTTCTCGATGAAGGATCTCGTTTGCGGCGAAAGGGCAGTCTGGCTTCGGCCGGTATTCGAGGCGTGAACAAAATTCTGAGGCGATTTGGGTGCCCAGCCAAAATACGGGTCCGTTGCATTAACGTAATAGAGCTGCGTTTATCGTCGGTAGTGCTCACCGTTCATGCAGTTTCCTGGAACAGGTTTTCGACAAAGATGATCTCGTTGATCACTCTGGTCTCACAATTCTCGAACTGGCCTTTTCGAATGGTGCGGAAAGTTTCGATGCCAGCGAGCGCGGCCTTCGCTCCTGCCAATGTCTGGAACCAGCGCATGGGTCGCAATCGCTGCTTCAGCGCGGCGTGATCGCTCTCGATCCTATTGTTCAAATACTTGCGGTCAATGTGCCTGATCGTATCTTCAGGCCCGAGGCGGTCGTTGATCTCGCGGATCACCTTTGCGTAGCTGTGCGCCTTGTCGGTGACGATCGTTTGCGATTGGTACTGTCGCACGGTATCTCGGGCCTGGCGCAGAAACGCCCTTGCTGCCTTGGCATCCCTCCGCGCCGTCAGGCGGAAGTCGATCAGTTGCAAACTTTTGGCTGTTGACGAGGTCGGATGCTGCGGGTGAATGACTTTCGGTATACTCAGCCGAAAGTCAGTTCATAATTTCCTTCAAAGGCCCGCAATATCCGAAGGATGTGATCCTGTTCGCGGTGTTTTTCTATGTCCGATACGGCGTGTCATACCGGGATCTGGAAGAAATCATGGCCGAGCGCGGTGTTTCAGTGGACCACACTACGCTAAACCGATGGGTAACACGGTATTCTGGTGCAATCGCTGAGGTAGCACGTCGCCGCAAAGGGCCATGTGACCGTTCGTGGAGAATGGACGAAACTTACATTAAAGTTAAAGGCGCGTCGGTTTACCTCTATCGAGTTGTCGACAAGCGCGGCAAGACCCTTGATTTCATGCTTTCACGACATTGAAACAAACCAGCCGCCACCAATTTCTTCGCCAGGATGTTAGAGATCAATGGATTGCCGAGGAAGATTGTGATCGACAAGAGCGGTGCCAACACCGCCGGGATCAAGGCGATCAACAAAATGCTCAAAGGCTTTGGCTGCCCGATCCCAATTGAGATGGTGAGGCGGAAATACTTGAACAATATCGTGGAACAGGACCACCGTTTCATCAAGAGACGCACGCGGCCAATGCTGGGGTTCAAGGCCTTCGCTTCAGCGGCGGCAACGCTCGGCGGAATCGAAGTGTCGCACATGATCCGCAAGGGCCAACTCACGCCTGGACTCTGTCCGTTTAAGCAGTTCGCTGAGCTCGCCACCTGACTTACAAGCGATTGCTGAAACAACTCAACGGGTTCAAATCTTTGCAACAAAACCTCATCACCGACAAATTGCGCAGCTATATCAAACCGATCAAGACACTGGTCCCGGACGCTGACCACCGAGCCCACAACGGCCTCAACAACGCGATCGAAGTGTGGCACAGGCCGACCCGCAAATGGGAGAAAATGTTCGGGCGGTTCAAATCCCACCGACAGGCTCAAAGGTTTCCATCCGCGCACGACCAGATCAATTTGATTTTCCGACCGCGTCGCTATCAACTCACCGCAGTTTCATACCGCCACGCTCGCACCGATGCTATCAACCTTTGGACCGATTACACCGTTGAAATGAAGGCGTGAGACAGCTTTCGCTAGACCCCTCACAATCTGCCCTAAACATCTTGGCAATTCCTCCGTTACGATACAGCCTCAGTTCTCCGAAAAACCCTGACGACGGACAAACAGCATCGGTGTTGTCGCGTTGACTGTCCCAACATTGATACGCAACACTCACTGTGGAGCAACCGAAGCTCTAAGCAATTCCTGCGAGTATTCATGCCTGGGGTTTCCCATCCGCAGAGTTTCGGAGGACATGACTTCCACAATCTCGCCGTTTCTCATGACAGCTAGTTGGTCACACATATGCGCAATTACAGGAAGGTCATGGGATACCATCAGATACGTCAGTCCGTGTTTCGTGCGCAGGTCAGCGAGCAAATTCAGAACTTCGGCCTGAACGCTGACATCCAAGGCCGACGTGGGCTCATCCAATAGCAGGATATCTGGCTCGCCTGCCAAGGCCCTTGCAATGGCAACGCGCTGACGCTGACCACCAGAGAGCTGGTGCGGGTATCGGAACCGGAACCGTTGCCCAAGGCCGACATCATCCAACAGACCCGCCACACGTTTGTCGATATTGTCCAATCCGTGCAGATGCAGAGTTTCGCTGAGCACCTGATCGACTGTGTGCCGCGGATGAAGCGAGGCGTAAGGATCCTGAAACACCATTTGCACCGTCCGGAAGAACACGCGATCCCGTTTCGCTCCGGACAGCGCCTGACCTTCGACCTCGATGGTACCGGACCATTGCGGCGCAAGGCCCGTTATTGCGCGCAGGATGGTCGATTTACCGGATCCGCTCTCTCCCACAAGACCAAAGCTTTCGCCTTGCATGACACTGAGGTTGGCACCTTTGACCGCATCAACGCGGTCATGTGTTTGGCCGAACCAGACGTCCAAATCTTTGATTTCCAGTGCAGTCATCTCACCCCCTGACACTTGGCGCACTCGACCAGGACGGGTCACGAGTCAGGACGCTCAGATGGGTGCGGGTGTCATCAAGTCGGGGAAGGGAATTCAACAGTCCTTGGGTGTATGGGTGTTGCGCTTGGTGCAGCTTTTTCGCTTCGCAAACTTCGACAATCCGGCCTGAATACATGATGAGAACGCGGTCGCAGAACTCGGACACGAGGTTCAGGTCGTGACTGATGAAGATCAGCCCCATGCCCCGTTCCTTGACCAACCCGTCCATGATGTTTAGAACCTGTCTCTGGACGCTGACATCCAGTGCTGAGGTCGGCTCATCCGCGATCAGTATCTTGGGATTGGGGATCAGCATCATCGCGATCATGATACGCTGTCCCATACCTCCGGAAACTTCATGAGGATAAGCGCGCATCACCCTCTCAGCATCACGGATCGACACATTCTCCAGCATCTCGATAGCCATCTTCCGTGCACGAGACTTGGAGCCGGAATTGTGTTGAAGGTAGGCCTCCATAAGTTGCTCACCAACAGTGACCACCGGGTTCAGTGAGAATTTGGGGTCTTGCATGACCATGGAAATCTGCTTCCCCCGGACCTCGCGCATCTCGCGTTCGCTTAACTTCAGCAGATCGCGACCTTCCAGATTGACGTGACTGGCCTCTACTATGCCGGGTTTGCGGATAAGGCGCAGGATAGCCCGACCCGTCATTGACTTGCCGGAACCGCTTTCACCGACAATACCCAGCCGTTCGCGTCCCAGCGAGAACGATACGCCGCGTACGGCGTCGAACACGCCCTGACGGGTTGGGAAACGGACCCAAAGATCTTCGATGTCCAGCAAACTCATTGTCCGTCATCCTTCGGGTCCAGGGCGTCCCTCAAGCCGTCACCCAGCAGGTTGAAAGCCAGCGATACCGTAAAAATCGCGAGCCCCGGCACAGTGGCAACCCACCAGTGGTCCAAAATAAATCTGCGACCCTCTGATATCATCGCCCCCCATTCAGGACTGGGCGGTTGTGCGCCCAGACCGAGGAAACCCAAGCCAGCCGCCGCCAGAATAATCCCAGCCATATCCAGCGTGACGCGCACGATCAGCGACGAAATACAAAGTGGCCAGATATGGCGCGTGATGATGCGCAAAGGCCCTGCACCTTGCAGGCGGATCGCGTTGATGTAGTCAGTCGATCGGATGGTCAGCGTTTCGGCCCGCGACATACGTGCATAGGGAGGCCAAGCCGTTAGCGAAATTGCAAGCACCGCATTTTCGATCCCGGCGCCAAGGGCTGCAACAAATGCCAGCGCCAGAACCAGGCGCGGGAAAGCTAGGAAGATGTCCGTGATGCGCATCAGGACCACATCGGCCCAACCTCCAGCATACCCCGCAACAGTCCCCACCAAAAGACCCGCAACTGGGGCGATCAGAGCAACCAGAGCGACGATGTAGAGCGTGATACGTGCACCATAAATCAATCTGGACAGAATATCCCGCCCCAAACTGTCGGTGCCCAAAAGATGCCCCTCGGTCCCTATGGGCTGAAGACGGCTGGCAAGATCCTGAGAAAACGGATCATGCGGGGCCAGAACAGGGGCAAATACGGCGGTGAAAACAAGAAGTACCAGAATGGTCAAACCAACCATAGCCATGGAATTCGTTCGCAGTGTTAGCCAGCCCTTATACAGACTGGACAATCTGGCGTGACGGCGTGACGTAGGTGCGTCGGCCAGCAGCCATTGTCGCAAAGTCAAATCGCTCATTTCGACCTCGGGTCAAAGAAACGGTAGAGAAGATCAGAGAGTATATTCAGACAGATAAAGATCAGCCCGACCACAACTGTTCCGCCCAGAACAGCATTCATGTCTGCGCTCAGCAATGCCGTTGTGATGTAACTGCCGATGCCTGGCCAACTGAAGATGATCTCGGTCAGAACGGACCCTTCAAGCAGGTTGGCATAGCTCAGCGCGATGACCGTGATCAGTTGCACCCGGATATTCTTGAATGCATGGCGCCAGATCACTTGCCGTTCCGACAGGCCTTTGACCCGTGCGGTGATGACATATTCGGCCGAAAGCTGTTCCAGCATGAAGGAACGGGTCATCCGGCTGATATAGGCCAACGAGTAATAGCCGAGTAAAGCCGCCGGCAAGATGATATGGGTTAAAGCATTACGGAAGACATCCCAGTCTTGAACGATAGCGCTGTCCAACAGGATCAAACCCGTACGCGTTGGCACAACATCTTCGTAGAAAATGTCCAGCCGTCCGGGACCACCAACCCAACCAAGAACCCCATAGAACACCAGCAGACCCATCAAGCCCAACCAGAAGATAGGCATCGAATAGCCGACAAGCGCGACAACCCGAGCGATCTGGTCAATCCACGAACCACGCTTTACTGCGGCAATCACCCCTAACGGAACGCCGAGAAAAATGCCGATCAGAACACCCAGAGTGGCGAGTTCCAACGTGGCGGGGAAAACCCGGGCGATGTCCTCGGATACAGGGCGCGCATTCAGCAGTGAGTTTCCGAAATCTCCGTGCAGGACATCCCACAAATAGTACAAGAATTGCACCAACAATGGCTTATCGAGACCAAGTTGTTGGTAGACCGCATCATATGTCGATTGTGATGCACGTTCACCAACGATGGCCAGCACCGGATCAATCGGCATCACGCGGCCGATGATGAAGGTTACGAACAGCAGCCCCAGCATTGTTATTGCGATGGTACCAAGAGTTTTCAGGATGCTCTTGATCCAATGGATGAGAGGCGCCGAACGGCGCCCCCCTGTTGGTCTTTCGGCCAGTGCCATTTACTTGGTCACCTGCCAGTATGACGCCGACGTAATCGCCTGTCCGGTCGAGAAATCCGTCACATTGTCACGCATCGCCGATTGTTCAATTTGCTGGAACATGATGACAAAAGGCGATGTCTCACGGAAATCTGCCTGAATTGTCTTATACATATCAGCACGTTTTACTGTATCGTTTTCCACAACGGCAGCATTCGTCTTCTCGGTCAGACCATCTGTATCCCAGGAATTCCGCCAGGCCAGCAAACCGGTGGCATTGGCCTCATCTGAATTGTCCGGGTTGTACGCAAACGTACCGGCGTTTGTTTGCGGGTCAGGGTAATCCGGCCCCCACGCCCCAAGATAAACGTCCAGTTCACGCGAGCGGTATCGCGCCAGAATCTGCTTGGCGGTTCCGACCGTGATGTTCATCTTGATGCCGACTTGTCCCAGCGCGTTTTGCATGGCCTGCGCAATCTCAATGCGCTCCTGTGCTTCGCGCACGCCGACCTCAATCTCAAGCCCGCTTACACCGGCCTCATCCAGCAAGGATTTGGCTTTTTCGATATCAAAGTTAAACGGGGCCTCGTCGGATGCGCCCAGATATGTCTGAGGTAGAAAGTTCTGATGGATCGTGTACTGACCCTTCAGGAAACTGTCGCGCATCCCTTCATAGTCAATGAGGTACTTAAAGGCCTGCCTAACCTGAGGTTTGCTCAGTTCGGGATGCTTCTGGTTCAGCGATACATACATCAGACGGCCTTTCAGCTCGTCTGCGATTTTGACCCCATCCACCGATGAGGCACCAGCCACATCTTCGGGGTTCAGATTGCGGGCAATGTCGATGTCCCCGCGTTCCAGCAACAGACGCTGACTGGCGCTTTCTTGAACGTGGCGCACGACCACACGCTCCATGGTCGGGGCACCCAGATAGAAGTCGGGGTTGGACTTCAGCGTTACGCTTTCATTCGGCTTCCAGCTGACCAGACTATAGGCACCCGATCCAGCGGTGTTGGTTTTGAGCCATTCATTGCCCAAATCGCCATCTTTATCGTGCTCCATCACTGTCTTTTTATCGACGATCCCGCCAATTGTAGAGGTCAGGCAGTTCAGGACAAAGGATGTCGCATAAGGCTTGTCCGTGGTGATGGTCAACGTATCGCCATCTGCAACGATTGTTTGCTCAATGTTTTCAGGCGTGAATCCAAACTGTGTTAGGATAAACGCCGGAGTTTTGTTCAGAATGATCGCGCGGCGCAGCGAAAACTGAACGTCCTCGGCGGTCACAGGGTTACCAGAGTGAAACGTCAGCCCGTCCCGGATTTTGAATGTGATGGACGTTCCGTCCTCTGACACGTCCCAGCTTTCGGCAATATCCGGCTGATACCCGGCATCCAAGTCCAGCGGGTCGAAATTCACCAGTTTCTGATAAACGTTCCTGCTGACATCGGACCCGGCAAATTCAAAGCTCTCGGCTGGGTCCAGTGTGGTGATGTCGTCAATGCGATTTGCGATAACCAGCATATTTGGTGGCGTTTCAGCCATCGCAGAAGTCGAAGTCACGGCCAGCGCCATTCCAAGCGCCGCTCCGGTAAGCAATCTACTAAATGCGTTCATGATGTCCTCTCTGTCACTATGTCTTTCATCGACGGTCACGCCCCCCAGGTCTTTTCGAGAACACGTAACCAATTTTCGTGGCAGAGCTTCTTGATGAGCTCTTTACCATAACCATGGCGCTCCATGGCATTTCGTAGTCGGGGCAGCATGGATACATCTGTCACATCCTCCGGCACCATTGCCCCGTCATAGTCCGACCCAAGCCCAACCCGATCCTCACCCAATATACCGATCAGGTGATCAAGGTGCCGCAGAACCTGCGTCAAAGGCACATCTGACAACATCCGCCCATCTTCACGCAGAAATGCTGTGGCAAAATTCAGGCCAACCATTCCGTCGCTTTCAGCAATTGTGCGAAGCTGATCATCCGTCAGATTGCGCGCGTGCGGGCATATGGCATGGGCGTTGGAATGGGTTGCCACCAATGGAGCCTCAGAATACCGCGCCACATCCCAAAAGCCCTTTTCAGTAAGATGTGACAAGTCCAGCATGATGCCGAGCGCATTGCAGCGCCGAACAAGCCTGAGACCATGATCGGTCAACCCGTCGCCAGTATCCGGCCCTGATGGGAATTTCAGCGGTACTCCGTGCCCGAAGATGTTCGGTCGGCTCCAAACCGGCCCAATTGACCGCAGGCCCGCGGCGTAAAAAACGTCTAGCGCATGCAGATCGGTGTCGATCGCCTCGGCACCCTCAATGTGAAAAATGGCGGCCATACGGCCTTGCGCCATGCACTCCCGGATGTCAGCGACCGAACGAACCACCTGCAATGCGCCCAATCGCTCCAGTTCGAGCAGGATTGCGATCTGGCCCAACGCGGCAGGCAAGGCATCTTCGGCATCAATCTGATCTGGAAGCGGCAGGTCATAACTCGGCTCGACCATCTTTTTCATCTTGGCGGCCAAATCCATCGATGATGGAACCCAGATCGCAAAGAAACCTCCGGCAAAGCCTCCACTTCGGGCTTTGACCAGATCAATCGAGCCATCAAGAGCTGTAAGGAAGCGACCAGCTTCTGACAAACCACCCGCCGAGGCAAGTTTCGACAATACGTCGTTATGCCCGTCAAAGATCAGCGGAGACGTTTTCACCATTGCACCACATGCTTCAGTATCATTTTGACACATGCTAGCAGACGGGATCATCATAATTGCAAAAAAGTTCAATGAGTTTTACTCATAGAGGTAGACGGAATCATGAGGCCGCAGAGAAATGGGAAAACCTCGCAATTGGCACTCGCTGCCGGAATACCAAGCATTGCGAGCACTCATGCAGGCCGGAACAACGGCGGCGGCGGCACGACAACTGGGTTTGTCGCAATCTGCGATCAGCCGTTCGATAGGCAGCCTTGAAACGCGGCTTGGAAAAATGCTCTTCGAGCGGGATGCGGGCAGGTTACGCCCAACGCAAGAGGCGGTCAGGCTCAACATGCGGCTTGATCCATTGTTCGAATCTTTGGACCGGATCGACGGTCCGGCCGAAGCTGTGCAAGAAACACTGCGTCTGGTCGCACCACCTAGCTATGCGCATCGATATATCGTTTCTCTCATCGCAAGCTTTTTGCGGGCAAACCCCGGGTTTTTCGTCAATCTGGAAGTAACCACTTCTGAATTGGTCACTCTCGGCGTCCTAGAAAATCGCTTTGATCTAGCAGTAACCGGTGTTGAACAAAGCCGTGCGGGCATCAAACTCATTCCATTTCGGGTATCTCCTGCTGTTTGTGTTATGCGACCAGAGCATCCACTGGCAACGCGCGGCACACTCACACCGTCTGACCTTCATGAACAGGATCTGATCGCCTTGACATATCGTCATGGACGGCGCGGACAACTAGATCGGTTGTTGCACCAGGTTAGAGCCGAACCCAGAATTGTTGCAGAAGTTTCGACCTCTTTCGCTGCCGCTGACATGGCGCGAGAAGGTCTGGGCTTGGCGGTGATCAACCCATTTCCGGTGTACATGTATCGATCCCCCGAACTAGCGTTTGTCCGGTTTGAATCCCCCATGCGATATCGCGGTCATTTTGTGGTTTCAGACCAAAGGCCCGTTCCAAGGATCGCCCGCGCCTTTATGCGGCATCTCCGGCTGAACACACCTCCTGATCCCTTTTCGGATCGTAGTTAGAAAGCGTACAGACCCACCCAAATCCGTTTTCTGTTTCCACCATCGCCACTGCGGTGGGGATTCTCCGAAGCAGGTCGACGATCCAGAGAAACATTTGGGTTAACTGATTCAATACAGACTTCATGAGTTCTTCTAACAAATGGATGATTGGAAAATTGAACACCGCGCGTTTTGTTCAGGGTATGTCACGCAGCCAGAACACTGGACAGGCGTTCAACCAACGCTCGCTTAACGATCGAAAACTTCGGGGTCTGCGCAATTTCATCCAGCGTCGTGACCCACAGAGGTACTTCAATTTCGGGACCACCCTCAACCGAAAGGTGAAGCCGAGGGTCCGCATTCCCGATAAATGTGGGTAAAAACGCTTTGCCTACCCCGGACGCGGCCATCTGCTGAAGCACTAAAAAGCTATCTGCGCCGTTAGTCATTTCATCCGCACTGACATGTTCGACCAACCATTCGGCCGGGAGCGAGCGGCTCAACGCCCCATCAAGCCGCATCCATTTTCGGTTGGGAGAGCCGTCGTCAAAAACTCCGAATGACAGCGTGCCTGCGCGATCTCCAACAAGCCCGTCTTCAAGGTTTATCGAGGGCCGCACAGCGATGTCCGCTGTCAGCCTCGATAGATCGTGATGGCTGTTTCCGCTCAATAAAGTCAGCTCCAAGCCGGGGTACAACTGCGATATCTCGTTTAGTATTTGAGGCAATACAAGCTGACAAAGACTATCCGTGGACGCAATGCGTACGCGACCTACCGGGGACCGGTCCGCACCCACAATTGCCCGCTCTACTGAAAGCACCGCTTCTTCGACGCTTTCCATCGCCGACAGAATTGTGCTGGCCTCGGGGAGGGCGGAATACCCTGATGGGCTTTTCTGAAAAAGCACGCAGTCAAAGCGTTCTTCAAGGGCAGCAACTCTGCGCAGAACTGTTGCATGCGTGACACCTAAAGCGCCAGCGGCTGCATTCAGTGATCCGCGTTTTCTTACGGCAAGCGCGTATCGAATATCGTCCCAGTTTTGGTTGTTCATAAATTAACAGGGGACGATGAATAACAAACAATTACAAGAAAATTCGTTCAAGGTAGTATTCGGTGTATAGAACAGGGAGACATACCATGATGAAGAGATTTGGCATCTTCGCGGCAGGTCTATTGTCTGTAGCCGCCATCGGCACAGCCATCGCGCATGAAAGCGAAAACCCGGCTGTGAAAGCCCGGACCTCGATAATGCAACTCTATTCTTTCAATCTTGGCACTCTTGGCGGCATGGCCAAGGGAGAGGCGGAATATGATGCCGAGGCCGCAACACGGGCCGCAAATAACATCGTCGTTCTGACGCAGATCGATCAATCCGCGATGTGGCCCGCCGGATCCGATAATGTGGCCGACCCGTCCACCCGCGCATTGCCTGCAATTTGGGAGAATTTCCCGGATGTAGGCGCCAAGGGGCAGGCTTTGGCCGACGCCGCGGTTGCGATGCAGGCTGCGGCAGGACAAGATGTCGACGCGCTTAAGGGGGCGATGGGTAATCTGGGCGGCGCCTGCTCAGCATGCCATAAAGCCTACCGAGCACCGAAAGACTAAAGGAGCGCTAGCTGTGCGGCGTTTTTTCATTTTCGCCGCGGTTGTTGCAGTTCTGGTCGGGCTGGCCGGTTTGGTGCTGACCCGACCGCAGACCGTTGATCGGACCCAACTGAACGGCGTTACTCCTGATCTCGCAAGGGGCGAGACCCTTTTTTACGCTGGAGGTTGTGCATCGTGCCATTCAGCCCCGGATGCCGTCGGAGAGGATAAGCTCGTCCTCGCAGGCGGTCGTCGGTTTGAGACGGATTTCGGCACGTTCGTAGCCCCGAACATATCCAGTGATCCGAAGGCCGGAATTGGGTCGTGGTCTGCGCTGGATCTGGCCAATGCCCTGATCCATGGGACCGGGCCCAAGGGGCAGCATTATTACCCGGCGTTTCCTTATACGTCCTATGCCAACATGACGCTGGAGGATTCCGCATCGCTGCATGCATTCCTCGCCACCCTGCCAGCGGCAGCCACTGAAAGTATCGCGCATGAGGTTGGATTCCCTTTCAGTATTCGACGCGGGCTGGGCGGATGGAAGCACTTGTATCTAGAGCCGGGTTGGGTGGTTGAAGGCGATCTGACCAACCAGCAAATACAAGGCCGGTATCTGGTGGAGGCGCTGGGACATTGCGCCGAATGCCATACACCGCGAAACGGATTGGGTGGATTGAAACGCGATCTCTGGCTGACGGGCGCACCAAACCCAAGCGGAAAAGGTCATATCCCCGGGCTGACCGCGGACCAGCTTGATTGGTCCGAAGCCGACATTGCGGAATACCTGAAATCCGGTTTCACACCAGATTATGACAGCGCCGGCGGCGAAATGGTTGAAGTTATCGAGAATACTTCTCGACTAAGCGACGACGAGCGTTTGGCGATCGCCGCTTATCTCAAAGCCGTTCCTGTGCCTCAGAGTGAGCCCCCGTCAGAGTAACTGGTGTTACAGGCCGCGATGCGGAGACCAAGGCTGTTGCCCCTGTTTGCAGGCCGAATGTGCAGAGGCTTTTTTTCTTTTCTGCCAAACACCTGTTTTAGGTCTTGAGCACGCGAACTCACCCATCGTTCAAGTTTTCTTTGACGTTTGATCGACGGTCGCGGCCGAATGACACTTAAAGTCGCTCTTTGGCCCACCCCGATTCCCATTGCGGTACTGGCCCTTAAGTTGCTGGCTTTGTGGTCGACAGGTTCAGTGGCACTGCTGTTAGACGCGATAGAATCTTCAGGGAACGTAGTGGCTGTGCTGCTTGCGCAATTTGCCGTGCGGGTTGCCTCGCTGACCAACTAAATGCTCCGAATTCAGCGGACCTCGTCCGCGCGCACACAAATGCAACGGACTTCATCCGTGAAGAATTCCAGTGACTTCTATCACATGCTCTCTAAACTCTGGGCAGTTGCAAGTCATGGATTGGCACGGGAGCTTAGGCACAGGTGGGGGACAAAAAGGCATCGGGGACGACGGCAAGTCCCACGCCATCGTCTGCCCAAAGTGCGGATCTAAGCGCCGCTGACCAGCAAGCGCGGTTTGAAGCCACCGCACATGTTATGCGCGCGATCTCTGAGGCCAAAGACGACGTGCAGCCAGTTTGCGATCTGATTGTCGCGCTCGCCAAGAATCTCTGCGACGCTGTTTTTGCCGGCCTGGTCCTTGGGCGAAAAGGTGACACGCTTCAGCGGCTCGTGGCCAGCGTCAACCTGCACCCGGACATTCAACAACTCTGGCTTGACGGCAAATACACAATGGAGCCGGGCAATTCTCTGGTGACCGAAACCATCCTCAGCGGCGAGACCAAGCGCGTTGTTGATATGGGAGACACTGACTTCCACAAATCCGGTGATGAGCGCTTTAGGCTCATCGTCGACACGCACGGGTGCCGCAGCAATCTGTTTGTTCCCCTGATGCTGGATGGCGCTGCAATCGGGTGCCTGATGTTGGCGCGTGACGAGGTGCGACCCTATACCGACGATCAGGTCAAGCTGGTCGAAACCTTTGCCGCCCAAGCGGTTATCGCCATTGAGAATGTTCGCCAGTTTCGCGAATTGCAGACACGTCTGGCACGTGAAGGCGCGACGCGTGAAGTCCTTGAGAGAATTAGTCGTTCGCGGGACGATGAGGCTCCGGTGTTTCAGACAATCCTGGAAAACACCGCCCGGCTTTGCGAAACAGATGTCGCCACATTGAGCCTTTTGAACGAGGCGGGAACCCATCTCGAATATGCGGCCCATTTCGGGGATCAATTGGCGACCTATGAGGTTGGCGTAGATCGCTGGTCACTGGACTCACACCTCCAGATCGCCGAATCCGTGCGAAAGGCGCGCGTCATTCACAATGTCGATTTGCGTAAAACTGAACCCTACATCAATGGCGACCCATGGCGCCGCCAGCTTGTAGACGAAGAAGGTGTCCGCTCGTTTCTGACGGTCCCACTCTTGTCGGCAGATGGCATGCCCGTGGGCGTCATCGGAATTTACCGACGCGAGGTTCGGGCCTTTACAGACGACGAGATTTCTTTGGTAGAAGGATTTGCTGCCCAAGCCGTGATCGCGTTGGACAACACGCGACAATTGAAAGAGCTGCACACGCAATTGGAGCGTCAGACGGCAACGCAGGAAATTCTAACAGTCATTAGCCAAAGCCGTGATGACGATGCACGCGTCTTTGATTCAGTGCTTCAGCAGGCCACTAAGGTGTGTGGCGCAGATCAGGCAGTACTTATTCTGATCAACGCTGCCGGGACCCACGGGCGGTTGGCCGCGAATTGGGGGCATCAGCAAACTGAGTTTGATGTTGGAGATGAGTGGCCGCTGGAGGAATCGATTCCCGTGTCTACCGCGATACGGACAGGTAAGGTTGGTCGCATTGATGATTTGACTGAAACTGACTTTTTCCGCTCGGGCCATCCTACGGCTGTCATGATGGTTGAGATCGAAGGCATTCGATCACGCGTTACAGTTCCTTTGATGCAAGGAGATCGGGCCATAGGTGCCATCGCGGTCAGCCGCCGTGAGGTACGTCCGTTTGCTGACCCTGACGTGCAGTTGATTGAAGAATTCGCCAAGCACGCAGTCATTGCCATCGAAAATACGCGCCAGTTTAGTGAAGTTCAAGAACGGCTTGAGCGGGAAGAAGCATCGCGTGAAATCCTCGAAGTCATCAGTCGCAGCCGCGATGACGATAGCCCTGTCTTCAATAGCATACTCGAAAACGCCAGCCGTCTGTGTAACGCGCCGTTGGCCTTCCTGTGCGTCGCTGATCACGAACGTGGTCTTGCTACAATTCCGGCTAATATCGGTGCTCGAACGGATTTTAGTGAGGCCCTGAAGGGGTTCGTGGAACCCTTGACGCGTACCGAACTCGTTGCGATCCGCCCCATGATCGATGGCCAGGTCATCCGGCAAGATGATATCGCAGATGATCCACTTTATTTTCGGGATCGCGACCCAAAACGGGTTCAGATGGTTGAGGTTGAAGGTGCCCGCTCGGTTCTTGCGGTGCCGTTGATGAAAGACGACACGGGTCTTGGGGTGATCGTTCTCTATCGCCGTGAGGTTGCGCCCTTTTCGGATGACGATGTCGCATTGGTCCAAACCTTTGCAGCCCAAGCCGTGATCGCAATGGATAACGTGCGTCAGTTCCGGGAGGTGCAGGACCGTACGGCAGAAGTCACGCAAGCTTTGGAGTATCAGACCTCAACATCCGAAGTTCTGCGCGTCATTTCGGCATCTCCCAATCAGCTGTCGCCTGTTCTGGATGCCATTCTCAAAGAAGCGTCGCGTATCTGCGAATTGCAGGATGCCTATGTCGCAATGTTGAACCCGAACGATGGGCTCTTTCATGTGCACTCAACACTCACACAGGACACGGCCTTTGCAGAATACGTCAAGTCCCACCCGATTTCGCCAGAAGAGAACGGTGTAAGCGGACGTGCGATCCTGTCGAAGCGCACAAGCTACGTCGAAGATGTCGAGGCGGATTCGACTTACACTTGGTTGGAAGAAAGCGGAGTAGGTGAATATAAATCTTTGCTTGGGCTTCCTTTGGTCAAGAACGGCGAGGCGGTGGGTGTAATATCTCTTGGCTCGCCAGTGGTCTCGGGATTTTCCCCCAAGCAGATCAAGTTGTTGGAAACGTTCGCTGATCAGGCCGTCATCGCGATTACCAACGCAAACCTTTTCCACGAGTTGGAGGAACGCACAGAAGAAGTCACTCAGGCGCTGGAGTATCAGACCGCCACGTCAGACGTGTTGTCTGTGATTTCTCGATCACCGAATGAGCTGGAGCCGGTGCTGAAGGAGATATTGAGGGTCGCCAGCCGGATTTGCGAGCCAAAATACGCGGCGATCTCGATTCTGAATCCACGGGATAAGCTCTACCACACTGATATCACGCTTGATTTTGACAGCGACTTCATGAGGTTCATCAGCTCCCACCCGGTTCCCGCAGGGCACGGGAGCGGGATTGGACAGGCCGCTGAATTGGGAAGAACAGTCTACTACGAAGATACGGAAGCAGACGATTACACCTGGAAAGAGGCTTCTCGCATCGGCAAATACCGCTCGCTTCTGGGTGTCCCGCTGGTCAAGGACAATGTTGTGGTCGGGGTAATTGTGCTCTGCCACGACAAAGTCGCACCATTCAACTCAAAACAAATCTCTCTCTTGGAAACGTTCGCCTCGCAGGCGCTGATTGCCATCAACAACACCCGGCTCTTTGAAGAAGTGCGGGCGCGCACTGCCGAGGTCGAAGAGGCATTGAAGTATCAGACGGCGACGTCCGAAGTGCTCGACGTCATCTCTCGCTCGCCCAACGATCTGCCACCGGTTCTGGATGCTATCCTGCAGGTTTCCTCACGTATCTGTTCCCCGGAATATGCGTTCTTTGCGATGAAGGATGCTGACGATGGCCTTTATCGCGTGGCCATTTCCCACAACGTCAGTGATGCTTTTCTCGAATTCCTGTCGAACAACCCGATCGCGCCAGAGGAGGGTTCTTGCATCGGGCGCACGGCCCTGCATGGCAAGACAGTCTATATTAAAGACACCCGTGGAGATCCCTCTTACACATGGAAAGAGGCGGCGGAGATCGGTGACTACCTTACGACGCTCGGGGTTCCCTTGGTCAGCGATGGCGTAACCGTTGGTGTTATTGTCATGGCGCACAGGCAGGCGGCAGCGTTTAGCGACAAACAGGTCAGCTTGCTGGAAACCTTCGCGTCCCAGGCCGTGATCGCCATCAACAACACGCGACTGTTCAAGGAAGTGCAGTCGCGCACCGCCGAAGTCGAAGAGGCGCTGGAGCAGCAAAGGGCCAGCGCAGAGATACTCAGCGTCATCAGCCAGTCGGTCGAAGACACGCAGCCGGTGTTCGAGAAGATTCTCGAAAGCTGTAAAGTGCTTTTTGGCGGCGAAGAACTGGATGTGCTTCTTGTTGATGATGACGGTCTCTTGCAGGTCGAAGCGTATATTGGTGACTTCCGTGAAGAAGTCGAAAAGACCTTTCCGGCACCGTGGCAGATAACGCCCGTTGCGCATGCGTTGCGGACCGGAGAAGTCGCCAATTATTCCGATTGTGCCAACAATTCCGACACGCCTGCCGTGCTTCAAAAGATAGCACGCATTGCAGGATACCATTCGGTCGCGTTCGCCCCAATGATGTGGGAAAAGAAAGGCATCGGCGCGGTCGGTGTCGCCCGGCGGGACAATCCTTTTCACGCCAAGGAATTGCGCGTTCTGAAGGGTTTTGCTGACCAAGCTGTCATTGCAATTCAGAACGCACGGCTGTTTCATGACACGCAGACTGCGCTGTCGCGCCAGACCGCCAGCGCGGATGTGCTGAGGGTGATCTCCGAATCCCCAGCCGATACAAGGCCGGTTTTTGAAAAGATTGTTGGCCTCGCAACCACGCTGATCGATTGTGACCTATCGGTTGCCCTGCAAGCCAATAAGACAGAGCTCTGGCAGGTTGCTGCCGCTACTCCAGATGGTGTCGAAAAGATCACGTGGACAAAGCGGCTCGCGATTGATCCTGAAGACAATTTACCGTCTCGGGCGATCAAAAGCGGCAAGACACTGAATATGCCTGAATGGAGCTATGATGACCTGCCTCCGCGTGACCAGGAAATCAATCGTAAGAAGGGGTTCAAGTCGTCTCTGACCGTGCCTTTGATGCGCGGGAAGGAGTGTTTTGGTGCTCTGGCGTTCATTCGAAAGACGCCCACAGTTTTCAGCGATGATGACGTTGCCATTGCCGAGTCGTTTGCCGATCAGGCTATCATCGCGCTCGAAAACGTTCGGCTGTTCAATGAAACGCAGGCTTCACTGGCACGTCAAACCGCAAGTGCGGACATATTGCGTGTGATCAGCCAGTCGCCCGATGATATCAAACCTGTCTTTGAGGCTATTGCCGAAGCAGGTGTGCGGTTGGTCTCGTCCGATATGGTCGCAGCTATGACTGCGCAAGACAACACGTTCGAGGTTCTCGCGCGGGTTACCGGAGAAGGCGCGGAAACCCTGGAAGGAAACCAGAGCTTTCCCATCGATCCCGATCCAATGTCCAGCTTCCCGGCACAGGTTTTGCACGAGAAAAAGATGCTCCACCTGCCGGATTGGGACGCGCTTGACCTCTCGCCATTCGAGAAGGTCACATATGACCGGCACGGAATCCGGGCGGCTCTGTTACTTCCCCTTATGAAGGGAGCGGCGTGTCTGGGTGTGCTGGTCTTTGCCCGGCAAACGGCTGGCGCATTCACCAAAGACGAAATCGACCTCGCGTATTCATTCGCCGATCAGGCTGTGATTGCGATTGAGAACGTGCGCCTTTTCCGTGAGGCCGAAGAAGCCCGTGAGGTGGCCGAGTCTGCCAATGAAGCCAAAAGCGCCTTCCTTGCCACCATGTCCCACGAAATCCGCACACCGATGAACGCCGTCATCGGGATGAGCGGGCTTTTGATGGATACCGAGTTGGATGCGGAGCAAAGCGATTATGCCAACACGATCCGCGACAGCGGCGATGCGCTGTTGGCCATCATCAACGAAATCCTCGATTTCTCGAAAATCGAAGCCGGGCAGATGGATATCGAGAACCATCCGTTTGACCTGCGTGAATGCATTGAAAGCGCGCTTGATCTGATCAGCGGTAAAGCCGCTGAGAAGCAGCTTGATCTGGCCTATGAGTTTGACGATGCTTTACCCCTTGCAATCAGTGCTGACCTGACCCGGTTGCGGCAGATCCTGTTGAACCTGCTTTCCAACGCGGTGAAGTTCACTGAAAGCGGTGAAGTGGTGCTCTCTGTTGAACAAACCGCCAAGAAACGCGGATCGCTTGAGTTGACGTTCAAAGTCCGCGACACCGGCATTGGCCTGAGCGAAAAAGGGATGAGCCGTCTGTTCCAGTCCTTCAGTCAGGCAGACAGCTCAACAACCCGCAAATATGGCGGCACCGGTCTTGGCCTGGCAATTTCCAAACGTCTTGCAGAACTCATGGGCGGCACCATGTGGGCAGAAAGTGACGGCGAAGGGCATGGCTCGACCTTTACGTTTACGATCCGGGCCAAACCCTCCAAGCCGGTCAAAACGTCATCACGCGATCTGGTAGGCGTCCAGTCCGAGCTTGAAGGCAAACGCATTCTTATGGTGGATGACAACACCACCAACCGTAAAATCCTGTCCCTACAGACCGAGAAATGGGGCACTCAAACCACCACCTGTGAAACCCCGTCCGAGGCGCTAACCGCGCTCGAGAGGGCTGAAAAGTTTGATTTGGCCATTCTCGACATGCACATGCCAGAAATGGATGGTGAGGAACTTGCCCAGAAAATTCACGCCAAGCATCCGGACTTGCCGCTGATCCTCTTCAGTTCTCTCGGTCTACGTGACATGGACCTTGAAGTCGGTCTTTTTGCGGCCAACCTCGCCAAACCGCTGCGTCAGTCGCATCTTTTTGACACGCTGGTCACGTTGTTTTCGACCGAAGATGCCCCCGTGAAACCGACCAAACCGGCGGGCAAACCCCAGACCGACCCAGAGATGGCCAAACGGCACCCTCTGCGTATTCTGCTGGCTGAGGATAATTTGGTGAACCAGAAGCTTGCGCTTCGCTTGCTTGAACAGATGGGTTACCGCGCGGATCTGGCCAGCAACGGCGCTGAGGCGGTCGAAAGCGTGAACCGGCAAACATACGACGTCGTACTGATGGACGTGCAGATGCCTGAAATGGACGGGCTCGAAGCCTCACGCCGCATTAACAATGATTTCCCCGGAGAAGACCGACCGCGTATAGTCGCCATGACAGCCAACGCCATGCAAGGCGACCGCGAGATGTGTTTGGATGCCGGGATGGACGACTACATCGCCAAACCGATCCGCCTGCCTATTCTTATCGAAGCCCTTTTGAATGTTCCCAGGAAAAGCAAGTAATCCATGACAAACGGACCAATTGATCTTGATATCTTCGCTGAGCTCAAGGACGCGACTGGCGACGAATTTGCCGCCGAGCTTGTAAACACCTTTCTTGACGAGGCCCCCGGCATGATTGCCGAATTGAAAGCGGCTGCCGACGCATCCGATGCCGATGGATATCGCCGCGCAGCTCATTCCATCAAATCGAACGCAAACACTTTTGGTGCGACTGCGCTGGCGGAGTTGGCAAGGAAAATCGAACTCGGGGGCATACCCGCAACTGGCGATCCTACGGATGCCAAAGCACTGGAGGCCTCTTTCGCCAAAGCTGCTGCGGCCCTGCGGACCCTGAACAATGACTGATGCACCCGGCCATCTCCTCATTGTTGATGACAACAAGGTCAATCGGCTGCTCCTGTCTCGCAATGTTGAACTGTTGGGGCACAAAGCTTCTGTCGCGGAGAACGGCCGCGTCGCGATGGAGATGCTGTCGAGCCAGTCATTTGACCTGCTTCTACTTGATATCGAAATGCCTGAAATGGACGGGTTTCAGGTTCTGGAGGCAATCAATGCGGACCCCGACCTGCGCGAATTGCCGGTGCTTGTGACTTCTTCGGTCGAAGGGCTCGACAATATTGTGCGCTGCATCGAGTTAGGCGCAGAAGACTACTTGCCCAAGCCAGTGAACAAGACACTTCTCAGCGCTCGCGTCTCCAGCGGCCTTGAAAAGAAGCGACTGCGGGACGAACAAAGACGCCTGCTTGAACGCTTCGCAACAACCGAGGTTGCGCAAGACCTGCAAGAGTCCGGTTTTGCCATCGGCGGCAAACGTGCAAACGCATCAGTCCTCTTTTGTGATATTCGCGGTTTCACGACCCTGTCGGAAAACCTTGCACCTGAGGCAACAATTGATCTGCTCAACACTTTTTACACGCTGATGTTCGAGGCGGTGACCAGCAATGGCGGCATTGTCAGCCTGATGCTGGGTGACGGATTGATGGCTCTCTTCGGTGTTCCGCAGCCGCTGAACAATACTGCGCAAAGTGCGGTTGCCGCAGGACATGAAATGCATAGCATGATCGAGATGCTGAATCACGACCGGCTCGCTGATGGCGAAGAGAGCCTCAGGATCGGCATCGGTATCGCTACGGGCGAAGTCGTCGCGGGCTATGCCGGCACTGACAACCGGGCGACCTATACCTGTATCGGATCCACGGTAAATCTCGCGGCCCGATTGGAAGCTGAAACCCAGAACACTGGAAGCCGGATTTTGGTTGATCAAGAGACCCTGGATCTGCTGGACGGGGCTGATGTACAGAAGACATTTGACAGGACCCAGATCAAGGGCTTCTCTGATCCGTTCGACATTCACGCGTTGTGATCTTCCCGCAGGAATACTGGTTCTTGGATATCATTTCTTGCAAACGTGCATTCAACTAAAGAAGCCTGCCGTTGCAGCCATTCGATCTCGTTTCGAGAGATCAGGTCGTGATTTTTCGCCCGGCCATTTGCCACATCGACGACATGTTCCTGACCACCAAATTCGACATAGGTAATTATCGGCATTTTCTTTCTTTGTTCATGGTACGGGAACTGATGGGCTCAGCTGTCAAAATCCGACCCTTCGGTGCGCAGGATATCCTTGATCTCGCTTAGGTGAGATTCGGCCTGACCGGGGAAACCCTCGAGTTCTAAGGCTATTTTTTCGGCGATTTCGTCCGACAGGACCCGCAGCGGCAGACCGGTTCGCACAGCACGGAAATAGGTTTCAGCTTCGCGTTCGAAATAATACAACCGGCTGAACGCATCGGCCGGGTCGGAACCGACACCAGCACACCGTGGTTGCCCATGATCATTGTCTTTTTCTTCGGGTCCTGAAGTGCTGCGGAACAGCGTTCTCCCTCTTCTTCAAAGGCCAGCCCGCCAAAGTAATTATCCAACACATAGCGGTTGAAGAATGTTGCGGTGTTCTGGTCGATCGGCGGCGAGGTGCTGTCGGCCAGAGAGGCGAGAACTGTCGCAAAGATCGAATGGGTGTGCATCACGCAATGCGCATGTGGACAGCGTCGGTGGATCGCGCCATGAAGGCCCCAGGCTGTCGGATCAGGCGCGCCGGGCCGGTTCAGCGTGTGGGGGTCGGGCGTCCAGCAACAAAAGGTCTGACGCGCGGATACGGCTGAAATGTACCTGATTGGGGTTCATCAGGAACTGCGTGCCATTGTCATATACCGCCAGGCTGAAATGGTTGGCCACTGCTTCGTGCAGACCCAGGCGTGCTGCCCATTGAAAGGCCGCGGCCATGTCGATACGCAGATCTCAATGGTCGATGTTCTTGGTGTCGGAAATAGATTTTGCGGTGGCCATGTTTTCGTCCATCCGGGATGGGTGTGCCTGACACCACGCGATCAGGCACTGTTTGTGTCAGCTTGACTTATGCACCTGCCCCTTGGCGAGCATTTCACGCTTGCGGTTCCGGGTGCGTTTCGTGGCGTTTTCGGACCCGTCATGATAGGTGCCGAACCATTTGTCCCAGGGCATTTCCGCGTTGCCATAGTTGCATTCGTAATAGCGGTGATGCAGCTGGTGGAAAAAGGTACCCAGCAGCAACGCCTGACGGTCACGCGCCCAAATCGCCTCATACCCTGAATGTGACGAGGCTGCGCCGAGCATCAGCCAATAGCCCAGAAACAGCATGTGAACCGGGTGGCTGGGCAGGATCAGAACGATCAGGATCGCACTGAGGAAACCAAACGATTCAACCGGGTGCATCGACATGCCGGACCATGGGCCGGTGTTCACGTTGCGATGATGAACGGCGTGCACATGACGGTAGATGAACGGCTGGTGCAGGAACAGGTGCACCACGTAGAAATGTAAGCTTTGCCAGATGGCAAGGATTGGGATCAGCAGGACGAACCAGATCGGATGCGCGGCAAAGCTGAGCGTGCCGATATAGTTGTTGGCGTACATCCAGCGCAAAAAGCACTCAAAGCCAGAAAGGAAGGTCGCGCCGAAGACCATGGAGTAAAACATGTTGTCCCAGGTCTGATAGCCAAATTTATACAAGGCGTTCTTGCGCTTCATATATGGGCGCCGGTCGTACTTTAGCAGCTTGCCCTGCCCGTCAATTCCGTAGAACCAGAAATGCAGGCCACCCGCGACGATCAGCAACAACACCCAGTTGCGCACAAAGACATGCGCCATCCAGCCAAAAGCAAATCCGGTCTGATCCGGGCCAACCGGCTGCAGCCAGAAGCCCACCAGAAACGCCAGTACCAGAAAGATCGAGCGATCCGAAAATTGCAGCCAGTTCTGCCAGGTCCATTTTGTCAGCGCACCAAAGTTTGGCGGCCAGTTCCAATAAGGTGCGAATTTCACCGGCAGTTCGGGGTGCCAATGCCATTCCCGGCTCATCGGGCCGGGTTCGGTTTTGGGTTGCGTTTCCGCGTTTGGGTTGGTGTCGGCTGTAGTCATGTCCTGTCCTTTCGTGAAAACGTAGTGGTTTCAGGAAAGGCGCGGGGGCGGCTCATAGGGGTATTTGCGTGATGCCTTGCAATTCATCGGCACTACTCGTGGAACGGGCGGCGCTTATCCAGCGCCTCGCGCAGCTTGTCATGCTCGCCGGGTTTCAAGGCAATACTGGTGGCTGCATCGGGATAACTGCCATTCAGCACGGCCGTGCGATAGGCATTTAAGCCTTTCGTACGTTCGGCCTACAACTGAGCACGGGCGCTGGCCATGTCAGCGAATGCCTTAGCATGACGTGGCGGGTGTTCGGTGTCTCCACAGGCATCATCCTGAAACAGGAAGATGACATCCGCAGCCCCACCCGATCCGATGGAATGAGTGATCAACCCGGTGCGTGGGCTGATCTCGGCAATCGCCTGGTCCGCGACGCATTCCAGTTCTACGGCATAGGCACCGGAATCCTCCAGACGACGCAGATCGTCGGCCAGTTGCATCGCCTCATCCGCTGTGCGGCCATAGGCGCGTAGCCCGCCAATCTGTGTGGACAGGCGCGGCACCAGACCCAGATGGCCCTGCACGGCCAGCCCTTCATCGGCCAGCAATTCAACCGCCTTGAAACTGTGCAGGGTGTAAACCGCATCCGCCCCCGCAGCAGCGGCGCGAATACCGGCCCGCAGGATGTCCTGATGGGTCTTATAGTCGCTGGCCATCAGGGCGGCGGTGTTAAAGGTGTCGGGCGCGCCGGCGCGCACCTCGGCCAGATCATGATCGACAATCGAAAGATGGTCGATCCCGGCGGCTTCGGCAGCGGCTGCCTCAATCCGATTCACGGCGGTGGTCTGGACAAACTTGCGCTTGCCCTTGCCCGCTTTGATATCCGCAACCGTCAGGTTGCGCGTCGCGGGAAACCCGCCAAAGGTGTAGATCCGTTTCATGACAGCCACCGTCCTGACTTATTCAGCCGCCTTGAGCTGCGTGCCCTGCGGGATCACCTCGTAACCCGGCTCTTCGGGTTCATCGTCCAGCATTTCCGGCGGGAAACCGGGCGCGCGAATATCCAGCCCTGTTGCCTCTTCCAGACGTTTGATGATGTTGGGCGAATAGCAACGTTCGCCAAAGCGTTCGATACCGTCCTCGAAGATCTGCACCAGCATCGGTGAGATTTCCAGCGGCACATTGTGGCGATCTGCCACCTGCTGGAACAGGCCTGCGTCCTTTTTCACCAGATCCATAGTGAACGAGATATCGCGCGACCCGTTCAGGATCACCTGGCTTTCCGTTTCATGCACAAAAGACGTGCCCGAAGAGATCTTCATCGCCTCATATGTGGTGTTCAGGTCCATACCTGCCGCCTTGGCGGTCACCAGCGCCTCGCAGCAGGTGACGAGGTTGGCGGTCGCCAGATAATTGGTCACGACTTTCAGAACCGACGCAGAGCCCAACTCGCCCGTATGCAGGATGCGGCGTCCCATCGTGGTCAGGAAGGGCAGAATACGTTCGAACGTGGCGCGATCACATCCGGCAAAGATCGAAATGTTGCCTGTATCCGCGCGATGGCACCCCCCTGAGACTGGGCAATCGACGGCCGCCCCACCACGTTCCATCACCATGGCACCCAGGCGTTTGACCTCAGCTTCATCCGTGGTGGACATTTCCATCCAGATCTTGCCCTCTTTCACTTCAGGCAACATTTCCTGCATGACCACATCCGAGGCTGCAGGCGATGGCAGACAGGTGATAACCGCATCACAATCTCGCATCAGTTGCGCGGGGTTTTCACCGCGCTTTGCGCCGCGCGACACGAAGTCATCAACAAATTCCTCATTGAGATCATGCACTGTCAGGTCGATACCGTTGCGCAGCAACGAGCCCGATAGCTTGCCACCCACATTTCCAAGACCAATGAATCCAACTTTCACTTGCGCGTTCCTTTCTTCAGTACGATCCGCCAATTTGCGCCACTGACATTCCGGAATGTTAAATACCACTTGAAGCCTTGCTCAAAACGAATAAAACGGGCGAATATAGGCAAAAAAATTTGGTGCTAAAAGTGTCAAAATCGCCCAACCTGATATGGCTTCGATCCTTTGAATGCGCAGCACGGCACATGAGCTTTACCGCCGCCGCCGTTGAACTTGGTATAACCCAGACCGCGCTGAGCCTGCATGTCCGCTCGTTGGAGGCCCAGTTGGGCTGCCCTTTGTTTTTTCGCGCAGCGCGCAATCTCAGCCTGACGGAGGTCGGGCAGGCCTATGCCTTCTCTGTTCGGCGGGCTTTGGGTGACATCGACCTGTCAACTGCAAGCCTGTTTGGGACCAGTCAGTCGCAGGAGCTGATCGTGCGGGTGCCGATATCGACGGCAACCTTGTTTCTTGCTCACAGGTTACCTGAATTCTCTCGTCGTTATCCGGAATTCCCCATCAGACTTGTTTCGAACATCTGGGCAGAATCCGCCGGGCGCGAAAACGTCGATGTAGAGTTGCGATTGGGGAAGGGGGGGTGGAGTGATGCGCCGTTCCGGAAGATTTCGGATGAGCGTATTGTCCCCATCGCGGCCGTCGCTCAGGGGGCGGATAAAGTCCCGGCCAGCGAGCTACTGAACATGCCCCAGATTCAAATATTGGGGTTTCAGGATATGTGGCCCGAGTATCTCTCGGCGTTTGATGAACAGTACACGGCCGCATCCCCATCCGTGGCTGTGGATACGACAATTGCAGCAGTCGATATTGCAGCCGCTGGCGGTGGCTGCGCACTGGTTCTTGAGAGATTTGCCAAGACGGCCATCGCAACAGGAAGAACCATCGCAATTGTCGGAGATGCCGCTCCGATAGAGCAGAGCCACTATCTTGTCGGGGGGCGGAAATCCCAATCCAACGACGCTGCCAAGAAGATGCTCGAGGTCTGGATTGAACAGATATTTGCGTGATTGCCCTTCTACCTTTGAAAGAATGCCGACAGTTAACTGAGTGCCTAGCTTTTCCGCGTGGTCCGCCACGCGAGAATTTTTTACTCGATCTTGTTGCGCACGGTATAAATGACCGATCTCGAGTCTGCATTGCCGCAATAAGCGTTGAAGCAATCCGGCGGATTTCGTGCTGTGAGCGCACACAGCAAAAATTCGACACTTCAGCAACACAACCTACAAATCACCTCTTTCGGAAAATACGCACCCTTGAATGAGATCGTCACTGTCAGCTCCTGTGAAATTGGAGCATGCGCTACCAAAACTACGCTCGACCTGACAGGTGGGAACAAAGTTGGCGACAGAACTTGCATACCTCTATCAACCCTCGGTGTCCGACACACGCGCAATTGCAGAAGCGGATGTGATCTTTATCAACAGCCTTGGTTTTGAGACCGGATCCGTAGCAATATTTTGAAAAGCAATACGGAGGTTCTTGCCGCCCGGTTGAAGGGTCATCTATGTGTCTATTCGAAGCGCGTCGCGCTGAAGGGTGACAGATTAGTGTTGTTTCGCGCGCCCGTGATGACATCCGCCACGAACTGGCCGGTTTTCGGTGCCATCATCAACCCGTAGTGGCTGTCGCCGAAGGCGGCTATGAGGCCGGGTAGACCCTTGATTTCGCCGATGCAGGGCAAACTGTAGGGCAGGCTTGGCCGTTGACCTGACCAGGTGGACGTTTGTTTGTCGTTGAGATCAGGCAACAGCGCGCTGGTCAATTTGACCACACCGTCCAGCCGCTTGTGATTGGTTGGGGTGCCCAACCCGGGAAATTCTGCGGTTCCGGCCACGCGCAGACCTTTGGACATCGAAGAGGCGACGAACTTCATGTCAATAGGGGGCCAGAACTGCCAGCCCGAAGGGTTGCCAAGGAATTTGCAAATGTCGACGGTGATGCCGAATTCGGCCAGGAAACTGGTAAACAGGGCGGTCGCGGCCTCGGGATAGGCCGGTCAAGTAATCCGGTCATCCCAACGTCTCAACACTGGCCGTCAACGAATTGGTTGTGGCTGGATCCATAGACTGCCTTCCCGTCCCTGTCTGAAATCACTCGGACGGATAATGTCGTTGTCACAACCAATAGGTTGCGCGGCGAATTTGGTTTTTTCCAAACCGCATGATGTATTTAACTGCTGACAGCAATCATGACCCGACCATCGATCCCGGCTGAGACAGCCCAAATCGGTGATCCGGATCCTTTGGAAATCTTGTCGGTGCACCGAATGGAAGCGACCGTCCGTTACTCGAGTGACAAAGGGTTCGTCTTGAGAAACACTGCAGGACATGGCCAAAACGATTAATGATCAACGCAATTCTGGCGGGAAGGTGCGTAAAGCATGGTCCGGCGATCCGGGCGCTGCGGCCAATGCTGTCAATTCTTAATGTGATGCACACCTGGTCGGGTGTTGTTGCCGTCAGTCGCTGTTTTTTATCTGTGTTTGCCCAGCCCCGGCCTAACGTTCTTACCATGGGCGGGTTCAACGCGCGCGTCATGCCCCGAGGTACTGCGCTGGCCAAACGGCTGGTGGACGAGTTCGCGGTGGTTACATCACGAATACCAGATCCCCCCAAATCATGGCTGAGTTTACGTGAGAACACGCATTTCGAACTTCAACCCTGTTTCAGGAGTCAACGGACGACATGAACTGAGCAATTAGCGTGCCGTACGATTCGTGCAGCCGTCGAGCCCAGAAAGTAATCTTGCAGGCCAGGGCGATGACTTGCGATCACGATGCAATCGAAATTATGTGCGTCGGCATAGTCGAGAATACCGCGCCCCGCATGCCCCTCGACAACGTCGATACGCGCGTCGTTTACGTCTCCGATCAAGGGTTTAAGCTTTTCCGTAATCGCGGCCTTGGCGATTTCACAATGGTTCTCGGGCAGCAGATCGCTGGTGTATTGGGGCAGGTGCTCAACCACATGCAACAGCGTCAGAGTGCCGGATGGTTGTGCGAGAGCACGCCCAACGCGGATGGATTGGGCCACATCTCGATCAGCATCGAGCGACACCGGAATAAGAATGTTCTGGTACATCTTTCAAACTCCTTGAGAGAAAAAATCAACGGGCTGAAGCCACGGACGACGCGGCTTCAGCCCGTTGAATGGAAACCCGCGGATCGAGGAGAGCCGCCGCGAGTTTGGGGAGCGAAACTTCACGCTACTGCAAACATATCTTTGTATTGGTCACGCAGAATGTTCTTTTGAACTTTGCCCATTGTGTTACGGGGCAGTTCTTCCAGCAGGATCAGCTTGCGGGGGTGCTTGAACCGCGCCAGGCTGCCGTGCACGGCACCCATCATGGCATCCAGATCGGGGATCTGGCCCGGTTCGGCAACGATCACACCCAGAACGGTTTCACCAAAGTCGGGATGCGGCACACCAACAACTGCACTTTCCAAGACACCAGGCTGATCATCCAGCACCAGTTCGATTTCTTTCGGATAGATGTTGTAGCCGCCCGAGATGATCAGGTCCTTGTTGCGACCGACGATATGAACATATCCTTCATCATCGATACTACCCAGGTCACCCGTGATGAAGAACCCGTTCTCGCGCAGCTCGGCTGCGGTCTTCTCAGGCATCTGCCAATAGCCTTTGAATACGTTAGGACCGCGCACCTCGATTTCGCCGATTTCCCCTTGGGGCAGGGCATTGCCATCAGAATCACAGATCTTCAGCTCGACGCCGGGAAGCGGGAACCCGACAGTTCCGGCGCGGCGCTCGCCATCATACGGGTTTGAGGTGTTCATGTTGGTTTCGGTCATGCCATAACGCTCGAGGATGCGGTGGCCGGTGCGGTCTTCGAACTGCACATGGGTTTCCGCCAGCAGTGGGGCCGAGCCCGAAACAAACAGCCGCATATCCGCAGCCAGTTCTCTGGTGAACCGGTCATCATCCAGCAAGCGTGTGTAGAATGTTGGTACGCCCATCATGGTCGTGGCGTTGGGCATCCGGCCTATGATTTCATCCAGATCGAATTTGGGCATGAATACAATGCTGCCGCCCGCCGCCAAAGTGACGTTGGTCGCCACAAACAGTCCGTGAGTGTGAAAGATCGGCAGCGCATGCAGCAGCACGTCGTCGGATGTGAAACGCCATTCGTTGACCAGCGTTTGCGCATTCGACAACAGGTTATTCTGTGTCAGCATCGCACCCTTCGAGCGACCCGTTGTGCCCGAGGTATAGAGGAAGGCGGCCAGATCATCACCATCGCGATCGACGGTTTCAAAGCTGGCAGACATGGTCGCAGCCTGATCCATCAATGTGCCGCTGCCATCAGCGTTCAGGGTTTCCACCTTAGCGCCTAGCTGTGCGCCAACCGGTGTGAGCTTTTCTTTGCTCTTGCTGTCACAAACGATCAGAGACGCACCGCTGTTTTCGATGAAATAGGTCAGCTCATCTACCGTATAGGCGGTGTTGAGTGGTAGGAACACCAGACCAGCTTGCGCACATGCAGCATACAGCGCCAGCGCCTCGGGCGACTTTTCGATCTGCGCGGCGACACGATCACCGGGTTTCAGGCCCAGTTGGGTGGCGACATGCGCAATCTGCGCGGCGGTGCTCAGGAAACCCTGATGCGTGATGGTTGTCCCGTCTAGCAGGTGAAAAAAAGGTGTATCTTTACCGGCATGAACGCCGAACAAGCCATCATAGAGAGGGTTAGCCATGAGGTTTACCTTTCTTGTGTCGTGGTGAGAGAGGCGGACGCAGCGAGGGATTTTGCCTCGGCTGATGCGATCACCTCGCGAGTATTGGCGAATTGCTCGTGGTTTTGGGAAACGCGGGACAGGTCATACAGATAGTTGACCATGGTGCCGCCGGACTGCGCCCGCCCCTTTTCCGAGATATCGGCATCGGCATGAACCGCGTGGACCAGCGCGCCATTGCCCAGATGAAACCGGGCTACCGGGTCGAACGGCATATTGCCCCTGCTTTTGGCGTTCAGCAGATAATGCGCCGCCAGCGCCTTCATCTGATCAGATTGTTCGACATCCCATTTGAAACCCTCTTCTGAGAGCCATTTGGTCAGACCCGGAATGGGCGAAAGGGTGACGAAGGCTTTCAGCCCCGACAATTCGGCTGCCAGATCCGAAGCTACCTGTTTTATAAGCGAATTTCCGAACGAGATGCTGGCAAGGCCCGCCTGACAGTTGGAAATGGAATAAAACACCGCTGTGTCGGCCTGATCCTCTGGCATCGGGTCACGGTCTTCGGCGAGCAGGGCCTGAACCGATCCCGGAATGCCGCTGTTCAGTGCGACTTCGACGAAGATAAGCGGTTCGTCGGGCATTGAGGGGTGGAAGAAGGCGAAACACCGCCGGTCTACGGGTTCCAACCTGCGGCGCAGGTCGTCCCAGCTGTCTATGGCATGCACTGCCTCGTAGGCGATGATCTTTTCCAGAATATGCGCTGGGCTTTCCCAGTTGATTGGGCGCAGGACCAGAAATCCTCGGTTGAACCAGCTGGCAAACAGGTGCCGGAAATCCAGATCCAGCGCTTGCAACTCGGGTTCTTTACCGCCCAGCCGAAGCAGATCGGCGCGCATCTGCACCAGCGCGCCAGTGGCCCCGGGTACGCGGTTCAGCCGCCGGATCATTTCCTGCCGGGCTGGTTCTACCGCAGCCGCAAAGCTGCGATAGGTCGCTTTCGAGGGGGCACGCTCGTATGCGTCCAGCGATGACCGCACCGCATCGGGGTCGATATTCATAGCCGTGGCGAGATAGCGGAAGAACTCCAGCTTTTCGTCATCCGCCAGTGCGTCGAACCGGGTCAGTATTTCCTCGGCCAGAGCCAGCCCCGAGGTTTCCCCGGCGGACCCAACCAGCGCGTCGGCCAGTTCAGTCAGCGGGCGGCCATCCAGGGCCGCGCCCGCCGCGCCGCGGCGGTAGCGCCGCTCGAACACGGTGGACAGAAGATCCGCCAGCAGGGTCATATCGCCGCTCCCATCACCATATCAGGCAGCCATGTGGCCAGACCGGGGAACAGGCACAGCAAGACAATCGCAATCACCATGCAAGCCACAAAGGGGAGAGAGCCTGTCAGGATTGTTTTCAACGAAATGTCGGGCGCGATGCCGTTGATCACATAGAGGTTCAGGCCGACAGGGGGTGAGATCAGGCCAATCTCCATATTGATGGTCAGCACAACCGCGAACCAGATCGGGTCGAAGCCAGCGGTAGTGATGATCGGCAGCAGGATCGGCGCTGCCATCAGGATCACCGCAACGGGGGGCAGAAAGAAGCCGGCGATCAGCAGGAACACGTTGACCGCACCCATCAGAATCCAGCGGTTCACATCCAGCGTACCGATCCATTCGGCAATCGATTGCGTGATGAACAGCGAGCTGAGCATGTACGAGAACACACCGGCGGCGGCGATGATAAACAGGATCATCACGCTTTCTTTGGTGCTGTCGCGCAGCACAACCCAGATGTCCTTTGGGTTCCACAGCTTGTAGATGATCATCGCGATCAGCAGGCAGAGCAGGGCGCCCACGGCCGCGGTTTCCGACGGCGTAGCGATACCGCCATACATGGCATAGAGCACGCCCAGAATGATGCCGAGGAAGGGCAACACGCGTGGCAGGATCTCGAACCGCTCGGCCCATGTATAGCTCCCGGAACCCAGTCGGGTCGCGTCACCCGATTTCCATGTGGAATACAGCGACCAGGCCATGAACAGGCTGACCAGCATTAGGCCCGGGATCACTCCGGCCAGGAACAGGCGACCAATCGATGTCTCGGTGGCGATACCGTAGACGATCATGGTGACCGACGGCGGGATCAGGATGCCCAGCGTACCTCCTGCAGCGATCGAACCGGCAGCAACACCGTCGGGATAGCCGCGCTTGCGCATCTCGGGGATGCCCATCTTGCCGATGGCGGCACAGGTTGCGGGCGACGAACCGGACATGGCGGCGAACAGGGCGCAGGCACCAAGGTTCGAGACAACCAGACCGCCCGGAACACGGGTCAGCCAGCGTTCAAGTGCTTCATACAAGTCCGCTCCGGCCCGCGTTGAGGCGATGGAGGATCCCATGATGATAAACATCGGGATCGAGAGCAGGGCGAAGTTGTCGAGCTTACCGAACAGGATTTCCGGCATCAGTTCCAACGACCGGGGGCCGTCGAAGATGATCAGGAACCCGGCCGAGACGATCAGCAGGCCGATAGCGACCGATACGCCTGAGAACAGAACGAGAATGGTGGCAATGGCGACTACAGCGCCGAGCAGAAGAGGGTCCATCGACTTTACTCCAGTCCGAAGGGTTTATCGATGCCAAGCAGGACGGCGACGAGGTCAGCAATCAGTTGCAACAGCAGCAGTCCAAAGCCGACGGGGATGGACAGGTAGGGAATCCACAGGCGGACACCCCAGACAGTGTCGGATTTCCAGCCACGCTCCCACGCGAAGTGCCAGTATTCATAGCCGTAGAACAGCATGACCGAGATGATGGCGATAGACAGGACCGAGGTCAGGATCGCCATAAAGAACCGTGCGCGCGGGGCCAGCGATATTGGGATCAGGTCGACATTCACATGCCCGCGCAGACGCTGCACATAAGGCAGACCAACCAGTGTGGCGGCGATGACCAAATAGATAACCGCTTCGGTCTGCCAGATGGTCGAGCCATTCAGGACAAAGCGCACGATGATCATCTGACAGGTGATGGCGACGGCTGCGACGATCATGCCTGCCGAAAACCAACCCGCCAGAGTTGACAGTGCTGCGACAAAGCGAAGGAAGGGATTGTTCCCGGTGTGGGAAGCAACGGCAGAGCTGTGGCCAGCCATTTGCGCCTCCTGTGATTGAGATGCAATTAAGTCTGAAGATCAGAGAAGTTCAGATGAGATAAAGCAGGTTCCGGGCGACGGCAACGCCGCCCGGAAGTGGGGGTCACTCGACCGCCAGCGCCTTGTTCAGCAGGTCCTGACCATCAGGAACCTCTTCTACAAAGGCTTTGTAGGATGTCTCTTGCGCCAGTGTGCGCCATGCTTCGAAATCTTCCGGGCTCATTTCCGCGATTTCGACGCCGGCTTCTTCAAAGACCTTGGCCGAGTTGGCATCCTGTTTCTTGGCTTCTTCCAGATAGAAGGCCTCTGCTTTTTCCGAAGCAGCCAGCAGGGCGGCCTGCTGTTCTTCGTTCAGGCCATCAAAGGTGGACTTGTTCATCAGCAACGGCTGGTACATGAACCACAATGCCACTTCGCCCGCAGGAGTGTAGCAGGCAACCTGCTCGTAGATGCGGTAGCTGACGAAGGAAGACGACGACGTGTTGGCGGCTTGCAGAACGCCGGTCTGCATGGCGTTGTAGATTTCTGACGATGCCATCGACGCGATTGATGCGTCAGCACCAGCCAGCATCTGTTCGAACGACTTGCCCGCCGCGCGGGTTTGCAGGCCCGCTATGTCTTTGGGATTGGTAATGCATTTGTCCTTACCGGCAAAACCACCGGCCAGATAACCGTGGACCAGAACCATCACATCGTCCTCGGCCATCTTTTCCTCCAGCGCTTCCATGAAAGGAGAGGCGGCCAAACGAGCCGCATGGTCATGGTTCTTCACCAGACCCGGCATCAGAGTCAGGTTATAAGCAGGCTGCTGTCCACCGGCATAGCTAAGCGGCAGAACGGTCATGTCCAGCTGGCCACGGCTGAGCGGCTTGTACTGCTCGCGCGGTTTGAACAGTGATTTCGAACCGAAAATCTTGATCTCCAGATCGACATCTGCTGCGGCCACCTCATCCGCAACGATCTGGGCGACCTGATGTCGGATGTCTTTGTTCGACCACTGATGCGACAGGCGCAGTTCTTCCGCGGAACCCAACGTGCCCACGGATCCAAGCGCCAAAGCAGCGACGGCTGTTTTGAACATGGCTTTCATTTTTTTCCTCCCTTTTTCAACCCGGGCTTGCCGGGGATAACCAGAAGCATACGGGCAGTATGTTTTTTAAGTCAATATTTTTGTATACAAGATTTGAAATCTTGAGTTCTCACCCATTCGTGAGTAAAACATAATCCTATGGACCAAAGACTTGCCGATACCATCGCTCAGGACCTTGAAGAGTTGATCTTCGACGGCACCTTTTCGGATGGAGAACGTCTGGATGAAGTCAAACTGTCAGAGCAATTCGGAGTATCCAGAACACCACTTCGAGAAGCATTTCAGAGGCTTGCCTTGTCGGGGTTGGTTGACCTGATCCCGCGTCGCGGTGCCTTTGTCAGACAGCCTGGTCCCGTAGAACTGATGGAGATGTTCGAAGTCATGGCCGAGCTCGAAGCCGCTTGCGGTCGGCTTGCCGCGTTGCGTATTTCTGATGAAGCAATGAAAGACCTAATTGACGCCAACGCGAGATGTCAGGAGGCCGTCGATGCAGTTGATCCGGACACATATTACCTCGAAAACGAACGTTTCCACAAAATCATATACAACCAATCCGGCAACTCGTTTCTGGAGCAAGAAGCGTCAAAGTTGCACAGACGGCTCAAACCCTTCCGCCGACAACAGCTTAGGTTTCGGGGCCGTATGGATCAGTCAATGTCCGAGCATGAGAACATCGTGCGCGCGCTGGACAGTGGCAACCCTGAGGAAACGGCAAATGCGCTGCGCGATCACGTGGCAGTTCAGGGTGAAAAGTTTCATAACCTGATGGCAACGCTCAAGTGACATAGCTGAAAAGCCCATTGGTTTCTTCACACTGTTTTTTATACCTCGCTGTCGAAGTGCGACCGGGCCGCGAGGGGTCGTAGCTTGGTATTGTTCTGCGGTGGGTGCGCTTGGGGCGCTCTTCGTCTCAGGCCATAGCGTTTGAGAGTGACCCCTTGATTACTCGGGCAGTGCGCCAAACCATGCCGCAGGCCAGTCAGGGGCAGGGGGCTATCGCGAGCGCGACATTCTGGTGATCACTGAGGATGGCAACGAGAACATTACTGGTTATCCTTACGGGACAGAGTTCAACGTTGTCGCTTAGTAAACGCGGTTGAACCCAAACTCAGCCGTGATCTCCTTGTTATCACGGCAATAGACAACCGAGTGAAGATAGAAAAACGCGGCGGGGAGGATAACGTCCTACGGCTTTCTCGCCGCTGTGAATGAGGTCAATGGCAGACCCTCAAATGTTTGCCGATGCGGGGCCATTTCCTCGCTAAGATCTGGCCCAAAGCTTTGCAACAAATTCGGTCGTATGTTGTGGACCTGAAGCGGGCGGGTGCAATCGGATGGCTCCTTCAGAATCCAACCGGATCATCCTGCGTCACCCTTCATAAGAAGAGTATTTTCAGCCGAGCACAAACGATGACGGGGCTCAGTCAGCCTCGCGAGCTGCCTGGTTTTTTGCGGTGACGTATTCCGACGGTCAGGATGCAATGGACAGTTAAGAGAGCCACAATACTCCTCCCTTGCCGATGAAGCGTGTCTGATGCAGAATTATTGCGGAAAAAGGGCTTCTGGTTCACCACCAGATCAGCCCGATGCCATGCTTTGGGAGGAGTGTGTCATGACGTCCAAGCCCGAAAGGTCAACACAACCAGACAACACGACGCCTCAGCAGGCGATGCCCAAGGTCAATAAGCTGACTGCGGGGGATATCACCGCATCGCTGAAAGCCGGTTTTTCGGACTTTCTGGCACGCCCCATCATGAGCAGCTTTTTCGGGCTGTTCTATGCGGTCTTTGGATTTCTGTTGGTTTGGGCCCTGGTGTGGCTGGGAAAGATCTGGATGATTATCCCTGCCATAGTGGGCTTTCCGCTGGTTGCGCCATTTGCCGCCGCCGGGCTTTATGAGATGAGTCGCCGGTTACAAACCGGCGAGAGTTTCGGTTGGTCTGAAATCCTGACCGTCATGGCCGATCAGCGAAAGCGCGAAATGGGCTGGATGGCTTTTGTCACCCTGTTCGTTTTCTGGGTTTGGGTTTACCAAATTCGACTTTGGCTGGCGATCATCCTGCAGAACGCGTCCTTTTCGAATTTTGAGGGGTTTCTCAACACGGTTTTCTTTACACCTCAGGGCTGGACCTTTCTTGCTGTTGGTACCTGCGTCGGCGCATTTTTGTCGGCTGCGCTGTTCTCGGTGACTGTTATTGCCATGCCCATGCTGCTTGATCGGGAAACCAATTTCGTTTCTGCCATGCTCACCTCTGTTCGTGTCGTCACAGAAAACCCGGTGGTCATGCTCAGTTGGGCGGCGATCATCTCCTTCACCATGCTGGTGTCGCTGATACCGGCATTTCTGGGCCTGATCTTCACGCTGCCGATCCTTGGTCACACCACATGGCATCTCTATCAACGCGCTGTTTCACCCGCACAGACTTAATACGCCCAGATTTAGCTCTTGAGTGAGCGAGCACTTCTGACACAGCCGTCGGATCACCTGATCTGGTAATAGAAGGACAGTTTTCGGCTGACACCGCCTGGAGGGCGGGGGAAGGGGGCAGCGGTCCGGACCTGTTCCTTGGCGGCGCGTTCTATATCTGGCGAGCCGGAACTTTCGACGACATCTACCCATGCCAAACTGCCGTCGGCGCTGATCTCAAAGAACACGCGCGCATATCCGCGAGCCGCGACATAGACGAGTGGCGCGCGGTTCAAGTGAACCAGAACCTGGCCAGCATAGTTCGTTGAATCCGAGTTGCCCGGCCCGCGCCCACCGGAACGGGTGCTGCCCCTGTTTTGCCGAAAGACGTCCACACCCTCTCTTCGATAAGCGGTGAGGGGCGACTCGATTGTCTGCTCTGGAAAGCGCAGGTTGTCAAAATTGTTGAACCGGTCAAGTGTTCTGGGAAGTGCCGCTTGTGGATCGCGGTTCGGCGGGCGGGGCCGCAGCGACGAGACCACGGCCTGCTCGGATTCGCTGGTCTCTGTTTCAGGTGCCGGCAGCACCGCATCTTCTTCTGAAGATTCCGGGGCCGCATCTGGTGTGACGGGTTCTTGAGTTTGAATGTCTTCCGGGACGACCGGAGACAGCTCGGGCGGAAGTGCGGCAAGCTGTTCCTCGGACACCGGTTCTTCGACAGATGAAGGTTCGACCGGATCGACCTCTTCGCTCGGCGGAGCCTCTGGTGTTTCGGTGACGGGATCGGACGCCGCGGTTTGACCGTCTGTATCTTCGCCCGTGTCGTCCACGCTCTGGTCCACAGGTTCAGTGACTGCCTCGTCGGGTGCCCTCGGCTGAATGATCGTAGAAGAGCCGGTGTCCGGCGCATATGTCTGTTGCGGGTCAGGTGACGCAACACGGGCGTCGCTTGTGGGGATCTTGGCCTCTTGTGGCTCGATCGGTGGTTCTTCAGGAGGGAGCGGGGCCTCAGCCGGTTCCGGCTGAACCGGTTCGATCGCGGCATCAGCAAACTCTTCGAAGCTGTTGCTCAACTCGACTGAGTCCGTGCGGCTTTCACTTGGACGCGGGTTCGACAAGCTTGGTACCGTCATACTTAAGCCGAGGAAATGAGCCAGAACTGAAATCGAAATCGCAAGGAATGCGACGAATAAAGACCGCCTGATCATTCGAGCGCCTGCTCGGTCACCAGAAAAACCGAAGCCGCCCCTAACCGTCGCAGACTGCTGGTGATCTCCATCAATCGCGGCGCGGATGCGTTCCTGTCCGGAATGATCCGAACAGGCCCAGTGTCATGATTTGCCATGAAGGTTTCGGCATCTATCGGCCTGCCACGAAAGCTTAATGCCCCGTCCTGATGCAGGACAAGTGCATCCGGTGGTTCGCGGCCTTCAAGATCAGCGGTGTTCACCAAATCCAAGTCGGGGTCAAGTGGTGGCGCTATTGTGCCCGCGATCAGGAAAAAGACCAGTATCAGGAAAACGACATTGATCAGTGGAATGGTCGAGTCGCGGTTTCGGTTGGTTCGGATGTGACGGATCATAGTTTTACTCCAACACCCTTACTGTCAAACCTTCGCGCCCGCGCAATCGAACAAGAAGGTCCACAAGGCGTTGTGCAGACGTGTCAGGATCAAGGTTGACCAGAACTTGACCAGTTAAGGCCTGATCCGCCATGTCCTCAAGCGATATGGGTTGACCGTTCAGAACCACGCGCGTGGCTCCGAGTTGGACGAAAAAGCGTTCGGTTGGCTCGGCCTCGCTTTCTCTGCCCGTGGTCACGCTGCTGAGTTCAATCTCGCTGAACCGCGAAAAGGTCGAGGACAACATGAAAAACAGCAAAAGCAGAAAGATCACGTCGATCAGGGGCGTCATCGACATGCGCCGCCGGACAAATGGCGCGGTGTTACGCATGTTCCGGTACAACGGAAGCCGCTGTGGCCCCCGTTGCGCTGTCAATCGAGGGACCCGGGACCAGAACCGTGCGCAATGCCTTGTCTGCAAAGACACGCTCGCGCGCTGTGCGGCTTTCCAGCCAGGACAAAACCATCGAAGTCGGCATCGCAACGGCCAACCCTACGGCGGTGGTTATCAGGGCGACCCAGATTCCGCCCGCCAGAACCGACGGATCTACCGATGACCCCGCGGTTTGGAGACTTTGGAAGGCGCTGATCATGCCCAGAACCGTGCCGAAAAGACCCAACAGAGGTGCAAGTTGCGCCACGGTGTCCAGCAGGCGGAAACCGCGTTCCAGCCCGGCAAGAACCAGACCGGCCTCGGCATCCAACCGGTCGTCGGCCCCGGGAACGTCGGATGCATCCATCGCGGCGCGGACAATGGGGGCAAGGTAGCTGCTGCTGTCAGCCAGCCGTTCACGCGCTGCAGCCCGGTCGCCTGCGTCCCAGGCCGCAAGTGCCTGGGACAGAACCTTGTGCCGCCCGACACCGCAGGCGGCAAACTGCCAGAGTTTGTAAAGAGTGACAGCCAGTGTCAGGACGGACATCGCGATCAAGATCGCGACAACCGGCCCACCAAGTGTAAAAATTTCACGAAGTGCGTTCAACGGGTTCATCCCAAAAGCTCCATGTCTACCCGGCTGCTGAGCGTCAGGGCCTTTTCGCATATCTCGCTTTCGGAACCGGCCACCACGCATGAGTTCGTGCCATTGATCAACGCTTGCCCGACTGTGTCACACGCTCTGTTAGGCAGGTCGAATTGGCGGACACGAGGTCTGCTTGCCGGTAATTCACGGAAATCGAATAGTGAAAGGCTTATTACACCACCTTCAGCATCAAAAACGACAGTTTCAAAAACTGCGCCATCGATCGAATGCTCGGTTTCATTTTTGACCAAGAACGTCAACCTGCACGATCCGGAGACATCCTCTATTACGTTCAACTCAACGATTAGATTGCCTAGCGGTTCGGTGTCAGATTGCGCGAACGCCATGGAGGGCAGACTGCCGCAAAACAATGCCGCGACAATAAGGCGACGAAAAAACATGTGCTTACTCCGTTTTGCTGCGTTCAGTGTATCAGGCAGCGACCATCAACTGACTCTTTTGTTTGTTGTCTTAGTTGTGCGCCAAGTAAAGGGTAACGAAGGTTCGAGGAGTAAAAGGATCGTCAGCGCCAGTTGATATGTGTTTCCACAGGATAAGAGATACGGAGCCAAGACGGAATTTCAACTGTTCTGGGGAACATCAAACCCGCCCTTCACTAAACTGGGGGTCAAGTCGCAAATAGGTGCACGACAGCAGGCAGAAATGCTTACCCGATCAAAAGGATGTACGGCACCACCAACCGACAACTAGAACGCGATCTGCACATAAAACTTGCTAAGAGCGCTAAAAATAATGAATATTTGTATATATTTTTAGTGAGTCAATAAAGCTGCAAACAAGCTTATTGTGAGGCAAGTCTCGAGCACAGTGCGATCCGCACGCATCAGGACCCAAAGGGGGAAGGGGCTCGATTTTGTCGTGGTTAAAGATTGTTTTGATTCTTTTCGTCGTCGTGATCATACCGTCGCAGACGATTGCTAACATTGGGAAAGTCATCAGCGCGGAACAAGGTGCACAGCTTATTCGAGGGGGAAAAGCACAGCCCGCATATTCAGGGATGGAGGTCGCGTCAGGGGATACTATTTCGACGGACCGGACGGGTTTGATCCAAATCGTCTTTGTGGATGAAACCAAGATCGCAATTGGACCCAATGCTCGTATGGTGTTGGATGTGACCCTGTTGCGTGGCAATCGCAAAGCCAAGAGCTTTGCTGTTCAGGCGCTGGGCGGCAGCTTTCGGTTCATTTCCGGCAAAAGCCGAAAGCGGGCCTATTCGATCAGGACACCATCCGCAACGATGGCGGTGCGCGGCACAACGTTCGACATGTGGATTGTGTCAGACCAACAAAGTGCCATGCTTGTCTTGCAGGGTACGGTTCGAATGTGCGGTCTCAAAGGCTCGTGTAGGTCTTCAGGACGCCAGTGCAGTATGTACGCAACAAGCGGGCGTGGAACTGTCGGACGCCCTGCTGATCAGGCGCAATACGAACAAGCGCTGAAAAGTGGATTTCCTTTTATCCAATCGCAAGAGAGTTTGTTGCCCCCATTGCAGGTAAGAGTGGAAGGTTGCGCCGGCGAAGCCGCACCTGTGCGACGGGTCAAACCCAACAGATCAGAACCCCGCGCAGCCGCTCCTCAGCGGCAAGTGTCAACCGAAACCGTGAATGTGAGCCCTTCGTCAAGCCCGTCACCTTCAGGTAGTCCGTCACCTACAGAGCAAGCTGAACCGGAAAGAGAAGAACCAGAACAAGAGGAGCCGGAAAGAGAAGAACCAGAGTATGATGAGCCTGAGCACGACGAACCAGAGCATGACGAGCCGGATCGAGAAGGATCTGAAGAGGGGCTCTCGATAAACGTATTTGATTAACAAGGGCTTGTTCCTCTTTTCCGGAGGATAGATTGAGCGAAAAGACACGAAAAACCAAGAATGGGCGATGGGCTTTTCGCCTTGTGGGATTGGTCCTGATCCTCGTGGGCTGTTTTATCCGGGTATTGGATCCTTACCCCGTACGAATGACGCGTCTTGTCTATTTCGACGTTCTTCAAAGATTATCCCCTCGCGAGTTCAATCCCGACCTTCCAATACGCGTCGTGGATATAGATGAAGATGCACTTGCCAATTGGGGGCAATGGCCGTGGCCGCGCACCCTCGTGGCTCAGCTGGTTCAAAACCTGGGCGAATACGGTGCCGCAGCTATCGCATTCGATATGCTGTTTGCCGAGCCTGACAGGTATTCACCATCGCGCCTTCTGAATGATCCGTCCCTGGCGGGAATTCTGACCGTGGAACACCATGCCAAGAGATTGGACAATGATATATTGCTTGGGATGGAAATCGCCTATTGGCCAGTGGTTTTGGGCGCGGCCGCACGGTTGTCTGAAGAAGGCAAGAATGTCACCTCCAAAGCCGGTATCGTCGAGTTTGGTGAAAATCCGACTGCGGGTCTGATCTCGGTTCCTCATTGGACGCCAATTGCACCGCCTTTGGATCGCACCGCCGCGGGTATAGGTGGGGTCAATGTCTCTCCTATCGGCGGGACCGGAATTGTGCGTCGCGTGCCGGTTCTTTGGAACGGGCCGGATGGGCCAATGCCAGGATTGGCCGTTGAATCTCTGAGGGTCGCACTAGGAGAAACCAATATCTTTGCCGAAGGCTCAATGGATGAAGAGGGCATCATGCTGGCTGTTGAGGTCGGCGGATACCAGGTGCCAACGACCGAGAATGGCGAGCTTTGGCTGAAATACAGGCGAGACACGCCCGATCTCTACATTTCGGCCGGTGAGGTCATGACCGGTTCTGCCGACCCGGTATTGCGTGCCGAAATCGAAGGGCGCATCATACTTGTTGGAACCTCTGCCGCCGGTTTGTTCGATATTCATCAAACGGCGCTGGGTGAAAGCGTTCCCGGCGTTTCCATTCACGCACAGATGATCGAACAAGTCCTGACCCAGGAAATGCTCAGTCGGTCTGACGTGACTTCGGCGCAGGAATTGCTTGCCTTTGCGCTTCTTGGGCTTGTCGTGATCGCGGTCATGTCCAGCTTTGGCGCCGTAGCATCCTTTATTGCCGGAGGTGTTGCCGCAGCAGCTGTTCTTGCCATCAGCTGGCTGGTTTTTCAAAATCAGTCGGTGCTGTTTGATGCAACGTTTCCCCTGATCGGCGGAATCGCAAATTTTGGTCTGTTGGCTGGATACTTGTTCATATCGACCGAGCGAGAAAAGCGTGAGATCCGAAAAGTCTTTTCGCACTACGTTGCACCGGAAATCTTGGATGAAATGGAGCATACGGGCCACCAACTAAAACTGGGAGGCGAGATTCAGGAAATCACCGTGATGTTCTCGGATATCCGTGGGTTTACGGCTTTGTCCGAGTCTGCGTCGGCAACAGAACTTGTTTCGCTTTTGAATGCGCTGTTTTCCAAGATTGGGGATCAGATTCTGTATGAGCGGGGGACAATCGACAAGTTTATCGGCGACGCGGTCATGGCTTTCTGGAACGCACCTTTGCCCGTTGCGGATCACCCATGCCGTGCGGCGCTTGCTGCGCTCAGGATGAGAAGTGCCCTTGCGGAGTTCAACGCATCCGACATTATGCAAGACCGACAACCCATCGCACTGGCAACCGGAATTGCCACAGGGCAGGCTTGTGTCGGGAACATCGGGTCACAAAAACGGTTCAACTACACGGTTATTGGTGATGTGGTGAATGTTTCGGCGCGGATCGAGCAATGCTGTCGCACCGTGGACTATGACATTGTTGTCTCAAGCGCAGTCCATCAAGCAGGTCAGTCTGATCTGGCCTTATTGGAGGCTGGCCACGTCGACCTGAAAGGCAAAGCTTTTCCCGAGCCCGTCTTCATTCTGGTAGGAGACCGCTCAGTGCGGGAAACTGATGCTTTCCAGAATCTCCTTGCTTTGCATGGCGAGTTGTCTTCGGCGTTGGCGGCGCGAGAGGCTCAGGCCAGTATTGAGCATATATGTCAACGTTGCGAAGAAATAGCCGAAGACATCGAGCCGGGGTTATGCCAGTTTTATCGCGCAATACCGGGTCGCGCGGCTGATTTCAGGTCAGACATGCCGACTGGGCATTATGTGTTCAGTAGATACAATCGTAGAGTGGGAGCTGAATAGCCTCTGGATCCAACGGCTTTGCGTTATTGGTCAGCTTTGGATCTTTGCGCCACGCCTCCCAAGGGTGTCGGTTGACAGCTGACCCAAGATTGGCAGCAGAGCGACCAAGGTCCATATATGGGCGCGCGGCTGTCATTGTCGTCGGGATTGAAATCCTGGGTTTATGAGTTTCAGGTCAGTTTCAGGTTCAAGATAAACGCGCTGCAGGCGTCTATCAGACCGTCGAAGCGGGAACTCTCCTTTACGTACAGGTAAACCTGCCGTCTGTCGCGTAGATCGGATAAATCCCTGAATGTGACGTTCTCGGGGATTATGCGAGCGACGGTCTGAGGAAGAAGTGTGATCCATTTGCCGGTTCCCACCATCGTTATGAGTGATTGTGTATTGTGGATGGTGACATCGACGTCGTCGAGCGCATTTACAAACTCTGGCGTCTCAATGAGGTCACACAGAGTATTTCGCACGAACGAGGTGGTTACTACATCTTCTACGGTTGGGGGCTCGGGCTTAGTCATCAGGGGATGATCAGCCGCGCACACCAGTCCGAACTGATCTTCAAACAAAGGATGCGCCTTCACACCTTTCACAGGATGAAAGCCGGACGCAATTCCAATATCGGCTTTGCCATCTGCAAGCGCATCCAGCACTTGACGCGTATCGGCGTCCCTGAGCTCGACCTTTGCACCGGGAAAACGACGCGTCATGTGTTCAAGCACAGTTGGGAAAACCAAAGCGGCGACAGAAGGGACGGATGCTATTCGGATCAACCCATTGGCCGCATGGGCGGCGGTTTCGATGGATTGCACTGTCTGGTCGAACTGGCGAACCTGTTTGAGGGACATCTCAAACACCTGCTCGCCCAAGACTGACAATTGGTTCTTTCTTTCCCCAACAAACAACTTTTTCCCCAAATGATCTTCAAATTGCTTCAGGGTCATCGAGACGGCGGATTGGGTTCGCCCTAATCGATCCGCCGCTTCGGACAAGTTTCCCGTTTGCGCGACGGTGCAAAAACAACGCAGCATTTCGATTTTAAGTGTCACGTTTCAGAAATCCTGAAATTTAGTTAATTTAATTGAATTTGACTGATATCGCGTAAGAAGTCCATTCTGGCCTCAACTTCTTTTATCTTGGGGCAAACCGTGACCAACCTGAACCTGATTGCTGGCGAATGGCTTGCCGGCGAAAGCGAGATTGAAAACCGTAATCCTTCGGACCTGAGCGACCTGGTTGGCCATTTCGCGCAAGCCAGCGCGGATCAGCTGGAGGCGACACTGGATCAGGCGCGCATCGCGCAAGCCGAATGGGCAGCCTATGGGCTCGAACGCAAGCAGGCCGTGTTGATGAACATTGGCAATGAGCTGATGACCCGCGCCGAAGAGTTGGGCAATTTGCTCAGCCGGGAAGAGGGCAAGCCGCTTGCAGAAGGGAAGGGCGAGGTCTATCGCGCTGGGCAGTTCTTCACCTACTATGCCGCTGAATGCCTGCGCCAGGTTGGAGAGAACGCGGATTCCGTGCGTCCTGACATTGAGATTGACGTGCGCCGCGAGGCGGTTGGGGTTGTCGCCGTCATCAGCCCGTGGAATTTCCCGACCGCAACAGCCTCGTGGAAGATTGCCCCGGCGCTGTGTTACGGCAATGCAGTGGTCTGGAAACCGGCCAACATTACACCTGCCTCTGCGGTGGCCCTGGCCGAGATCATCAACCGTCAGGACATTCCCGAGGGCTTGTTCAGCCTTGTCATGGGCTCGGGTCGGTCCATTGGACAACGGCTGGTGGAAAGCCCCAAGGTTAACGCCATTTCGTTCACTGGGTCGGTGCCAGTGGGTAAGGGCATTGCAGCGGCGGCCATCCAGAACCTGACTAAGGTGCAGATGGAGATGGGATCGAAAAACGCGCTTGCCGTGATGGACGACGCCGATCTTGACCTTGCAGTTTCGTTGGCGTTGGGCGGTGCGTTTGGGGGAACCGGTCAGAAATGCACCGCCTCGTCGCGGCTGGTGGTTCATGCTGCTGTGCATGACGCATTTGTCGAGAAACTGGTGGCTGGTGCACAGGCGATGAAAGTCGGTCACGCGCTGGAAGAGGGGACACAGATGGGGCCTGTCGTCAGCGCACAGCAATTGGCCGACAACCTGGCTTATGTCGATCTGGGCAAATCCGAAGGGGCGGAACTGGCCTGTGGTGGGCAGCGTTTGGAAATGCCGCATGATGGGTACTACATGAGCCCCGGCGTGTTCCTGAACACGACCAACGACATGCGTATCAACCGGGAAGAGATGTTCGCGCCGCTGACCTCGGTGATCAAGGTCGACAGCTACGATGAAGCGCTCGCAACCGTGAATGACACCAATTTCGGTTTGACCTCGGGCATCGTCACGCAAAGCCTGGCCCGCGCCACGCATTTCCGGCGCAACGCGCGCACCGGGGTCGTGACTGTGAACCTGCCGACGGCGGGCACCGACTATCACGTGCCTTTTGGCGGACGCGGCGACAGTTCTTACGGCCCACGTGAACAGGGCAAGGCCGCGGCCGAGTTCTATACAACGGTCAAAACCGCATATATCAGCGCGGGAAAGCCAGTGTGATGCGGATAGATGGTCTGCAATACGCCAATTGGTCCGAGAAGATTTTTCGGCAATTGCGCGAAGGAGGCGTGGACGCGATCCATGTCACCATCGCCTATCACGAGAATTTCCGCGAAACTGTTCTGAACTTTGAAAAGTGGAACCGCTGGTTCGAACAATACCCGGATCTGATCATGAAAGGGCTGTGGGCCAGCGATATCGACACCGCTCGGGCAACAGGGCGCACGGCGGTGTTCTTTGGGTTTCAGAACCCATCGCCCATCGAAGATGACATTGGGTTGGTCGAAATCGTCCATACGCTGGGCGCGCGGTTCATGCAGCTGACCTATAACAATCAATCGCTGTTGGCGACGGGATGTTACGAAGCCGAAGACACCGGGATCACCCGCATGGGGCGTCAGGTGATCAAAGAGATGAACCGGGTCGGGCTTGTTGTTGACATGAGCCATTCAGCCGACCGTTCCACCATCGAGGCGGCCGAGTTGTCCGAGCGTCCGATTGCGATTACCCACGCAAACCCGTTTGATTGGGCCCCTGCCCTTCGCAACAAGCGCGACACGGTAATCCGAGCGGTGACTGAAAACGGTGGGATGCTGGGATTTTCGGTCTATCCTCATCACTTGAAAGACAAGTCGGGCTGCACCCTTGAAAGCTTCTGCGAGATGATTGCGCGGACCGCTGAGCGATTCGGAGCGAAACATCTCGGGATCGGCACGGATCTGTGTCAGGATCAGCCCGACAGTGTCGTCGAATGGATGCGGGTTGGCCGTTGGTCGAAGCAGATCGACTATGGCGAGGGGTCGGCAAGTAACCCCGGATTCCCCCCGATGCCGTCCTGGTTTCGGGACAATCGGGATTTTGGAAACCTTGAAGAGGGATTGCGTGCGACCGGCCTGAACGATGAAGAAGTGGCGGGTATCATGGGCGGAAACTGGTATAGGTTCTTTGCTGAGAACTTCGGTGCTCAGGGGTAGTCGGATGGACACTCAAGCGCAGACACAGATTGAAAGGCGAGACCCGGCCACCGTTATGCGGCTGTCGCGGCTGGGGTCGTTGCATCAGTGTCGGCTGAGTTTCATGCGGCAGTTGACCCGCCGAATGGCCAGTGAAAACTGGTCATTCACGCGGCCTGTCTTCGACATTGACACCAATGGCGTCGGTCGGGCGGTCTATACCGCTCAAGGGCCGGACCGGGCGTACTCTCTGGTTGCCTTCGCACATGACCTACCACCGGAACAACGCTCGGACCGCGTGATTGCCGAGGCGTGGGATGCCACTTTTGCCTTGTTCGACGGTATTCCGACCGAGGCTGATATCGAACGCCTTTCTCAAAACGTACCTCTGCAAGAGGCCGGACGGGTGTGCGAGAGCGAGTTGTCCTTGTCCCGCGCCAATCGCTCGGTTCGCCTTTGGGATCATGTTGTGGAGTCTCTGGCCGCAGGGCATCAGCCGGATGTGGAGCAGATCTATCAGGTCGGGTACCTGATGCGTACGACTGCTGTCTATGGCTCGGGCAAATTTGGCGCGGCAGATCGGGAGAAAGTTGCAGACCGGTCCGAGACTCAGGCCCCATTTCAGGTTGAGATGCTTTCGGTCTTCCTGACCCGGACGTTTGTACGTGATCTGGTGCAGCATATGGCAAATGTCAAAGGCTGCGGCCAGGCCGCGACTTTGGACCCCGAGATTGCCCGCTGGCTTGGCATTGGTAACTCCACCGGTCTTGGCATGGCGCCCTTCATCGTCAACCACCCGGTTCTGTTCAACAACTGGATCATGGTGCGGGAAGAGGCGATAGCACGGGTTCGGTCTGTGGAAGTGGCCAGTACGACTGAGATCTCTCAGTTCCGGGATGTCTTTGAACGCAGCCAGTTGTCGATGTCGTGGTGGCGGTCCGAGCATCCTATCCAGATTGGTAAACTTGAAGAACTAAACGCGGACCTGCATTTGATTGCCGAGTACTTGCGCCACAACGACCTGAGGGGAAGCAGCCCTTGGAATCGGGTGATGAGCTGGTCAGAAACCAAGCTTAGCGAAGAAGGTCAGGAGTTTCTGGCGTCGTTGATCCTGGAGCCTTATGGCGATCTTGTGGATGGGCTGACCTCTTGCATGGCAGACAGCTGCACGCAGGCGTTTGTGATCGATGGGACCATGCTCATCGGGAAGGTCTGCGACCTGATCCGGGAAACATACGCCTGGGCTTTAGACCTGGATTGGGAAGCCCGCGAGAACTGCGCCCGGGCCTGGTACGTGTCGGAGGAAAAGCTGGAACCCCGCATGGGCGAACGGTTTGATGAACCCATTTCAGACTATGAACAACCTCTGGCCCCGGCACGGGATGCAGCGGCTGTCTATGACGCGCTGCAGGGTTGGGAAGACACGAAACCCGTGGCCGAATTCCTGCTGCACCACCCGGAACATCGCCATACGATCCGGCGTATTCAAATGACCACCTCCGCGCCTTACGGCGAGATCCGGGACAACACAATTGGGTCTAAGGTGCTGCCCATCGACATGCTGCGGGCAAAGCTTTCTTTCTTTGGCGCGACCCATTTTGACCCCCGCTCAGATCGATGGGTTCGTATCTGCATGTATTCCGGTGCGCCGTATCCGGAAGAGCTGACTTCAGAAAGCGCGGATCTCTGGGTCTACCCGCAGGAACCAACATGAATTTTTCACTTAACGAGATGGAAGCGACCGCCAAACGCGCGACACGTGGCGCGGGCTATTCCTGGGGGCAGGCTGAAGAGGCGTCGAAGGCGGCCCGCTGGCTGTGCGCGCAGGGAATGGACGGGGCCGGGGTTTTGGCAGGGCTGTTGGAGCAGGGGCTGGCCTCGGACCCGGCGGCGCATCGTCCCGGGCGGATTGATCGTCTCTGGCTGAGTGAAGGAGCGTTGTGTCCATTATCCGCGGGGCCTTTGTTGTCTGATGCCGCCCACTTGTTGAAAACGGGCCCGGTAGAGATGCGGAATGTCGCCGCGCCCGCTTTGTTGCTGCCGTTTGCGTGCCATGCAGCTCGCCTTTTGAAAGAGGTGCTGACGATCGAGATCGACGGTGCGCAAATGATGACGGACGGGGAACGGCTTGTGGCCCCGGACAGTTTGCCCGAGACGGTCCACAAGGTTGTGGTTACACATGGGGGGGCGCTTACTACCCCTCGTAAACAAAATGCGCGCGCTTGTCCTGACCCACAGGATTGGGGCGTACTGAACCGCTTTGCCCACCGCACCTATGCCCCCGCAACCGAAGAATCCCGCCTGCTGGGTGCAGGGTCCGGGCTTTCTGACAATGATTGAAGAGATGCCAAAGTGACCGATACACAAACCCTGACCCTTGCTGAGATCGAAGACCTGTCCTTCCGCGCGCTGGTTGCCGCAGGGACATCCGAAGAAAATGCCCGCCCGCTGGCGCAGGCCACGGCGGCAACCGAAGCCGATGGCGTTGCAAGTCACGGGCTGGCCTATATCCCGATTTATTGCGAGCATGTGCAATGCGGCAAGGTCGATGGGAAGGCGGTTCCGGTTCTGTCGCGCCCAAAACCCGGCTTGGTGGCGGTTGACGCCGCAACAGGCTTTGCCCATTCGGCTATCGACGCAGGGTTCGAGGCCCTGATCCCGGCGGCTCGAGAACAGGGTGTTGCGGTGCTGGCCATCAAAAACAGCTATAACTGTGGCGTTTTGGGCTACCACACCTATCGGCTGGCCCAGGCTGGGCTGGTGGGTCTGGGATTTACCAATGCCCCTGCCTCGATTGCACCTTCCGGGGGATCGAAGCCCGTGGTTGGCACCAACCCCTTTTCCATCGCAGCGCCCGGAGTCGATGGCGAACCCGCCCTTTTGATCGACCAAAGCGCCAGCACCATTGCCAAAAGCGAGGTCATGAAACATGCCCGCGAAGGCAAGCCGATCCCTGTCGGGTGGGCACTGGATGCAGAGGGTAATCCCACAACCGACCCGGAAATTGGTTTGAAAGGGTCGATGGCACCGTCGGGCGGGTACAAGGGCGTTGGCGTTGCTTTGACCGTCGAGCTTTTGGCCGCAGCGCTGACCGGTGCCACATTGGGCATCAACGCGTCACCATTTTCCGGAACGGCGGGTGGTCCACCGAAAACAGGCCAATTTTTCATAGCGATTGATCCTGATGCGACGGCCTCTGGTGGATTTGAAAACGGCGTTTCAGCTCTGGTAGGGGCGATCCGTTCTCAAGAAGGCGCTCATCTACCCGGAGATGGTCGCGGGGCCAAACGGTTGGCCGCCCGCACAACGGGCGTCGCGGTCAGCAAGGCAACACTGGCCAAGATCGAAAGCTTTTTGTAGGGCGCGTCCGAAACGGGTTTGGCGGGCCCACACGCATAGAAATCCACTGAGGCCAAAGGCGAAAAGCACGTCGGATTCACCGGCGTGCCAAATGGATTCCTGCGATAGTGCAGCGTACCGAACCACCGGCCATTTCGATTGTCGGAATGGGAAGCGGTACGAGTTCCGCGCTCTTTTCGATGATTATTTTCTGATCTTCCGTCAACGCATCAAAAGCTGTTTGTGACAAAGCAAGAATTCGACCGTTTCTGCCCTGAAGTTCAATCGCGTTACCAGCGAAGGCTTCGATCTGGTCATGGCTGAGTTCGACCACGTCACGGCCGGATTGCCCGAGACGCTCGACGATTTCTTTGCGGCGGTTTTCGTCAGTGATCATGCCTGCACCGATCAGCGCATAGTCCGTACCGATGCACATAAGAACGTTTGTGTGATACACTGCCACACCCTGTGCATCAGTTGCGGCGAACGCCATCGGCTCATAGTTGAAGTGAGTGCAGAAACGCTCCAACAGGATCGGGCTTGTTCGATCAGATTCAACTGCATAGGCAACACGTTCGGCATGATCGATGACCATGGCGCCGGTACCTTCAAGGAACAGATTGTCCTGCTCAAGCCCCGAGTAATCGATGATATCCTGCACTCGGTACTTTTGCTTGAGCAATTCGATCACGTCGGTTCGACGCTCCAGACGTCGGTTCGGCGCCATCATCGGATAGATCGCGACATGTCCACCAGCATGGGTTGAAAACCAGTTGTTGGGGAAAACGCAGTCTGGGGTGCGGTTGTCGTCTCCCTCGAATACATGAACAAGTACACCGTGCTGGCGCACGATTTCCGCCGACCGTGTTGCCTCGTCATATGCCTGCTTGGCGATATTGTTGCTTGAAGGCAGGCTTGCCTGGAACACGTTGTCGCCGGTTTCCGTATTCACCGAAAAATGGTGCGGACGGATCATGACCACAGAAGAAGGGGCTTGAATGCTGGGCTTTTCCATTTGGTGATCTTTCAAACAGTCCGTTACTTTGCGCGCAGCAACATGCCGAACAGATCGCGGGGATCGTCCGGGTCAGCCAACATGTCTAGGTCTTGATAGAATTCCGTATCTTTGACGCGGTCACGGATGAAACGTAGGGCCGAGAAATCCTCGATCGCAAAGCCGACACCGTCGAACAGAGTGATCTGACGATCGCTGGTCCGGCCTTGCTTGGCGCCGGTGATGACTTCCCACATTTCTGTCACACCGAAATCTTCTGGCATCTGTTGAATCTCACCCTCAACACGAGTTTGCGGCGGATATTCCACGAAAACGTCCGAGCGCAGCAAAATGTCCTTGTGCAACTCGGTTTTGCCGGGGCAGTCGCCACCGATGGCGTTGATGTGCACACCAGCGCCGACCATGTTGTCGGTCAGAATTGTTGCGTTTTGCTTGTCAGCCGTACAGGTGGTGATGACCTGAGCGCCCTCGATAGCGTCTTCTGGTGTTTCACAAGCCTTAATGTTGAACCCGCGCCCTTCAAGGTTGCGGACCAGTTTCTCGGTCGCCTTGCTGTCGACGTCATAGAGGCGCAGAGTGTCGATACCGCAGAGCACTTTCATCGCGGTGGCCTGGAATTCGGACTGGGCGCCGTTCCCGATCATCGCCATGCAGCGTGCCCCCTTGGGGGCCAAATGCTTGGCAACCATAGCAGATGTTGCTGCGGTACGCAGCGCCGTCAGAATCGTCATCTCGGTCAGCAGAACCGGATAACCTGTATAGACATCCGCAAGCAGACCGAAGGCGGTGACGGTTTGCAGACCTTCTTTGGTGTTTTTCGGATGGCCATTGACGTACTTGAAGCCATACGCTTCGCCATCCGAAGTCGGCATCAATTCGATCACACCAACTTCCGAATGGCTTGCCACGCGCGGGGTTTTGTCAAATTTTTCCCAACGACGGAAATCGTCCTCAATGTAAGACGCAATTCCTTCCAGCATGGCCTCAAGTCCGATGCTGTGCACAAGGCGCATCATGTTTTCGACACTAACGAAAGGAACATATGCGAGTTCGGATGGGGACGGTTTGGTCATGGGTGCACTTTCGAATCTTGGTTTTCTTCATTATCTTCTGTAAGAAATTTTGAATAAATGAGCTAATTGCTTAAAATTAGCCCCCTCGACTAAGCGAAATGCTAAGCAATTTTGTGCAGAAAGCTAAACATGACAAAGCAAAGCCATAGCAAGCACATCTACGATGACCTCGACCGCAAACTAATCTCTTTGCTTCGTCGCGACGGTCGAGCACCTGTATCAAAGCTTGCGGACGTGCTTGGTGTGACACGGGCCACGGTTCAAAGCAGGATGGACCGATTACTGGAAACGGGCGCGCTTCTGGGGTTCACGGCCCGCGTTCGCGAAGATTATGAAGAAGACTATATCCGTGCGATCATGATGATCGAAGTCATCGGAAAATCCACCAGTCAGGTCATTCGGGCGCTGCGTGGAATGCCCGAACTCTTCACGTTGCACACGACAAACGGCAATTGGGATCTGGTTGCGGAAGTCAGGGTTGCCAGGTTGCACGATTTTGATCGGGTTTTGCGCGAAGTTCGCATGATCGACGGAGTGTCGAACAGTGAAACAAGCCTGCTTCTTTCGAGTGTTTGACTGTCCGTTGTCAGCCATTTCTAGCGCTGGGAAGAAGAGCAAAGGCTGCTCATCTGATCCAGCTTAGCGGTTAGTTTCCTTGCAAAACCGCAAACCGTAACGCTTTCCATAATTGGCCATGAATAGTTGCACGTGACGTTGGTCCTTGTATCCGCGATGCTTGATTTGTGATCGTGTGCTTGGCAACACATCAGAAATCGACCCGCTACCCTTTTCTATCGCGCTTCAGAGGGACATGAACAATGAAATGGAAAAAGACACTTCAGATTGTTGATGCTCACTGCGGAGGCGAGATCGGGAAGGTTGTGACATCGCAAGTGCTTGAGATTCCGGGCGCGACGATGCTGGATCGGATGAACTATATCAATAATACCGATGACAGCCTGCGCCGCTTGTTGACGATGGAGCCACGAGGGTCTGCGCCTATGTCCGTCAATTTGCTGATGCCGCCACTGCGGCCCGATGCAGATGCGGGTTTGATCGTCCTTCAGGCCGACAGGGCACATCCGATGTCCGGATCCAACGCGATCTGCGTCACGACTGTTCTTCTAGAGACCGGCATTCTGCCGATGCAAGAGGGGCAGAATATTGTGCGGCTTGACACCCCGGCCGGTCTGGTGACGGCGAACGCCACATGCCTTGATGGGCGTTGCGAAAAAGTCGCGCTGGATATGACGCCGGCCTTTGTTCAGGATCTCGACGTCGCCATCGACACTGAACGCTTTGGCCGTGTGTCCGCAGATATCGCTTTTGGCGGTGTCTTTTACGCGCTGGTGGATGTGGAACAGCTGGGCTTTCGGATTGATCCTGACAACGCAACACAGCTTGTCGATGCCGGAACTTACCTGAAAACCCAATTCGAACAGCACGTGGCTGTGCGACACCCTGAAAACCCGGACCTGAATAACTTGGCTTACGTGATGTTCCGCCAACGTGAAGAGGATGGGGCCATTCGCACCTGCACGACCATGAAGCCGGGGCGGCTGGATCGTTCTCCATGCGGGACCGGCAGTTCAGCGCAGCTGGCAGTGATGGACGCAAAGGGTGAGGTCAAATCTGGCGATGTCCTTGTTACACGTTCGATTATCGGGTCGGAATTCCGGGTCGAGCACAAAGGCGCGAAAACGCTATCTAGCGGCGATCCGGCTATTCTGCCCAACATCACCGGCAGCGCGTGGATTTATGGGGTGTCGCAGATTGGGCTGGACCCAACCGATCCTTTCCCAAAAGGTTTCATACTGGGCGACACCTGGGGACCGTACGCCCACGAGCTTTAGGTCAATCACCTGCGGTCCGATTGTCCCAGACCCCAAGTTTCCTGCGCATTTTGAAGTAATGATGAAGATGAAAAAATTCCTACGCCATGTCGAAAATCGATCCGCATTGACGTCCTTGAGGTGTGAACCGAATGATGAAAGGAAATTCACAATGAAATACATGCTATTGCTCTACGCAGCGCCCGACAAAGAACCTGCTTACGGGACCCCGGAATTTGATGAAATGATGGCCAGTTTTGCTGCAGTCAGTGAAACCATGGTGAATGACGGTGTATTCATAGGGGGTGAAGGTTTGCAGGGGACCGAGACGGCAACCTCGTTGCGGATCAAATCCGGCCAGGTTGAAACGATGGATGGCCCCTTTGCCGAAACCCGCGAGCACTTGGGCGGGTACTATGTCTTGGATGTCCCGGACCTGGACACCGCATTGAAATACGCCGCGTCAATTCCCATCGCCCATTTTGGCACTGTCGAAGTTCGGCCACTGTTGGATTTCAATCAGGCAGGTTAAGCGATGAAGAACGCCGCCCCCAAAGCTATTGCAGTCAACCGATTGGTTGAGCACGTGATGCGCCAGAACAGGGGGCGGCTGTTGGCTGGGCTGTTTACACGGCTCGGTGATTTCCAGCTGGCAGAGGACGCATTGCAGGAAGCGTCCGTTTCCGCCCTCAAGCATTGGGGTCGATCCGGGCCTCCTCATGATCCGGTTGCTTGGTTGATGAAGGTTAGTTTCCGCAAAGGGATCGATCTTATCCGAGACAGACAACGGGAACTAAGGAAATCGGACGTGATACGTATCGAGGAACTGGCTGATGCTGAAAGCAAAACACCTCAGATTATTCCCGACGAACGTCTTCGTCTGATCTTCGCATGTTGCCACCCCACGCTAGAAGAAAAATCCAGAGTCGCCCTTACACTGCGAACAGTTTGCGGCCTGACCACTCGAGAAATCGCAGCCGCTTTTCTTGATTCCGAACAAACAATGGGACAACGCCTGTCTAGGGCCAAGGCGAAAATCAAGTCCAAAGGGCTATGTTTCGCGGTTCCGGAGCCAGCAGAGTGGGACACACGCCTTGGAACTGTTTTATCGACACTCTACCTGATTTTCACTTCCGGCTACGTAAACGAGGACACTGGGCCTCGGGACCTGTGCCAGGAAGGTATCTTCCTGGCGCGCCTCTTGAATGAACTTCGATCGAATGAGGCTGAAATCAAAGGCGCGCTGGCCCTTATGTTGTTAACGGATGCAAGGCGTCCTGCACGAGTTGACGTTCACGGGGCTATCGTGCCCGTGGAAGACCAGGATCATCGTCTCTGGCCGGAAGACATTGTGGCAGAAGCCCGCAAGATCTTGGGAAATGCCGTAAGGCAATTGCAGCCAGGTCCGTTTCAGATCAAGGCGGCCATCGCAGATTGCCACATGGCGCGCCCCACACCCGATTGGCCGCAGATGGCGCTACTCTACGGGTCGCTTTGGGTGTTCGAACCAACACCTGTTGTCGCGTTGAACTGGGCAGTGGTTCTTGCCGAAACTGGACAAGCTGAACTTGCGTTGCAGAGGCTCGACGAGTTGCAGTCAAGTCTAAGCAACTTTCAGCCCTGGTATGCGGCCCGCGCGCATATTCTGGAAAAGCTTGGACGCACTTCGGAAGCGCACACGGTTTATCAGACAGCCATTCGACTGGCACCAAATGATGCATCGCGAAAGTTCCTGAGCCGGAAGGTGCAAGCCATCACCATCTGAAAGCGCGCGTTTTCAGGTGCAACACCATCGGAGAGTTTTCGACCCCCTCAATTGGACGCGAAGTAGTTCAGAGCCAAAGACGCAGCTTTGTCTGAAAACGGTGCCTGTCAAACCTCTAAGGATCTTGAGAGGGTTGGCTGCCGCCGTTAGCTGACCACATGGCTGGCAACACCACCCGTCCTCATGCAACCTGCGCCGATGCCGTTGATCAAAATCATCCGCTTCAGTACGGGTTCTTTCCAAAGGAATGATATCTAGCAGAAACTGCCTCAACCGAGTCAGTTCAGCATGTTGGTTGGTGTGGAATACAGCCTGAGGCAACATGTTTTCCCAATGGCTCACTAGGCGCATGAGACGCAAGTGTTTCCACTTTCCCTTCGGCCTGACGTGTCAGGGTGGTGACAGTGCGCGACCCGGTCGGTTTTTCGGCCTCAACCAACCAAGATCGGGTTTTTGGCGGTCTCGCATGCGGTGGGGTCCTTTCCCAAAAACTCTATGACTTGAGCCTTAGCCTGCTTGAGCTTACCAATCAGGTAGAGAATGGCAGGCAAAAGAACGGCGTGACTGCTTCAGATGCTAGGGAAAAGGGCGATCAAATGAGCTTTAACGTCAAACTCTCAGGCGTAATGCCTGCGCTTGTCACCCCCTTCGGGGTTGATGACAAGATTGATTTCAAGGCGTTCGAAAACCTGCTGACCCATTTTCGCGAAGCGGGGGTGACAGGCTGGGTTCCAAACGGATCGACCGGCGAATACTTTAGTCAGTCGACAGAAGAACGCCGTCAGGTGCTGCAATTCGTCAAGGATTTTGCCCGCGGTGATGAGGTTCTGATTGCCGGAACCAACGCGCCTGCGACCCGTGAGGTGATCGAACAGACCGCGATGGCCAAGGAAATCGGGTATGACAATGTGCTGCTGGCGCCACCGTTCTACACGCGCCCCACGCAAGAAGAACTGATCACGCATTACGAAGCGGTTCTGGCCGAGGTTGACGTGAACATCGTGCTTTACAGCTATCCGCTTAAGGACGGGGCCGATATCTCTTTTGAATTGATGGACCATTTCGCCGACAATCCCCGCGTGATTGGTATCAAGGAAAGCTCTGGCGTGTTGCAGCGTGCGATCGATATCGCTTCGCGCTACGAAGGCAAGATTCAGTTGGTATCCGGTTCGGACGACATCGCCCTGGATTTTATGTTCTGGGGTGCCGATAGTTGGATTTGCGGACCGTCGAACTGCATGGCTAAGGCGTGTTGCGAACTGGACCGCCTGTATAGAGCGGGTGAATTGGCATATGCCAAGGACCTGATGAAAAAGCTCTACCGTGCGATGAATATCCTGGAATGCGGCAAGTTTGTTCAGAAAATCAAGTTCGGTGCAGAGTTGCAAGGGCTGAATGTAGGCGAATGCCGCGCCCCTCTGGGGCCGTTGACTGACGCTGAGAAGGCTGAGTTTGCTGAGGCCATGAAGCCCATTTTGGCGATGTAAGCCACAGGCCGACCCAGAAGTATCGAAAAAAGAACAGGAGCGAACCATGACCGAGAAAACATGCCTTATCATCGGTGGAGGACGTGGGATGGGAGCAGCCACTGCCCGTGAGATGCACGGGCGGGGCTACAAGATGGCGTTGATGTCGCCTTCTGAGTCCTGTGAGTTGTTGGCTCAGGAACTGGATGGGGTCGCACATCGTGGTAAAGCGGAAAATGCCGAGGATACGCAGGCAGTCTTTGATCTGGCCATGTCTACTTTTGGCCGCATCGACGCCTGCCTGATCCATGTTGGTGGACCGCCCAAAGGTGACCTGCTGGACATTCCCGAAGAAGACTGGGACCGCGCACATGAGATGGTTTTGAAACCTGTCATCCGCATGGCCAAGCTGCTTACCCCCGTGATGGAGGCGCAGGGCGGTGGGTCAATCGTGAACATCACCACGTTCTCGGCCTTCGAGCCATCCCTGACGTTCCCGACCTCCAGCGTGTACCGCGTCGGTGTGTCCAGTTTCACCAAGCAATTCTCGGATCGGTACGGCCCGGCGAATATCCGTATGAACTGCTTGCTGCCGGGGTTCACCGACAGTCTTGACCTGCCACATAAATTTGCCGAAATGTCTGCGCTTGGTCGTTTGGCCCGGGCCGAAGAACAGGCCAAGGCTGCCGCCTTTTTGTTGAGTGAAGACAGTAGCTATATCACCGGTCAATCCCTGCGCGTAGATGGCGGCGTGACCCGGCATATGTAAGTGTTTACGGCGCTGGTCTTGGGGCGGCTTTTTCAGAGTTGAGGAATGCGCAGATGCGTTTGGGGTTCATCGGAACGGGCGTTATTACCGAGGCTGTTATAACCGGGCTTCTGGCGTCCGATGTCGATATCGATACAATTTTTGTAACACAGCGCAATCGCTTGGTGTCTGCCCGGCTGGCTGCATTCAGCGATCACGTGATGATCTGCGACACGTCGCAAGAGGTTTTAGACCGCTCGGATCTGGTGTTTCTGGCAGTTCGCCCGCAGGACGCGCAAGAGGTTCTTACACCCTTACTCTTCACCGAAGGACAGCACCTGTGCAGTCTGATTGCTTCTGTGACCCATGAGACGTTGCAAGATTGGATTGTTACACCTGTCCGCCTGTTCAGGTCGATCCCTTTGCCTTCGGTGGCACAACATCGTGGCGTAACCATTCTGTTTCCGCATGATCCGGTAGGCGACATGCTGTTTGGTCCACTTGGCACAGTGGTCAGCGCCAGAACCGTGGAAGAATTCGACGCGTTTGCATCCGCCAGCGCCCTGATGGGGACGTATTTCGGCGTACTTGAGGCAGCTTCGGATTGGATGCAATCTAGCGGGATCGGGCAAGAGGATGCGCGAAGTTACCTGAGCGGCGTATTTGCGGGGCTGGCGCAGACGGCGGTGGAGAACCCTGGAAAATCGTTTGATGTGCTGCGCTCCGAACATTCGACACCGGCGGGGTTGAATGCTCAGGTCTTTGAGGTTTTTTCTGAAGCCGGTGGAACAGACGCGCTGAAAGCTGGCTTGGACAGCGTCATGCAGCGGCTTACTACAGCCCGAGAGGCGGCCGTAGAACCAGAGACTTAGGTCGGCACTCATGAGCTGACAGGGCAATGCAGCTGCCATCCTGCCAAATGTCACAAGCGGTATTGGGACAACAATTCGCAAGCATTTCGAAACCAAGACGACGCTGGTTGTCTGCGTGGGACCGTGATGACAGTTTAGGGGCTGACAGAATTTCAGGGTTGATCGATGTTGCGCCCCGCCCTAGCGTTCGACATATGTCAAAGTTTGTTCATCTTGTTATCCTGGAGCGCCACTGCGCTCATCGTCGAAAGCGTTTCGCAGGATAGCGGTTCCCGGCATGTACCACCTGGGCGAAACTTTATCCGGATACTTGAGATGAATGAATTTACCGAAATTCCAGTGCTTGATCTGGCACCCTTGATCCATGGCGAAGACACAACCAAACTGTCGCTGGAATTCCTTGAGGCGTATGGAAAGACGGGGTTTGGTTATGTGATAAACCACGGGGTGGACCCGAATGTGCGCGCTGCCGTGTTTGCTGCCTCGAAACGGTTTCACGCTTTGTCAGGGGCTGCAAAAGGGGCCATCGCTCTCGACAAAAACCATCGCGGTTATATCGCCATAAACACGTCGACGGACGTGAACTCCGATTTGGCCAAAGTGACAAAGCCGAACCAGTCTGCGTCGTTCATGATGATGAGAGAGGACGCAGAGGTTGACCCGAATGTCTATCTGTCCGGGCCAAATCAATGGCCGGAACTGGATGGGTTCCGAGATTCCTGCGAAACCTACGCGAAAGCGATGACCGGATTGGGTCACAAGCTGTTAGGGTTGGCCTTGGACGCAATTGGGGTAGAGGATCGTGCGATCCTTGCGGCGTTTCAAGAGCCGACGATCTGGTTGCGTCTGCTGCACTATCCGCCACAGCCCCCGCAAGCCCCGGATGATCTGTTCGGATCAGCCCCACACAAGGACTTTGGGGTTTTGACACTGTTGGCGCAGGATGATGTTGGAGGTTTGCAGGTTCAGACACCTTCGGGCCATTGGGTCGACGCGCCGCCGATTGAAGATGCATTTGTGGTCAATGTTGGGGACATGTTGCATCGGTTGTCCAATGGCAAGCTCTTGTCCACGCCACATCGGGTGATCAATTCCAGTGGGCGAGAGCGTTATTCCGTGCCGTTCTTTTTCGATCCGAATGTATCTGCTGATATCGCACCGCTTCCGGGCACAGGGAGGGCCGAGTTTGCGCCTTTGAATTTTGGCGAATTTTTAAGGAGCGAGCTGGAAGCCAGTTATGAGGCCCACCAAGATGACACATCGGGTTCCGAGCCTTGACCGCAGCTTGAGAACACTCTAGGCCCGGCGTCCTTTGCAAATACATCTCGGAGACATGCGCCATGGCCCCTACCAGCCCGTGGATCGGAATCGACTTTGGCACGTCGAACTCAGCGGTTGCCTATCTGGATGCTGGCGCGCCCCGACTGCTGAAGGTGGATGCCGCTGCGACAACGCTTCCCACCACCTTCTTCTTTGATTTCGACACGCGCGCAACCCTGATCGGTGAGACAGCCAACCAGGCGCTGCTGGAGGGGCTGGAAGGGCGCTTCATGCGGGCGCTTAAACGGGTCTTGGGCACCACGCTGATGCATGAAAAGCGACAGATCCTGAATGAACGGGTGACATTTGTCGAGGTCATCGGCTCTTTTTTGCGTAAGCTGAGACAGCGGGCGGAGGCCGAGCGCGGCGTTCCGTGCACACGTGTCGTTTCAGGTCGCCCCGTGGTCTTTCACGGTGTGAACGACCCGCGTGAAACTCAGGCCGAGGCGGACTTGCGTGCGTGTTATGAGGCCGCCGGGTTTACGGACATTCGATTTTGTCCCGAACCTGCCGCAGCTGCCGTCGCAACTGGCGCGATTGGGCGGGGGTCGATGACGGGTGTGGTTGTCGATATCGGCGGCGGTACGTCGGACTTTTCGGTTTTTCAGGCCAGTCCGTCAGGGGTTGAAATTCTGGCCAATTATGGTGTGCGTATCGGTGGTACGGACTTTGACCGCGCGATCAGCATAGATCGGGTAATGCCCGTATTGGGCAAAGGCTCGATGATCCGGGATGTTTTTGGAGACGGGCTATCGCAGACTCCCAATGCGATCTTCAATGACCTTGCAACGTGGGAGATGATCCCGTTTCTCTATACGGCGCAAAACCGGCGTTTGGTTGGTGATATGCTGAAGCAAGCGGAATCGCCCGAGCGGTTAGGTCGGCTCGCTGCGGTTCTTGAGCATGAATTGGGCCACGAACTGGCTTTTGCGGTAGAGCGCGGGAAAATTGCTGTGAACTCAGGCACGAAGGACCCGGCAATCGAATTGAACATGCTGGAGAAAGGGCTGTCGGCCCCACTGAACGATGCTCTGGTGGCAGACTGTCTCGCTACACATGCAGCACGTTTGGATGGCGGAGCGCAAGAGGTGCTGCGCCTTGCCGGGTTCAGCGCAGATCAGATCGACCGTGTCGTCTATGTTGGCGGTTCCAGCCTGATGGCTGTGGTACCGGAAACGATGCGGCGCGTGTTTCCGGCGGCAGAGCATTCCTTTGCTTCGGTTTTTACCGCGGTTGCCGAAGGTCTGGCCATCATGGCTGGACGTGAGGGCGAATAAAAGACCGCGTTCAATAGCGGAAAGAGCCCCGCCTCGTATCGGAAACGGGTGTCATCCAGCGACATGTACAGGTGAGCTGCGTACTGTCAAACTGCGCTGATGAGTGGCATTTCGTCTGCGCGACCTTGTGGGGCGCGCCGTTGCGTGGCCCGGTGTTGCCCCAGCACGCGCAGGCGCGTCTCTTGGAAACGTTCAGCTGGTTGAGTAAATGGTTAATACAAGCACGACGACGAGCGGGGCTCAGTAGGGCTGCGCGTTCAGGCCTGCAAATCATCCACTGGATGATTTACATTTCGGCCTTCATCCCTTGTGGCTTCCCTCAGGATCAGTTTGTCCAACGTCAGATCAGAAACTGCACGTCGCAATCGCTCGTTCTCTTTTTGAAGCCGCTTCAGTTCTTTCAACTGATCTACGCCCATTCCCCATTCTCCGTTAGGCTCGAACCAATGGCGCCTTCAACAACGCCAATCTGTCTCATCGCATCAAGACGGGACATGCCTTGCCCCATCAGAACTTCAACCAGCCGTAACTTTGAGACAATCTCTTCGGGCTTCGGTCTCATGTTGGCCATTCTTAGTCCTCCGTTTCCTAAACATAGGGGTGGACCAGTTCAGGTGTGGATGCTCATTGGATGTCCGCCATGCGCGCGGGGGATAAATTGACGATTGCAGGAATCAATAGGATCGGCGAACCGATTTCCTTTACGAATGACCTGAAAGGCGAGATCGCAGAAGGGCCTCGAAGATGCATGGCCGCACCACATACTGACACACTGAATTTTAGGCAGACAAAAATAAATTTTGATCTTCCCTAAATAATTCTATTGAATGGCTTGCACTTTCCGAACCTCAGGAGACCACGAATGCAAGCCCCTACCGAGCGTGCCAAATCCAAGCAGAAAGGTAAGCCGACCGAGCTGGGGCAGGCCATTCGCAGGCGTCGAAAGGCAATGGGAAAGACACTGGACCAGGTGGCGAAATCTGCTGAGCTGACAACCGGATTTCTGTCACAGGTTGAGCGCGGGTTGAGCTCTCCTTCACTGACATCCTTGATGTCGATTGCGGCCGCGTTGCAGACCAGTGTCGAACAATTGCTCAGCGTGCCCGAGGTGTTCTCGCAATACGTTGCGCGTGACAATCGCCAGTCATATTCGCTTGGAACGCGTGGTCGGTTTTATGAAAAACTGGGTCCAGGCTTTGCCGGAGCGTTGTTTCACCCACAGATTGTGCACCGCCCACCAGGGCATGTATCCGAGCACATGTGCCACACCGGGGAAGCCTTTTGCTATTTGCTGTCCGGGCAGTTGGAATATCACCTTGGAGATCAGGTTTTTACGATGTCACCGGGTGACGTGATTCATCATGACACGTCAACGCCACATTACTCGATTGTGCTGGGTGAGACCGAGGCGGTTGAGCTTTGGGTGACGACTTCACCAATCAATAACACCGCAAACGAAAATTCACCTTCATAAAAAAATTTGCAGCGTTACTAAAAAAAACTTTAGTATTGTTAAAAACTGGGTATTCTCCCATCGCATGAAGCAGATGCTTTTGCGGGAGGAAAAGAGAATGCACTTGAAATCGGTATTGGGACTGGTTGTTGCCTCATCATTGGCAATGCCGGCATTAGCGCAGGAAAGAGGCGGCACGCTGAACTTCGCGCGATACGACGGGTCAAGGTTGATTGACCCGATCTATGCGGATCGAAACCCCGATATTTGGATGGTCGGGAGCCTTTTCGACACGTTGCTGCGTGGCAGTGCCGATGGGAATTCCGTTGAGCCCGGGCTGGCCGAGACGTTTTCGGTCTCTGACGATGGCAAGACGGTTTCGCTGACGCTGCGAGAGGGTGTTCTTTTTGCCGACGGATCATCCATGTCGGGTGAAGATGTCGTGTTCTCTCTGGACCGGGCGCGGAACCCGGATCTTAGCCCATGGGCGGGCCTGCTGGGTTCGATTGACAGCGTTTCAGCCGATGGCAATGCGGTCACGATTTCCTTGAAGGATGCGGACCCGACGATTCTGTCGATGCTGGCCACGTTCAACACGGCGGTTGTGTCAAAAGCGGCATATGACGCAGCACCGGGTGATACGGATCAGAATAAATCTGCGGCGATCTTTGCCTCGACATCTGCCGGCGTCGGCTCTGGCCCGTTCTATCTTTGCGGTTTCGAACAAGGGGCCTCGATGGATTTCTGCGCCAACGAGCACTACTGGCGTATTGGGGCGGACGGAAAGCCGCTGCCTTATCTGGAAGGTGTACACTTCGAGATCATCCCGGATGACGCCACACGCATACTGAGCTTGCAAGCTGGTGAAGTAGACGCAGCCGAGTTTATCCCGTTCAGCCGCGTGGCCGAGCTGGAGGCTGATCCAAACATCAACATGCAGCTCTACCCATCGACTCGGATCATCTATTCTCCGATCAACACGCGCGACACGCGCGCTGACGGATCGCCAAACCCGTTGGCGGATGCCCGCGTGCGGCAGGCGTTGAACTATGGCACCAACAAAGATGCCTTGATCGGTGTGGTTCTGCACGGCGCGGGTCAGCCGATGAGCTCACCACTGATGGCGAAGGCAACTCAATATGCATCTGATCTTAGCCCTCTCTATTCGTACGACATGGACAAGGCCAAGGCGCTGATCTCCGAAGCCGGTCTGGAACCGGGGACCGAGGTCACGCTGACGACGCTGGCAGGTTCAGCTGATGACGCGACCATCTTTGCGGCATTGCAACAGATGTGGGCGCCTTTGGGTATCGAATTGGTGGTCGAACAGGTTGATGGCGCCACGCGTGGTGCCAAGAATCGCTCGGGTGAGTTCGACATCCACACCTATGGCTGGGTCAACGATGTAAACGACCCAAGCCAGGTCGTGGGCTGGCTGGGATATACGCCCACCGCCAAGGCTGTCGGCACGGGTTGGGAGAATGCCGAGTTCAACTCGCTTTTCGAAGAAGCCGCGAAAGAGATGGACCCCGAGGCGCGCAAGGCCAAGTTCGCCAAGATGCAGGACCTCTATGCCGAAGCAGCGCCTCTGCTGTTTATGTATGAGACCCCCTTCGCAGTGGCGCTGGGAACTGCGGTCGAGGGCTATGTTCAGACGCCCTTGGGTAATAACATCTTCGATGAAGCCACAGTCAGCCGGTAAGAGCTGAAGCCTTTGCCTCGCCGCACCCTGGCGGCGGGGCCTTTTCGCGGAGTGCGGATGTGTCCAGCCTGAACTATATCTTCAAGCGCCTGCTGCTGATGGTGCCAACCTTCTTTCTGGTCATGGTCATCATCTTCATGCTGGTGCGTATGTTGCCGGGTGATCCGGCCATTGCGATGGCGGGTGACCGCGCCTCGGATGCCGATATTCAGGCGATCCGCGAGCGGTTGGGTCTGACCGAGCCCATGCTGGTGCAGTTCTGGTTGTTTCTCAGCAATACGGTGCAGGGGGATCTTGGACGATCGATCCTGATGCGGACGGACGTGATAGACGTCATCGCAGACCGCCTGCCGATTACAGTGTTTCTGACCGTTTACTCGGTGGTTTTGTCGCTGCTGATTGCGGGGCCGCTGGCCTTTGTCGCCGCGCTCAATCGCGGACGTTGGCCGGATGCGGTGATCCGCACGATTTTCCAGATCGGGCTTTCAATGCCTGTCTTCTATATCGGTCTGGTTCTGCTGACTTTCTTGGCAGCACAGCTGCGCCTGTTTCCGGTGGGCGGTTACGGGGACACGTTTGGAGAAAAGCTCTATCACCTGTTTTTGCCATCGGTCACGGTGGCGCTTTACACCTCGGCCATTATCATGCGGAACCTGCGCAGCGCGATTATCGAGGTGCTTGACGCCGAATATGTCCAGTTCGCCCGCGCCAAGGGTCTGCCGTCGCGCCTGATCCTTGGACGGCACGTGTTGCGCAATGCGCTGATCTCAACCGTTACACTTCTGGGTCTGTCCATTGGCAATCTGATGAGCGGAACGCTGGTCACCGAGACAGTGTTTGCCGTGCCCGGTATGGGACGGCTGATGCTCGAGGCGATCTTTGCGCGCGACTACCCGCTGATCCAGGGTCTGACCCTGACCTTTGCAGTGTTGGTCTCGCTGGTTTTCCTGATGACGGATCTTTTCCAGAGCCGCCTTGACCCACGGATGCGCCTGCAATGAGTGATGTAGCTTTCAGTTCGGACCGGCCTTCTTTCGTTCGCAAGGCGTTGCGCAAGCCTGGTCTTGTCGCCGGGATGCTGATCATCGGTTTCTCAATCCTGCTAGCGATTTTTCCCGGTCTATTTGCGCCGTATGATCCAAACGCGATTGACTACAACGCGATCCGTCAGCCCCCGTCTTGGTCGCACCCGTTTGGTACCGATCTACTGGGTCGTGACAGCCTGTCCCGCGTGATCTGGGCCTATCAGGTCAATATGCAGATGGCTGTGCTCGGCACCGTGTTCGCGCTGGTGACGGGTGTGATCATCGGAGCGCTGGTCGGGTATTACCGAGGCATCGCGGATATGATCTTTGGCCGGATCGTTGATGCGGTCATCACCTTCCCGTTTCTGGTTCTGGTTATCGCGGTGGTTGCGGTGCTGGGACCGGGGCTGGTCAATATGTATATCGCCATCTCAGTGGTCTATTGGGTGTATTATGCACGTCTGATGCGGGCTGAGGTCATTGCACAGATGGGCAATGACTACGCCGCCGCCGGGGTCGTCATGGGTTATTCTGACAGGCGCATTATATTCCGCCACTTGCTGCCCAATGCGATCACGCCCGTGATTGTCTATTGGATGACCGACATGGCGCTGGTGATCCTTTTGGGTTCTTCGCTGGGCTATCTGGGGTTGGGTGCGCAACCGCCGCAGGCCGAATGGGGCGTTCTGATTGCCGAAGGGCGAAACTTTATCTCAACCGCCTGGTGGCTGAGCCTGATGCCCGGACTTGCAATCGTTCTGACCGGCCTTGGTTTTTCCCTGCTGGGCGACGGGTTGGCCGATCTGTTGAGACCGAGGGGGTAAGGGATGGACGAAAACACACCGATCCTGCAGGTCGACGGCCTGAACACCACCTTCTACCGCAATGGCAGCGCCTTGGCTGCCTTGCGTGACATCAGCTTTTCTGTCGCACGGGGTGAAGTGTTGGGTCTGGTCGGGGAAAGCGGGTCGGGCAAAAGCGTCACTTTGCGTTCGATCATCGGATTGGCGCGCCGTTACGGGGATGTAACCGGAGCGGTGTGTTGGCAGGGGCGCGATCTGGTCGGGATGGCAGATCGCGCCTTACGTCAGATACAGGGCCGCGAGATCGCGATGATCTTTCAAGAGCCGATGACCTCACTCAACCCGCTGTTGACGGTTGGTCTGCAACTTGAAGAGACGCTGCGCGCCCATACCGACCTGCCGCGCACAGCGCGTCGGGATCGCGCAATCGAGATGTTGGATCTGGTCGGCATCCCTTCGGCTTCACAACGGTTGAAGGATTATCCGCACCAGTTTTCCGGCGGAATGCGGCAACGGGTGATGATCGCCATTGCACTGGCGGCGAACCCGAAATTGTTGCTGGCGGATGAGCCTACCACGGCGCTGGACGTAACCATTCAGGCGCAGATCCTCGATCTGATCCTTCAGTTGGCGCAGGACTTGGATATGGGCGTGGTGATGGTCACGCATGATCTGGGTGTCGTGGCGCAAACCTGCGACAACGTTGCGGTGATGTATGCGGGCCGGATCGTCGAACAAGGACCGGTAAGGGATGTTCTGCGCGAACCGCGTCATCCTTATACCGTCGGCCTCATGCGCTCGGTGCCCGAGAATTTGCCGCCGCGCACGCCTCTCTATTCCATACCCGGCGTGCCACCGGGGCTGGACGCTTTGCCAGTGGGGTGTGCCTTTGCCCCGCGTTGTGCGTCTTGCATTGCGCCATGCAGTCAGGATCGCCCGGCCTTGTCCCTGATCACCGAAGGGCGGCAGGTGGCCTGTTTCAATCCGATTGCCACGTCTCAGGGGAATGCCGCATGACCGCCACGGTGATGGAAATCCGCGACCTGCATCTGCGCTTTCCTTTGGGGCGCAGCCCGGCTGATTTTCTGACGGGCCGGCCGGGTCGCGTCGTGAACGCTCTGAATGGTGTCAGCCTGGATCTGATCCGGGGCGAAACACTGGGTGTCGTTGGAGAGTCCGGTTGCGGCAAGTCCACACTCGCCCGATGTATCGTGCGGCTTTACAAACCCAGCGATGGTGAAATCCGTTTTGATGGCAATGACATCTTTGCGGCCGATCAGCGCTCGGACCGGGTGTATAATCGCCGGGTCCAGATGATGTTTCAGGATCCGTACTCGTCGCTCAATCCGCGGATGACAACGGGACAGATCCTGACCGAAGCTTTGCGCGTGCATGAGATGCGCCCGGAAGCGGACATACCCGGGCGTGTCGCTGAACTTTTGGAACTGGTGCGATTGCCGCAGGATGCGCAACACAAGCTGCCCCATGAATTCTCGGGCGGTCAGCGTCAGCGCATCGCGATAGCCCGTGCATTGGCGGTCGAGCCCGAGGTTCTGATCGCGGATGAACTGGTCTCGGCACTGGATGTTTCGGTGCAAGCTCAGGTGGTCAATCTGTTGTTGGAGTTGCAGGATACCCTGGGGCTCACGATCCTGTTTGTCGCCCACGACCTGCGCTTGGTGCGTCACGTTTCAAACCGGGTTGCCGTGATTTATCTGGGCCGGATTGTCGAGATCGGAGACAGCGAGACGCTGTTTTCCGCCCCGTCGCATCCCTACAGTCAGGCGTTGCTACAAGCAGCTCCGTCGCTGAACCCCGATGATCGGGGCAGGGCGGTCAAGCTGGAAGGTGAACTGCCCTCGCCCCTGAATATGCCGTCCGGTTGCCCGTTCCATGTGCGCTGCCGTCACGCCACCGATATCTGCAAGTCCACACGGCCCACCTTGCAACCGTTTAAGGAGCAGGGCGAGGTTGCCTGTCATAATGTTGAAGAGATCAATACACATGCTTGACGCCCCTGATGCAAACCGGGCCCCAATTGTCGCCGCCTTGCGGGCCGAACTGCGGGCCAGACAGTTGGATGTCTTTGTTCTGCCGCGATATGACGCGCATCAGGCGGAATATGTCGCGCCCCATGATGAGCGTCTTGCTTACGTGACAGGTTTCACCGGATCCGCCGGTCTGGCCATCGTAACAATGGATACGGTCGCTTTGTTTGTGGATGGGCGCTATGTGATTCAAGCGGCGAACCAATGCCCCAAGCCACTGTTCTCGCACCACCATTTGTTCAATGATCCGCCCGAGCATTGGCTGGCGGGTGCGACGCAGCCCGGCTGGCAGGTCGGGTTTGATCCGATGCACGTTCCGCCGGCCCAGTTCGACCGGTTTGCCAAAGCGATCCAGCAAGGCACGTTGGTCGCGGTTGAGGACAATCCCGTTGACAGAATCTGGGCGAACCAACCGCAGCCGACAGCAGCACAGATAGAGCCGTTTCCGCTTCAGATTTCAGGCCAGTCAACCGGTGATAAGATTGAAGAGTTGGTCAGCCGGATGCGGGCCAACAGTGCGGATCTTTTGGTTGAGACGCAGCCCGACAATATTGCCTGGTTGCTGAATGTTCGGGGGGCCGATGTCGCCTTCAACCCAATCCCGCAGTCGTTTGTTCTGGTGAACGCGAACGGCAAGGTGTTTTGGTTTGTTGCGGCGCAAAAACTAAACTCTGATGTGACCGAATTCCTGCCGGACACGGTTCAAATCTGCGGACCTGAGGAGTTCCTGCCCGCAGTGAAAAAGCATGTGGAACCCGGACAAAGTGTCTTGGTCGACCCCGCGTTTTCGCCGGTTGCCGTGCGCACGACCATAGAACAAGCTGGTGGCATTGCGCAGCTGCATTCCAGCTTCCTGACTGCACGCAAGGCCATAAAGAACCCTGTAGAACTGCAAGGGATGCGGTCGTGCCATATCGAAGATGGCATTGCATGGGTTGAGTTCTGCGCCTGGCTCGCCGCCGAAGTCCCGCGCCGCAGCGATGGCGGACAGCCTGTTACCGAGCGCGAGGCAGAAGATGCGATCCTGCGCTTTCGTCGACTTCAGTCCGGTTTTCTTGAGCAAAGCTTCAATTCCATATCTGCCTCGGGCGGTAACGCGGCGATGTGTCATTATTCGACGCACGAGGCCAACCAGGTGGCGATCGGTTCCGGCGATACATACCTGCTGGATTCCGGTGGCCAGTACGAAACCGGCACCACCGATGCCACCCGCAGCTTTGCTTTTGGTCCGGTCCGTCCGCAGGGATACGATCGCGCCTATACGGCTGTGTTCAAGGCGTTTCATTCCATAGCAACCCTGCGCTTTCCGCATGGCACGCAAGGCCACCACATCGATGCCATCTGTCGTCGACCGCTGTGGGATCTTGGGCTGGATTACGATCATGGGACAGGCCATGGCGTTGGCCACCGGCTGTCCGTGCATGAACACCCCCAGCGAATTGGAAAGCCTTACAACCCGGTTGATCTGGTGCCGGGCATGATCCTCTCGCTGGAGCCCGGCTATTATGAGCAGGACAGGTTCGGAATTCGGATTGAAAACCTGTTTGAAATTGTCGAGGCAGATGACGGGTTCCTGACCTTCTCGAACCTGACATGGTGTCCTATTCAGACAGATATGTTGCAGACCGAAATGTTGACGGAAGCCGAGTGTGAATGGCTGAACTCCTACCATCAGAATGTTCTGGATCGCCTTGGGTCGAGCTTGTCTTCTGATGCCCTTGCATGGGCAGAATCAGCCTGCGCGAGGGTTTAGTCCAATCTGGTCAACGCGCAGAGCACTCCTAAGCCGACGGAATATGGTCTTGCGCCGCGGTGTTTCGGTATTGGCAATTGCGTCTGTCGTCTTTCGTTTCTTGTTCGTGCATTTGCGTAATCCTGGCGGAAACAACTCTGGGTATTTCCGCGAAGAAAGAAAGCGAAGAAGTTGTTCCCCCGAAAACTAGAGGTAAGGAAGTTTGCAACGCGCAGCGGATTCAAGCTGCGCGTATCATCGGCAATTTAGACCTTGCCGCAGCATGGACAATTGACGGTCGTTAATGTGAAAAGACGCCGAAGCCGGATACACAAGAGTTTTCCAATTTCATTGGGCACGCTAAGAGACTCGGAACATGTCTGGACCGAATAGCAAGGAACCTGTCATGACCGACACCTCCCAATCTGCATTGGTATTCGATGCGGCTGCCGTGCAGGATCTTTTGTCGAAGGTCGACGCCTTGGGCGCGATGCGTGCCTTGTTCACAGAGCTTGGACGCGGCCAGGCAGTGCAGCCGGCGCAGACCCTGACGCTTTTTCCAAAGGACAAAGGCGACTTCATCACTTATCTGGGTGCAAGCACTGGCGCTGAATTGTTTGGGGCCAAGCTGTCGCCTTATCTTGTGAAGCCTGGCAAGCCGGTCATCACCGCTTGGACGGTATTGATGTCCATGAAGACAGGTCAGCCGTTGATGCTGTGCGATTCAGGTGAACTGACCACGGAACGGACTGCCGCGACCACAGCACTGGCCATTGATCATCTGGCGCGCTCGGAGGCGGAAATACTGGCGGTAATTGGGTCGGGTAAAGTTGCTCAAGCGCATCTGAAGCATGTTCTGGCCCTCCGGGATTGGAAAGAGATCCGCGTTTTTTCCCCAAGTCTGAGTGGCAATGATACTCTTGCAGCGAAATGGCGTGATGCAGATGCACGCGTAAAGATTTTCGAAAGCGCCAAATTGGCCGGAATGGGCGTGGATGTGGTCATGTTGTGTACCTCTTCCGGAACGCCTGTCTTTGACACAGCGTCAGTCTCGCCAGGCGCTCTGGTCACGTCGATCAGTACCAATGTGGCCAACGCACATGAGGTCGACCCGGCCTTCCTGAAAAGCGCCGAGGTTTATTGCGATTATCGCGCGACCACCCCTGCGTCCGCCGGAGAAATGAAGCTGGCCGCCGAGGCTGGGTGGTCTGCCTCTGCCATCCGTGGCGATCTTGCCGAACTGCAAACCGAATCCTGTGACAAACCGTCGGGCAGCAAGCCGGTGTTTTTCCGCTCGATTGGACTGGGTCTGGAAGATATTTTCATAGCGCGCGCCATTTACGATGCGGCTTTGGCGTGACCGAGACTTAAGGAGAGACCCATGGACATCAGACCTTTCGGCGTCGAAATGTGGATGAATGAGTTCGAAACCAAATGCGAACTTAATCTGGCGGAAACCTGTGTTGAGTCCATCACGCTGGGTGAACTGTTCGAAATGGCCGGTCAGCATAACAGTATTCTTGGTGACCTGTCGGCCATGAAGATGACCTATGGTGCGATCGAAGGGTCGGATCGTTTGCGTGACGCAATCTGTGGGCTGTATGAAAGACAGACGCGCGAAAATATCCTGACAACACATGGCACGATCGGTGCCAACGCGCTGGTACATCAGACACTTGTCTCGCGCGGGGATCACGTGATTTCTGTGATCCCGACCTATCAGCAACATTATTCGATCCCCGAAAGCATCGGCGCGGATATCGAGTTGTTGCACCTGAAACCTGAAAACGAGTTCTTGCCTGATCTGGACGAGTTGCGCACGATGGTGCGGCCAGACACGCGACTGATTGCGATAAACAACCCCAACAATCCGACCGGCGCCCTGATGGATCGCGCGTTGCTGGAGCAGATCGTCGACATTGCCCGCAGCGTTGATGCGTGGGTGTTGTGCGATGAAGTCTATCGCGGCACCGACCAGACCGGCGATGGGTTCACGGCTGCGGTTGCGGACCTTTATGAAAAAGGGATCAGCACAGCGGGCATGTCCAAGGCTTATTCCCTGGCGGGCTTGCGGGTTGGTTGGATCGCGGGACCTAAGGACATGCTGCATGAGGTGATGGTTCACCGGGACTACAACACCATTTCGGTTGGTCAAGTTGACGAGTTGTTCGCGGCTATGGCGCTGGAAAACCGCAACAGGATTTTGGCGCGGGCGCAGCGGATCACGAGGGAGAACCTGCAGATCGTTGAAGCGTGGATCGCGAAAGAACCGTTGATCACTTGGGTGCCTCCAAAGTCGGGGACCACCGCTTTGCTGAAGTACGACCTGCCCATGTCTTCGCGTGATCTGTGTGTGGCGCTGTTGAAGGAGGAGGGGGTGATGCTGACCCCGGGCAGTGCCATGGATATGGAAGGCTGGTTACGCCTCGGCTACACCAATCCGACAGCAGACCTGAAGGCCGGGTTGGCAAAGCTCTCGGGTTTCTTGGCGCGCCACAGCGCCGCGTAGAAGGGCACATCTGGGCTTTTAAGGAGTGACCCTGGCTGACGCCTTTGGGATCATTTTGCAAGATTTGGACAAGGTCCGTGAAGCATTTCTGTCTGGCAGGGGCTGACATCAGGTGCACGGGGTCGCTGGTTCGGGTTGCGCCATGCGGTCGCTACACCGAACAATCCGCGATGGCTTTGGAAACCGATGGGTCGCCACATTCGCAGTCATCTTCGTTTGAACAGGCGCGCAGCCCTCGTGTCCCGCGCAGATGAGCAGGCTTGCTCTGAAAGGTCCATCCCACCAAGATAGAGTTCCACGGATCGAAAAATTCAACGAGTCGGAGGAAGCAGGATGTATCGCGTCAGACTATTTGCAGTCCGCCATTCTCGTTCGTTTGAATGGATCTATCGCCGTGTTGAAGCCTCTCTGGTTTCGCTTGACCCGGTATTTCGACGGATCGGGTATGAACGCGTCGAGCCTTTTGTTGCGACCTTGGAAAGATGGACCAAGTCCTTTCTGTTTGATTGCAAGATGTGCGGGCAATGCGCATTGTCTTCGACGGGTATGTCCTGTCCTATGAACTGCCCCAAGACCCTTCGGAATGGACCTTGCGGGGGTGTCCGGCCGGGTGGGTATTGTGAGGTCAAGCCCGAGATGAAATGTGTCTGGGTCTGCGCATGGGATGGCGCGTCGCGGATGAGACACGGGAACCAGATCGAAATCGTCCTGCCGCCTGTGGATCATTCGCTGAAAGGCACATCTTCCTGGTTGCGTGTCGCGCGTGAGAAGGCCGTCAGCCTGCGCGAAGCGCGAGAGGTCCGCCGCTCGACCGTCGCCAGAGCCTTTAAATCCGCGCGGGAAAAGGAACCGGCCACGGCACCGCTTGCCCCCGAGCCCGGTGAGAAGAAAGACACATAGGACCATGGCCACGGGACTAGATATACCAACCAATTCCTACCCTGAACTGTCCGAAGGTATTGTCTCTGGCAGCCGTCTTGAACTTGCTCTGAAGGCCGGAAAATTTGCGATCACGGCAGAGCTTAATCCTCCGGACAGCGCGGACCCCGATGATGTTTATCAGGCTGCAAGGCCGCTGAGCGAAGTTGCTGACGCAATCAACGCCACCGATGCCTCGGGGGCGAACTGCCACATGTCGTCGCTGGGAATCTCGGCCTTTCTGGTTCAGGCCGGTTACGAGGCCGTCTACCAGATCTCGTGCCGTGACAGGAACCGCATCGCCATTCAGGGGGACGTGCTCGGCGCGGCGGCGCTGGGTGTCAAAAACGTTCTGTGTCTTACCGGCGATGACGTCGGGGCGGGGGATCAACCGGGGGCAAAGCCAGTCTTTGATCTGGATTCCGTTTCTTTGTTGCGCACTTTGCGCACGATGCGGGATGAAAGTGTGTTTCTTTCAGGTCGAAAAATCAGTCGCCCGCCCCGGCTATTCATCGGCGCGGCAGAAAACCCATGCGTCGATCCCTTGGAGTGGCGTCCGGACAGGCTGGCCAAAAAGGTCAAGGCGGGTGCCGAGTTCATCCAGACAAACTATGTCTTTGACCTCCCGAGGTTTGAGAAATTCATGTCCAGAGTGCGGGATCTGGGCTTGGATAAACAGATCTTTTTGCTGGCTGGCGTTGGTCCGCTCGCTTCGGCGCGGGCCGCGCGTTGGATGCGATCGAACGTGCCGGGAATTCACATTCCAGATCATGTTATCGCGCGTATTGAGGGGTCGGAAAACCAGGCAGCTGAAGGCGAGAAGATCTGCATCGAACTGATACAGCAGATCCGCGAAATCCAAGGTGTGTCGGGTATGCACATCATGGCCTACAGACGCGAACACCAAGTTTCGAAGATCATAACAAGCAGTGGCTTGCTGGATCGCCGAAACCGACGCTGACGCAGCCCTTGTGTGACGTTAAGACCAAGTCCACTGAGACTGAGAACCGTGCGTCGGACCGGGTTTTGTGGGCGCAGGCCCGGACACAGAGGTGTCGGCGGCAGTCACAGTGTCGAACATGATACAGCATTGAGTCGATGGTGCGCTTGCAAGGTCGGATGGCATTTCCACACGGTCCGGCTTATATATGGCGTATGAAAGATACGGCTCCGGATTGGTTCGAAACCTGCATCAGCCAGCTGACTGCCAACGGCACGCAGCGGGTATGGTCAGTGCTGGTCACGATTTTTGGTGATCTTGCCCAAAGCGGGTCAGATCAGATCAGCGGTGCGCTGATCACGGCGCTCACCAGTCTGGCGGGGATCAAGTCCGAGGCGACGCGTGTCGCGCTACACCGATTGCGCAAGGAAGGTTGGATCGAAAGCACGCGGGTGGGGCGCAACAGTGTGCACCGTTTGACGGATTTTGGTCGCGACCAAAGTGCCGCCGCCGCGCCACGAATTTATGCCCGTGACACCAACAATCCCGACACCTGGCATGTGCTTATCGCCAGCGTTTCCGAGAGGTCCCGGAAAGAGCTGTCAGACCTGATGCTTATTGGCGACTATATCTCGGTCAACCCGTCCACTGCCATAGCGCCCGGTCCAGTTCCAGATGGGCTGGAGGATCTGTTGGGGATTGAAAGCAGCGCCATTTCAGTTCCCGACTGGATGCGGGATTTGTGTGGACCTGAACCCCTGAAAGCAGCTTATGAGCAGTTTTGGACAACGCTTCAGCTTGTCGAGCGGCATTTGCCTGCCAACGGGTTGGACGACCCCTTACAAACCGCCGTTCTCCGCGTTCTGATCGTGCATGGGTGGCGGCGACTTATCCTGCGTCATCCCTCTTTGCCCCCCGCTTTTCTGCCTGCAGACTGGAAAGGTGCAGAGTGTCGCCAGAAGGTGTTGCAGTTACTGGACAGGTTGCCTCGTCCAAGTCTTGCATCGCTGGAAGCCGTGCTGGGTGATTGATGTTTACCTAGACCCGCGCATCGACTGGTCTGCTAAGTATTGTTTGGTTCGAAACTCTATTCTGTCCGAACATCGAAATGATAAAGTCTTGCCTCAATATGTTACAGAAAACTTGAAAAATTTCGTAGTGAGGTAACATAAGGCTTGCCTCGAATCAATTGATTCAATATCAACCGACCAGACGGTTAATAAATTTGGGCGCGAACAGGAGATCTCAGAGATGGACGCATTCATCTGCGACGCGACGCGAACACCGATAGGACGGTATGGCGGGGCGTTGTCGTCGGTTCGCACAGATGATCTTGCTGCTCAGCCCTTGGCGGCGTTGAGGGAACGCAATCCTCAGGTCGACTGGGCCAGTGTGGACGATGTGATCTATGGAGATGCCAATCAGGCCGGAGAGAGCAACAGGAACGTTGCACGCATGGCGGCCTTGTTAGCCGGGTTACCGATCGACGTGCCGGGCACAACGGTGAACCGTCTTTGCGCCAGCGGCATGGACGCAGTTGGAATGGCAGCGCGTGGCATCAAGGCAGGCGATTACGATCTGGCCATTGCGGGGGGCGTGGAAAGCATGTCCCGCGCGCCGTTTGTGATGCCCAAGGCAACCACGGCGTTCACGCGCAGCAATGCGGTTTACGACACCACTATTGGCTGGCGCTTCGTGAACCCAAAGATGAAGCAGGAATACGGCGTGGATTCCATGCCGCAGACCGCCGACAACGTGGCCGAAGACTATGGTATCAGCCGCGAAGATCAGGATGCCTTTGCCGCGCGCAGCCAGGCCCGATGGGAGGCCGCTCATGCGGCGGGTGTCTTCAAGGATGAGATCACTCCGGTTTCAGTGCCCCAGCGCAAGGGCGAACCGATCATCATGGACACTGATGAGCACCCACGCCCCGGAACCACAGCGGAAAAGCTATCGGGCCTCAAAGGGGTGAATGGACCGGACAAGACGGTTACGGCGGGCAATGCCTCGGGTGTCAATGATGGTGCGGCAGCCATTCTGATGGCAAATGAGGCGGCAGCGGCCAAGAACGGACTGAACCCCATGGCTCGAGTGGTCGGTATGTCGGTTGCGGGTGTTGCGCCGCGCGTCATGGGCATCGGCCCGGTGCCCGCCAGCCGAAAGGTTCTGGCCCGCGCAGGGTTGAGCATCGAACAGATGGATGTGATTGAATTGAATGAGGCTTTTGCCTCTCAGGGCCTTGCCACCCTGCGGGAACTGGGCCTGCCGGACGACGCACCGCACGTAAACCCCAATGGCGGGGCCATCGCTTTGGGCCACCCACTGGGCATGAGTGGTGCGCGTCTGGTGCTGACCGCAGCTTATCAATTGAAACGTACTGGGGGTCGCTATGCGCTCTGCACCATGTGTGTGGGTGTCGGGCAGGGTGCGGCTCTTATTCTTGAACGCGTGTAACGGAGGAGACGGGACATGTACGCTCAGATGGTTAAATCCGAGGCGTCGAATGACGATCCGGAAAAACTGGCAGAGTTCCAGGCGCGGATTGATGCCGATATCAAGATCGAACCAAAGGACTGGATGCCTCAGGGGTATCGCAAGACCTTGATCCGACAGATCGGCCAGCACGCGCATTCCGAAATCGTCGGGCAATTGCCAGAAGGGAATTGGATCACCCGCGCACCCACGTTGGAGCGCAAGGCGATCCTTTTGGCCAAGGTGCAGGATGAGGCCGGGCATGGGTTGTATCTGTACTGTGCCGCTGAAACGCTGGGCGTCAGCCGGGATGAGTTGACTGAGATGCTGCTGGACGGGCGCATGAAATACTCGTCGATCTTCAACTACCCAACGCTGAACTGGGCCGATATCGGTGCGGTCGGATGGCTGGTCGATGGGGCCGCTATCATGAACCAGGTACCGCTGCAGCGGACATCTTTCGGGCCATATTCGCGCGCAATGATCCGCATCTGCAAGGAAGAAAGCTTTCACCAGCGGCAAGGTTATGACGCGATCCGCAAGATGGCCGAAGGTACGCCAGAACAAAAGAAAATGGCGCAGAATGCGATGAACCGTTTCTGGTATCCGTCGCTGATGATGTTCGGGCCGTCCGACAAAGAATCGGTCCATTCCGCGCAATCGATGGCATGGAAGATCAAGATCAACACCAATGACGAGCTGCGCCAGAAATTCGTCGACCAGACTGTGCCGCAGGCTGAATATCTGGGCCTGACCATTCCTGATCCGGATCTGAAGTGGAACGAGGAACGCGGACATTACGACTTCTCGGAACCCGACTGGTCCGAATTTTTCGATGTGATCAAAGGCAATGGTCCCTGCAACGTCGACCGTCTGGCGGCCCGCAACAAGGCGTGGGACGACGGCAAATGGGTCCGAGACGGGCTGTTGGCCCATGCTCGCAAGAAAAAGGCTGGCAATCTGGCCGCTGAATAAGCTTACCCTGAGGAGGAAACCCGATGAACACTGAATGGCCCCTGTGGGAAATCTTCATCCGTGGCCAACATGGGATGAGCCACCGGCATGTCGGCTCGCTGCATGCCCCGGACGCGGAAATGGCGATCAAGAACGCGCGCGATGTTTACACCCGCCGTAACGAAGGCGTTTCGATCTGGGTGGTTGAGGCCAACAATATCTCTGCCTCGTCGCCCAGCGACAAAGGCCCGCTGTATGAACCCAGCGAAAGCAAAGTGTACCGCCATCCAACCTTCTTCGACATTCCCGATGAAGTGGGAGCGATGTAATGAGTGTTTCGGTTTCCAATGACGCTTTGCTGCAGTTTCTGCTGCGGATGGGGGACAACACTCTGATCCTCGGCCACCGGGTCAGTGAGTGGTGCGGTCACGCGCCGGTCCTGGAGGAAGACATTGCGCTGGCCAATACCGCGCTGGACCTGATCGGGCAGACGCAGATGTGGCTGGGTTTGGCAGGTGAGATTGAGGGCGGCAAATCCGCCGATGATCTGGCCTTTCTGCGCGACGCCTGGGATTTCCGCAATGTGCTGCTGGTCGAGGTTCCGAACGGAGATTTCGGCCGCACGCTGATGCGCCAGTTCCTGTTCGATGCTTGGCATTCGATCATGCTGGGGCGCTTGATGACATCCTCGGATGACCGTGTCGCCGCCATTGCCGCCAAGGCCAGCAAAGAGGTTGCCTATCACCTCGAACGCTCGGGCGACACGGTTGTGGGTCTTGGTGACGGCACCGAGGAAAGCCATGCCCGGATGCAGGAAGCTTTGGATTATCTGTGGCCTTATGTCGGTGAGATGTTTGCCAGCGACGAGGTTGACGCCAAGATTGTCGCCGCAGGTATCGCGCCGAACCCAATCGACCTGCGAGAGGAATATGACGCTCTGGTCGAGCGGATTCTGACCCAGGCAACGCTGACTATTCCAGAAAGCCGCTTTGCTCATAAAGGCGGTCGCGACGGGCGAATGCATACCGAGCATCTGGGCCACCTGCTGACACAGATGCAATGGTTGCAGCGCGCCTATCCTGGGGCAAAGTGGTAAGAGCAGATGCAGACCTCGACTGATCAGATCTGGAGCTGGCTGGACGCCGTTCCCGACCCAGAGATTCCGGTGATCTCGGTCGTGGATTTGGGCATCGTTCGCGATGTGCGTTGGGACGCTGAAACGCTGGTTGTGAGGGTCACACCAACGTACTCCGGCTGTCCGGCAACGTCCGTCATCAGTATGGATATCGAAACCGCATTACGCGACCACGGGATCGGCGATGTACGGATCGAAACCAGCATAGCACCTGCCTGGACCACCGATTGGCTTAGTGAAAAAGGCCGTGCCAAGCTGGAAGATTATGGGATCGCGCCGCCACAACCGGCGGGCGGACCAGAACGTTGCCCGCGTTGCGGCAGCGAGGCCGTTGAAAAAGTCAGCCAGTTTGGCTCGACCCCGTGCAAGGCCCATTGGCGCTGCACCGACTGTCTGGAACCCTTTGATTATTTCAAGTGCATCTGAGGAGGAGCACCGGATGGCACGTTTTCATGACCTGAAAGTCACCGACATCCACAAAACCATCCGCGATGCGGTTGTCGTGACGCTTGAGCCCGCGAATTGCGGAGCGGACCAATTCAACTTTGCCGCCGGTCAGTACCTGACGTTCCGGCGCGATTTTGACGGCGAAGAACTCCGTCGCTCATACTCGATCTGCGCTGGCAAGGATGACGGCGTTCTTCAGGTTGGTATTAAACGTGTAGATGGTGGAGCATTCTCAAGCTGGGCCAACGCGGAACTGAGCGTTGGCGACGTTGTGCAGGCGATGCCACCGATGGGCAGCTTTCACGTGCCAATCGAAGCGGACGCGGAAAAACAATACGTCGGCTTTGCTGGCGGATCGGGGATCACACCGGTTCTGTCGATCCTGAAAACAACGCTGGCCCGCGAACCCAAGTCCCACTTCACGCTGATCTATGCCAACAAGGGCGTCAACACGATCATGTTCCGAGAGGAACTTGAGGACTTGAAAAACCTCTATATGGGCCGCCTGAACGTGATCCATATTCTTGAGACCGACGCCCAGGAGATTGATCTGTTCACGGGGCTCGTGACGCAGGAAAAATGCGGCGAGCTGTTCAAACACTGGATCGACATCAAGAACGTTGACATGGCCTTCATCTGTGGACCTGAACCGATGATGCTGGGTATTGCCGCCGCGCTGCGGGAGCACGGGCTTGAAGACAACCAGATCAAGTTCGAACTCTTTGCCAGCGCCCAACCGGGTCGGGCCAAGCGCAAGACAACTGCGGCAGAAGCTGGAAAGCAGGCGAACCAGACCAGCGCTTCAATTACGCTCGACGGCTCCACCCAAACAGTAACCCTACCCAAGGATCAGTCCATTTTGGACGCAGCCTTGGAAAACGCCATGGACGCGCCTTACGCCTGTAAAGCTGGTGTGTGCTCCACCTGTCGCTGCCGCGTGCTCGAGGGTGAGGTCGAGATGCTAGCCAATCATGCGCTCGAGGATTACGAGGTCGAAAAAGGCTATGTGCTGAGCTGTCAGGCTTATCCGGTAACAGACCGCGTGGTCGTGGACTACGACCAATAAAGGGAGAGGATCAATGACCGAAGCCATGACACTTGACAGCTATCTGGCCGCGGGCGGGGTGCTGACCAATCCGACCAATGTGCCACCACGCTACCGCGCCGAATTGATGAAGCTGATGGCGACCTTTGTGGATAGCGAATTGGCAGGCGCCGCCGGTTTTGCGGATATCATCAACCAGGGGCCGGGCATCAAGGAACGGATCGCGGCTGCCAAAATCGTGCTCGAGAAAACCGATCACGCAGACCGCGTCCTGAAAATCATGGGTGAGTTCGGTGCAGATACCGAGCGATATGCTACGCATCATCCCTGGACCGCGCGGCTGGATCGCGATGACGATGTCGGTGCGACCCGCAGTGAACATGACATGCGTCTTGCGGTGTTCAACTATCCGATCTCAGGCTGGACCGACGCCGTGATCATGAACCTTCTGATGAGCCGCGCGGTGGCCGAGCAATTGGCTGAGTTTTCGACGGTTTCGTACCAACCCCTCGCGGAAGTCTTCCGCCAGATCGCCCCTATCGAGGCACATCATGGCGCGCTTGCGCTTGAGGGTGCTGTGAAGCTGGCAGAAAGCGGAGAGACAGAGCAGATGCAAGGTGCCGTGGACTATTGGTGGCCCCGTGTCGCGGTGTCCTTTGGCGGAGACGATCCGAAACGGTTCGCATTTCTGACGTCGATCGGTTTGCGTCATAATCGAAACAGCGCACTGAAAGAACGTTGGGCCCAAGCCGCTGGCGCCGTTGTTGAACAACTGGGGTTGTCCACCCCAGCGTAAGACTTGGCATACTTGGAGCCGGCTTCCGTTCAAAACGGGGGCCGTGTCTTCAAGTCTCAATCTATTCTCTTTTGTAAGTTTTCGCGGGTGTTAGCACCTTCGTGCACGTCGTTGAAATCCTGGCCTGAGAATTGAATGGGCTAGGTGAAAACAAGGCGGAGCAGAACGATTTATTGCTGGCGTCCATACTTCTTAGGTGGATCAGAGGCAAAGCTCGATCTCGCGCCTCTATAATCGCCTGAACTCACGGCTCATCATAAAGCAGCGCCGCCAAGTCCGAGAATTTGGAGCCAGGTGCGCACAGCCCCCATACCGTTTTACGTATGGCTTCGGCCCGGTCCGTTCCCAAAGAGGGGGCTGCAAACTCCATGAACTTCTCGTCCACTTCTGCGTCATCCATAGGTGCTTCGGGCCCGCCCCGCGCGTGTACATCGCCTGAGTCCAGAACCTGCCCATCTGTCAGTGTTATCGAGACATCGGCGAACCGACTATTGGGGAAGCGGCGTGAGTGGCGTTCCGTCTCAAAGACGGAAATGCGATCGACAATCGACGCGACCAAAGGGTCCGATAGCCCGGCGCCAGTGATGTGTTCGACCCCGATCCGCCTATGGGCGGCCATGGTGGCGACCGCAAACGGAAGGGAATACTGTGCCTTCGACGTATCGTCTGGCATCCCTTGAAACAGACAAGCGCTTTCGCGGAAGGTATTGACCCGGATCGCCGCGATATCCGTGTGATTCAGTTCATGATCGCGCATCAACGCACGCGTTGCGTCAATTGCGGCATGTGCCCAACGGCAGATCGGGTAGGGTTTCACATATTGGTGCTCCATCTGCCAAAACCGCCCCAGGTCTTGCCAGTATGGCGCGACCTCGTCCGCTTCGATGGTGATCGCAGGAGCGCCAACAAAGCCTTTTTCCGCCAGAACGACCGAAGATACTCCGACCAAGGCACCCCAACCTGAACCGTCATGCAACATGGTGGGATTGGCGATTTCCCGCATCATCTGACTGCGGGGACCATGGTATTCGGCGATCCCCATGGCCTGCCGCATCTGCTCGGCGCTCAGCCCGCGTAACCGAGCCGCAACTGCCACCACTCCCAACGCGTTCCATGCGCCCGAAGTGTGATAATCGCTGACGGTGTTGTGCAAAGAGATCCCGGCCCGACCAGCGACCTCGTAGCCAATGGTGACACCGGCCAGAGCTTCGGGGCCTGAAAAATCTCTGACCGTTTCAGCCACAGCCGCCAGCGCGGGAATAACCGCCACACCGATATGGCCCTTGGTCGGGTTATACCCGTCATGGCCATCCAGATTATCGGTCTGGGTTGCGGCAGCATAGGCGGCTCCGGCGGCACTGACCGGGCGACCGTCAAACAGCATTCGCGCAGCATAGGCTTCGTCACCCGCGCCATAGAGTGCGCGGGCGGTTTCGCGTGCGATCACCCCGGCCGTCATCGGTGCGGATCCGATCGCGATACCCAACGTGTCCAGCGTCATCCGCGCGGCAGCTCTCAGCGTTGTGGCCGGGATATCCTCGACAGATGTTCCAAGGGTAAAGTCTGCAATATTTTGAAATCTGTCCGCCACGGCCTGCCTGCTTGTGTTTTGGGGGTCTGGATACCGGTCTTGGCAGAAAATTATGCGCCTTTTACTTTGGCGGCACGAAAACAATCCAAGGGCATTGGCCCCGGAATTTTTGTGGCAATGAGATCCGTCTTGTCCCATATGTAAAATTCTTTTTGTCGCAAAAGTACAAAAGGCCGGGCCTGCTTCGCCATACTCGACAAGTAAACTGCCATGGATCACAGCACATGATGAACCTGCCGCACCTGTCCTTTCTGCGCTCTTTCGAGGCCGCTGCCCGTCACCTCAGCTTTACCAGCGCGGCGGAAGAACTGAACTGTACGCAGTCGGCTGTCAGCAATCACGTGCGTTCGCTTGAAGAATTTCTAAAGCGCCCGCTTTTCGTGCGTCACGCCCGGTCTCTGTCACTGACGGATGTGGGCAAAGCTTATCTGCCCTCGGTGCGCCATGCGTTGCAGGAAATCGATGTGGCCACCCAATCTCTGGTGCTGCGACCTCATACCCGAACAGTTGTCGTCTCTTGTCCTGTCAGCTTGGCCGAAAACTGGTTGCCCGATGTCATTCAGAGTTTCTCGGAGGTGCATCCCGACATTTCCCTGACTGTTCACGGCACGATTTGGACCGATGTCGATCCCAATGTCTCAGACATCTCGATCGTCATTAGCCATGTCGACGACGTAGCCGAGGGCCTGACGCGGTTGTGGACGGACAAGCTGACTGTTGTCTGCGCCCCGAACTATTGTGTCGCGGGTCAACCCATGAGGGACCCGCATCAATTGGGCAGTGCACAACTGATTCACATTCTTGGCCGCCCCGCCTATTGGGAGAAGGTGGCGGTAGAATTCGGGCTGGAAGATCTGAACCAGAAAGAAGGTCCAAGGACCAATGTCTCGAATCTTGCGCTGGAGCTGGCCTCGAAATCTCTGGGATGTGTGGCCTTGCCGAAATCGCTTGCTCGTCCCTATGTGGATCGAGGTTTGTTGATAGAACCTTTCGATCTGAATCTGGAAAGCCCTTGGGCTTATTATGCTAACCTCCGGCAAACGGGGGCCACTCCTGCGGTTCAGCTGTTTCAAGACTGGCTGATGACGGTGGCGGCACAGACGGGCGATCTGCTTGGTTAAGCGGACCTCGTCTGGTGCGGCACGGACACACCGGATAAAAACCTGCGCGCCAGACGCGCAGAAAAATCGACCGCTTTGCCACAGTTTTTTTCGCATGTCACAAGATGTGAACCACCCTAGGGTCCAAACCAACATTTTGAAAGACAACACAAAGCGTCACCTGTCATGAGCCAAACCCCGAGAATTGCGTCAGTTCAGACTTGCAGCCCTTCAACTCAGATCGATCACTTCATGAAATGCGGTGAGCTTAAGGACATTTACTGATGAAAACCCACGCACAAGCTGTTGTCATAGGTGGCGGTCTTGCCGGTACTTCAATCCTGTACCACCTTGCCAAGCTCGGTTGGACTGACGTCATCCTGCTGGAACGGGACGAGTTGACCAGCGGCTCGACCTGGCACGCGGCCGCCAACATTCATGGTCTGCATGACAACAATAACATCACTCGTATCCAGCATTATACAATGAACCTGTATAAAGAATTGGAGAAGGAAACCGGCCAAAGCTGTGGGGTGTTTCAACCCGGGTCGCTTTACCTGGCCCAGACCGAAGAACGCGAGCAGCAGTTGCGCCTGCAAGAGGCCAAAGCACGATTTTATGGTCTGAACTTCCACGAGGTCAGCCGGGAAGAGGCGAAAGAACTCCATCCGCTGGCGCAGTTCGATGACATTCGTTGCATCATGTACGAACCCGATGGTGGCAATGTGGACCCCTCGGGTGTTCCTCACGCCTATGCTGCTGGGGCCCGGGCCATGGGGGCCACGATTGAACGGTTCTGCCCGGTCATTGGGACTGAACAACAGTCCGATGGCAGCTGGATCGTGCGTACGCCCAAGGGCGACATTCATACCCAGTGGGTGGTCAATGCCGCTGGCCTTTGGGGTCGTGAAGTGGCGGCACTGGCGGGCCTGACCCTGCCGCTGCAACCCACCGAACACCAGTATTTCGTGACCGAAGCCATCGACGAAGTGGCCAATCTGGGCCGCCGTTTGCCCTCGATCGCCGACCGTGACGGCGAATACTACTTCCGGCAGGAAGGCAACGGGTTGCTGATCGGTGCCTATGAGAAAGACATGAAGTTCTGGGCCGAAGACGGCACGCCGCTGGACTTTGCGCATGACCTGTTCCCCGACGATCTGGACCGGATCATGGAAAACGTCATCCGCGCCACCGAGCGGGTGCCGGTTGCGGCAACCGCCGGGGTCAAGCGGGTGATCAACGGGCCGATGATCTGGTCGCCTGACTCAAACATGCTGTGGGGGCCGGTGCCCGAGCTGAAGAACTATTTTCTGATCGGGGGGTTGATCCCCGGGTTTTCGCAGTCTGGTGGTCTGGGCCTTTTGGCGGCGCAATGGATGATCGAGGGCGAGCCGCAATATGACATGTTCGCTTGGGATCTGGCCCGTTTTGGTGACTGGGCCGACAAGAAATTCACCAAAGCGCGCGTGCAGGATTCCTACATCCACCGCTTCAAGATCCACTTCCCCAACGAGGAGCGCAGCGCAGGACGCCCGGCCCGCGTACGTCCCGCTTACGAGATGCAGAAACAGATGGGCTGCGTCTTTGGGCTCAACTGCGGCTGGGAACACCCGCTTTGGTTTGCCGATGAACCCGGCACCGAAGAAACCACCGGCTTTACGCGCCAAAACTGGTTCGATCCGGTTGGGCGCGAGGTAAAGATGCTGCGCAACAGCGTAGGTATCATCGATATCTCGAACTTTGCCAATTACGTGATCAAGGGACCGGGCGCTTATGACTGGCTGGACCGTCTGGTCGCCAATCGCGTGCCCACCGAGGCGGGGCGAAGCTGCCTGACTCCTTTGATCTCGGTTCGCGGTGGCGTGGCGGGTGATTTCACCATCACTAAGCTTGCCGACGAAGAATACATGATGATCGGCTCAGGCATGGCCGAACGCTATCATCAGCGCTTCTTCCAAATGGTCGAAATGCCCGAGGGCACCACGTTGGAGGTTGCGACCGATCGCATCGCCGGGTTCAACATCGCTGGCCCGAAATCGCGCGAGGCGCTGTCGCGTCTGACCAACGCCGACCTGTCGAACGAAGCGTTCCGCTTCATGCGGTCGCAGAAGATCACCGTCGCGGGTGTGGAATGTGTGGCCATCCGCGTCAGCTTCACCGGCGATCTGGGTTGGGAATTGCATTGCGCCGAAGACGATCAGGTTGCGCTTTACACCCCACTGCTTGACGCTGCCAAGGATTGCGGCGGAGGCCCGGTTGGTGGACGCGCGTTGGGGGCATTGCGTATCGAAAAGGGCTATGGGTCCTGGGGGCGGGAGTATTCTCAGGAGTATTGGCCGCAAGAAGTCGGATTGACCGGGCTAATCAAACTGGACAAGGACTTCCTGCACAAGGACGCCTATTTGGCGATCAAGGACAATGCCCCGCGCGAGGTTTTGTCCGTGTTCGAACTGGATGTGACCGAAGACGCCGACGCGACCGGCAGCGAGCCGATCTTTTCGCCCGATGGTGCGCCTGTGGGCCGGGTCACATCCGGGGCGTACGGGTATTCGGTCGGGAAGTCGCTTGCCCTTGGGTTCCGCAACCCCGAAGTGGCGAAACCCGGTGATGAGGTGGTGATCCAGGTGATCGGAACGCCGCACATAGGCCGAGTTCTGGCAGAGGCTCCATTCGACCCCAAGGGCGAAAGGCTGCGCGGTTAAACCTCTGCACGCGTCCAAAACAATTGGTCCTGCCCAAAATGCGGTGTGGGACCTCAAAACCATCAAGTGCATCGTGACACGCGATGCGCACGCGCCACTCACAGGCTGGGCACTGCCGGTTACACCCTCAACCTTGCGAAACCAGCCACTGGAGCACGTTCTGAACTTCGCGTCGGTCCCGGCTTTCGTCCTGGGCTTCGACAAAATAGCCATGCGTTGGTTTGATATCTTCGTCGAACAGGCGCAACACGCGCCCTTCTCTGAGGTCCTGATCGATCAGCGGCAACCAACCCACAACCGCACCTTGTCCTTCGGCTGCGCCGCGCAACAGAATATTAGCATCTTCAAAGATCACACCCGCCAACGCGGATGAGGGCTGCACGTTCATTGCGACAAACCAGTCAAGCCACCCCCAGTGGTTACGTTGGTGTAGGATAGGTTTGTTCAGCAGGTCCTCGGGCGTGTCAATTGGCCCGTATTGTTTGATGTACTGCGCGCTGGCGATAGCGACAGGCCGTAGTTCCAGCAACTTGAGTGCACCACGTGGCATGTCCGCCAGGCGATGCCAGCTCAGGACAATATCTGCATGCGTCTGATCGCCCATGCGCGGGCGGTAAGAGGGCACGACCTCAAGCTCAACCCCTGGGAAACTCTGCCACAGATCGCTGATGCGCGGCATCAGCCATCGGGCTGTCAGAATGGGTCCAGCAGCCAGGCGCACAACCTTGCGTGACGTTCTGCGCAGGGTTCCAACCGTGTCTTCCAGCAGTCCAAACGCCTGCGCCGTTGTCTCGGCCAGCCGCTTTCCATCTTCTGTCAGCCTGACTTCACGCCCTACACGTTCAAACAGCAACGTGCCCAGTTGACCTTCCAGTCCACGGATGTGGTGGCTGATGGCCGTTGGTGTCACCGCAAGGCGCTCGGCCGCAGCACGAAAACTGCCAGCCTTGGCCGCAGCATCGAAAGCGCGCAGCGCGGATAGAGATGGAAGCATGAGCGCCTCACTAATGAGTCCAGCTCACTAGTTGCTGAGGAAAGACCATTTGTAAATAGGCCATTATGGCTGCAACTATTACAGGTAGTTAAACTGGACTCATGAAAAATGACCTCTACCGCCCGCAGGCGCGGCCGCAAGCAGCGGCTGAACCAAACAACTGAACCCGCGTTGAACCCTCCGGTCTGGCCGGGTGTCAATGGGGGGCGGTTTAAGCCGCTTTTGCCTGACGAGGTGGCGCTGGTTGAAGAAACGGCGCTGACGCTGCTGGAAACGCTTGGCCTGAGCCAGGCTATTCCGTCGATGATCGAAAAGGTGCTTGCGGCCGGTGGGGCGATGACGGCCGACGACCGTTTGCTGTTCCCCCGCGCGTTGGTGCAACAGTCCATTGTTGATGCAAAGCGCAACTTTTCCCTTTGCGCTCAAACACCTGAACACGACTTAGATATCAGCAACGCCCGCGTGCACATGTCCAGCGGCGGTGCGGCCCCGGGCGTGTTTGACCTTGAAACGGGCGACTACCGGGATTCAACACTGGTTGACCTGTATGACGCGGCTCGGATTGTCGACCAGATGGAAAACATCCACCATTTCAGCCGTTCGGTTGTCGCCCGGGACATCGAAGACAATGCGGTGATGGACCTCAACACCGCTTATGCCTGTCTGGCAGGCACGTCCAAACATGTGTCGATGTCGATCAGCGAGCCTGAAAATGTGCCCACGATTGCGCAGCTATGTTATGCCGTCGCCGGCAGCGAGGCGGCTTTTCGCGCCCGACCTTTCCTGACCGTAATGGTGTGCCACGTCGTGCCACCCATGCGCTTTGCCGAGGAAGCATGCGAGGTGCTCGAGGCCGCAATTCTGGCGGGTTTCCCGGTACAATTGATCAGCGCCGGACAAGCTGGGGCAACCAGCCCGGCCACCATTGCCGGATCGTTGGTGCAGGCCGTGGCCGAAACGCTGGCGGGGCTTGTGTTCGCCCGCCTTGTTGACCCAGAGGTCAAGGCAATCTTTGCGCCCAAACCGCTGGTTGCAGATCTGCGCACCGGTTCGATGTGCGGCGGCGGTGGAGAACAAGCGATTCTGATGGCTGGCTCTGCGCAGATGGGGCGGCATTTCGATCTGCCAACCTCCTCTATCGCTGGGATTACCGACGCCAAATGTCTGGATGCGCAATACGGAGCCGAGAAATCGCTGGCTGTGACCATGGCAGCCCATGCGGGCTCGAACATCGTTACTCAAGCTGCGGGAATGCAGGCCAGTTTGCTGGGCGTCAGCCACGCGGCCTACGTCAGCGACAATGATATGCTGGGCAATATCCTGCGGACCCTACGCGGGATCGAGGCCACGTCAGAGAATATTGCCGCCGATGTAATCGCCGACGTTTGTCGGGGTGAAGGACACTATCTGGGCGAACAACACACGTTCAACCGGATGAAATCAGATTATTTCTACCCTGAAATCGGGGATCGCAAGACACCGCGGGAATGGCAGGAAGACGGTAGTCGATCAGTGGGGGACATCGCGCGGGACAAAGCGCGCGAGATAATGTCTGGCCATTTCCCACAGCACATTCCTGATGATGTTGACCGGGCGCTGCGCGCACGTTTCGACATTCGTTTGACACGACAGCAAACCGGCAGATCCTCATGAAAAGTCAAAGCCTCAGCGCCCGCGCCCATGCCGTGATGCCCGGCGGTGTCAGTCACGAGTTGCGGTATAAAACCCCACACCCGATCTATTTCGAGAGGGCGAAAGGGGCCGAGAAATGGGATGTGGACGGCAAGCGCTATATTGATTTCAAAATGGGTGCTGCCAGTCAGATACTGGGTCACGCCCATCCCGAAATCGCCGAAGCTGTCGCCCAGCAGATGGCGCGGATGCCCTATACTGCTGATTGTCATCCGCTTGAGGTCGAATGGGCCGAATGGCTAAACCGTCTGTTTCCATCTGCCGAGCGGGTACGTTTCACGGGGTCCGGCACGGAATCGACGATGCTGGCCCTGCGACTGGGCCGTGCGCATTCGGGCCGTGATAAAGTGCTGCGCATCGATGGCCATTTCCACGGCTGGCACGACATGTTGATGAAAGGTGCCAAACCCGGCATCAACACAGCGCCTTCTTTGGGTATACCGCACGCTGTCACCGATATGACGGTGATATCCCCCCCAGATCTGGGCGCTGTCGCCGAACTTTTGGACAGCGACCCGCAGATCGGAACCGTTTTTGTTGAGGCATCCGGCGCAAATTACGGTTCGGTCCCGCTACCGGACGGGTTCTTGCAGGGGGTGCGAGCTCTGACCGATCAAACTGGTCATGTGCTGGTCTTTGACGAGGTGATCACCGGCCTGCGCTGGTCGCCAGGGGGACGGCAGGCGCGTGACGGAGTGACACCGGATCTGACCACGCTGGCCAAGATTGTCACCGGAGGTCTGCCTGGTGGGGCAGTTGTCGGCCGGGCTGATATCATGGATCTGCTCAGCCCCAGTGAAACCCGCGACGGGCTGTCGCCTCCGGTCAGCCACAAGGGCACCTTCAATGCAGCCCCTTTGGTGGCTGCCGGTGCGGTCAAGGCGATGGAAATCCTATCGACCGGTGACGTTCAGACCCACGCCGATGCAATGGCCGCGCGCCTGCGCGATGGCTTCAACGCCGTATTCCGAGCATTGGACGTACAAGCATTGGCCTATGGCGACAGCTCGACCTGCCATCTTTATTTCGGTGGGCGATCCATTGACGGGCTGGATGCCGCCGCAATCCGCAAAACACCCCCCGCTGTTGTCAAAGGTTTGCGAGACGGGTTGTTGGAGAGAGGCGTGGACTTCATGTCTTTCACCTCCTGCGTCACTGGTCTGCCACATACGCCCGACCTGATCGACGAGGCGGTCTTGCATTTCCGCGACACCGTATCCGACCTCATCCGCGACGGAGTGCTGTCATGACATTGCCCACCCATGCCCGCACCGTCATCATCGGCGGTGGTGTCATCGGCTGTTCGGTCGCTTATCATTTGGCGCGCGAAGGGCGGAAGGACATCGTTGTTCTGGAACGCTCGAAACTCACCAGCGGCACCACATGGCACGCGGCCGGTCTGGTGCGGCGCTTGCGGCCTTCGGCGACACTGACGAAGCTGATCAACTATTCCATCGACCTCTACAGCGAGCTTGAACGTGAAACCGGGCAAGCTACGGGCTGGACTCAAACGGGTTCATTGACGCTTGCCACCAACCAAGACAGGCTGATCAATATCAAACGTCAAGTCTCGCTTGGCCGTGCCTTCGGGCTTGAGGCCGAGGTTGTGGATGCGACCCGTGCCAAGGATCTGTGGCCGCTGATCGAGGTTGATGATGTGATTGGCGCTGTCTGGTCGCCCTCTGATGGGCGGGTCAACCCCTCTGACGTGGCTTTGGCGCTGTCCAAAGGCGCACGGGCGCGAGGGGTTCAGATCTTTGAAGATACCCGCGTGACTGGCCTGCAAAAGAAAAGCGGTCGGATATCAGCCGTCGAGGTCGGTGACCACGTCATTGAGGCCGACGAGGTTGTGATCGCCTGTGGGCTCTGGTCGCGCGAGGTCGCGGCCATGGCCGGAGCGCACATGCCGCTTTATGCTTGTGAACATTTCTACATCCTGACCAAACCCTTGCCCGAGGTTCAGGCCCTTGGAAAAGGCGTACATCTGCCCACGTTGAACGATCAGGACGCTTTCCTTTATGCCCGTGACGATGTTGAAGGGCTGCTGGTGGGCTCGTTCGAGCCACACGCCAAGGGTCTACCGCTGGAAAAGTTGCCTGCCGATTTCTCATTCGATCTGCTGGATGAGGACTGGGACCATTTCATGCCGATGATGGAAAACGCCCTGCGCCGTATTCCGGCGCTGGAACGGGCCGAGGTGCGGATGTTGCTGAACGGGCCTGAAAGCTTCACCCTCGACAGTCAGTTCATTCTGGGCGAAAGCCCCGAAGTTCCGGGGCTGTTTCTGATGGGCGGGATGAACTCGACCGGTATTGCTCTGGCGGGTGGAGCAGGCAAAGCGCTGGCCGAATGGATTATTGCCGGTGAACCCACTATGGAGCTGAACGAGGCCGACATTCGCCGGTTCAGCCCCGAAATGAACGTCCTTGGCGCGCTGGAAGCCCGCATCCCCGAGGTGCTGGGTCGGCACTATGACAATCCTTTTCCCGGGCGCACGATGAAGACAGCGCGAGGTCAGCGCCGGTCGCCCATTCATGCCGGGTTGGTGGCCGCCGGAGCGCAATTCGAAGCCCGTGGAGGTTGGGAGCGCGCGGTGCATTTCGGCGGTGAAGCCGCCCATCTGCCGCTGACCTTTGGTGTACCAGCCTGGCGCGATCAGGTTGGACAAGAGGTTGAAGCCTGCCGCGGCGGCGCGGCCATTCTGGATCAAAGCGCCTTTGGCAAGATCATGGTGCAGGGGCCGGATGCATGTGCCTTTCTGAACCGGCTCTGCGCCGCGCAAATGGATATCCCCGAGGGCCGTATCGCCTACACTCAGATTCTGAATGCGCGCGGCGGTGTCGAAAGTGATCTGACCGTGCAGCGGCATGGGCCTGAAACCTATCTGATGATCGTCGGCGCCAATGAGACCGTCCGTGTGATGCAACGGATGCGGGACACGAGGAATAACTATCGTGCCGAGTTCTCTGATGTGACTAGTGGATATGCCATATTGGGACTCGCCGGAGCGAAAGCGCGCGAGGTTCTGCAAGCCACGACAAACACACCTGTGCCCGAACTGAAACGCTTCCGGTTCGCCCCGGTTGAGATTGGTCTGGCGCGAGGATGGGCGGGGCGGCTCAGCTTTACCGGCGAAGAAGGCTATGAACTCTACATCCCGGCCGAGATGGCGATGGCTGCGCACGAGGCGCTGGTCGCTGCTGGGGCAAGCCATGCAGGGCTTTATGCCAGCGGATCGCTTCGCATCGAAAGTGGCTTTAGGGCTTTCGGCCACGAACTGACACCGGGTACCACACCGCTTGAGGCCGGGTTGGGCGTATTCTGCGCCAAGGGTACCGGGTTTGTCGGTGAAGATGCCTTGCAGGACCACAAATCCAAGCGGCGCATCGTTTCGATCTTGTTTGACGATCCCGCTGCGATCCCCTTGCATGATGAGCCTATTTACTTCGATGGCAAAGTTGTGGGCCAGATCACCTCGGCCGCGTGGAGTTACCGGTTTGGCCGCTCAGTGGCGCTTGGGCTGATCAACGCTCCGCTGGATCTTCTGGAAACACAGGAAGTTGTGGACGGTTTCGAAGCCGAGATCGCTTGCACAGGCTTTGCCGCCAAAGCCTCTCTCAAACCCGCAAAGGTAGCTTTCGCATGAGCGATACGATCCAATCCACACGGGTAGCCATTATAGGCGGCGGCATCATGGGCGTTGCCGCGCAGTTTCAGTTGGCGGAAAACGGATGGACTGACACGATCCTGTTTGAAAAAGCAGATCTGACCAGCGGTTCCACATGGCACGCCGCCGGTCAGATCGCCCATGCGGTTGGCAGCCGCCTTATGGGGTGGATCAACAAAACCTCCATTGAAACCTACAAGCGGGTCGAGGCCGAAACCGGGCAAAGCATCGGCTGGCACGAAGTCGGCGGCATCCGGATTGCCACCACCGACGATGAAGTCGATTGGATGAAATCGATCATGGGCGTGGGCAAGCTGTTGGACCTGCCAATGGATCTGATCGGCCCGGACGAGGTGGCGCAGATCAACCCGTTTTACAGGGTTGATGACGTGAAGGCCGCGGTTCGTACCTATGCGGATGGGCATATCGACCCCTCAAGTGTGACCATGGCGCTGGCCACTGCAACCCGGTCGCGCGGTGCGCGGATCGAACGACACAACCGGGTGATCGGGGCCTCTCGCAAAGGCGATATGTGGCTGCTGCAGACGGAAAAGGGTAACGTTCTGGCCGAACATGTGGTGATTGCCGCCGGCTCATACGCCAATCAGGTTGGTGAGTGGTTCGGTTTGAAAATCCCCTCGGTGTCCTGTCTGCATCATTACCTTGTGACGGATACCGTGCCGCTGTTCGCCGACAGGCCGGAGCTACCCGTGATGCGCGACAATGCTTATGGCGGTTACATCCGGCAGGAACAGAAATCCGGCTTGATCGGAATTTATGAAGGCCATGTCTGCCCGACAGTCTGGGAAATGCCCAAAGGTGCGCCTTGGGCAGCGGAGAATGAGCTGTTTCAGGCCGATTATGACTCGATCGGCGATTTTCTTATGGTGGCCTTCGACAAAATGCCGATCTTGGCCGAGCTTGGTATCAAACGTGTCGTGCGTGGGGCCATCACGCACACGCCCGATGGTGGGATGTTGGTGGGGCCTTCTGGTGCCCCAAATGTCTGGCTGTCCTGTGGTTCGTCCATCGGGTTGGCGTGGGGCGGCGGTGCGGGCAAGGTGCTGGCCGACTGGATGGTGCATGGCGAGGCCGAGATCAACACGCGTGGCTTCGATCCCCGCCGTTACGGAGATTTCGCCTCGGACAGCTTCATCGTCGAGCGCACCAAGGACGAGTTCATGCGCCGCCATGACACGCCGTGTCCGGGCAAGCAGTTCGACAGCCTGCGGCCGTTGAGAAAGCACCCGTTGTATGACCGGCTTGCCGCCAAGGGCGCAGTTTTCGGTGAAATCGCCGGATGGGAACGCCCGCGCTATTTCGGTGAAGTGGGAGAAGTTGAACAGATCGGCTGGGGGCATCAGCGCTGGCACGAAAACGCCAGCGCCGAAGCTAAAACCACCCGCAATTCTGCCGGTGTGATAGACCTCTGCGCGTTTGCCCAATTCGAAATCTCAGGCAAGGACGCAGGCGCTCTGCTGGACAGGCTTTCGGCCAACCGTATTCCGACGAAAGACGGGCGGATCAGCTTGAACCATTTGCTGACGTCACATGGCCGTTTCGAGACCGAGATCACAATCTGGCGGATTGCTCAGGATCGGTTCTTCACCGGCTCTCCCATCGCCCGGGCCGCCCCGGATTTTGACTGGATCAGATCACACATCCGTCCGGGCGAGGATGTGACCATGATCAACCGTTCGGCGGATTGGGGGATGTTGGCGTTGTCCGGCCCTGCGTCGCGCCGTATCTTGTCCGAGCTTACCGATGCCGACCTGTCCAACCGCGCCTTTCCATGGCTTTCGGGGCAGGAAATCCGTGTTGCGGGCATTCCCTGCTATGTCTTGCGTGTCTCGTTTGTCGGCGAGTTGGGGTGGGAATTGCACGCGCCGTTAGGTCAGATCGGTGATCTCTATGACGCACTATTCGAAGCGGGGGCCAAGCATGGGCTGACCGATCTGGGTTCCTATGCCTTTAACGGGATGCGCATGGAAAAAGCTTATCGCGCAAGTGGCGAACTGACCACGGATGTTGGCCCGCTTGACGTCGGACTCGACCGTTTTGTTGTCAGCGAAGGGCGTGATTTCCTGGGCCGCGACGCGTTGTTGAAACGCGATCCGACATGGCAGCTGTTCTACGCAGAGCTACATGCAGATCACATCGACATTCACGGTGGAGAACCGGTTTTACTGAACGGAAATCCCGTGGGTCTGACGACGTCGGGCGGGTACGGGTACACGATTGGCAAGTCGCTTGGCTGGCTGTTTGTCCGAAAAGGTACGCCGCAAACAGGTCTCAGTGTCCGAATTCTGAATCGTGACATCCCGGTGACCGTCCATCAGGATGCGCTTCTCGACCCGCAGAATTTGCGGCCGCGATCCGAGGAGTGACACTTGCTGCAACGAAACAATATCATTGAGAAATCGGCGACCGAACTTGCGACCGATCTGCGCGCACAAACCCTGAGTAGTGTTGAAGTTCTTGACGCGTACCGTACCCGTATCGAAGACGACACAGCCGGGGTGAACGCTTTTGTCACGTTTGACTGGGACGCCGCAAGTGCTCGGGCCGATGAATTGGACAAGATGGCCGTGCGCGGGCAGTTTGCCGGGCCGCTGCACGGGCTGCCCATCGCGATCAAGGACTGCTTTGAGACCGCCGGTCTGCGCACCACACACGGGTCAAAAAGCTTTTCCGAACATGTCCCGACAAAAGACGCGCTCCACGTGGCGCGCCTGCGGGCGGCTGGCGCCATTATTGTTGGCAAAACAAACACGCCCGAGTTCACTTTTTCCGGTCAAACCACGAACTTTTTAGCAGGCACGACGCGCAACCCGCTAAACCCTGAAAGGACGGTCGCGGGTAGCTCTGGTGGCGCCGCGGCCGCGCTGGCCGCCAACATGGTCGCGCTTGCTGATGGCTCGGATCTTGGGGGCAGTGCCCGTACACCTGCCGCGTGGTGTGGTGTGGTCGGTATGCGCCCCACATCGGGTTTGGTGCCTATGGATCCGAACCCGGCCCCTTTCGACGGGTTGTCCGTTCCATGCCCGATGGCGCGCACCGTCTCAGATCTTGCTTTGATGCTCAGCGTGATGCAGGGGTCGACGCCCAACCAGCCCCTTGGTTTTACCGGCAGCTACCCGGACCCCGCCACGTTGGACATCCCGCTGACGGTCGGACGCGCGGCGTTGAGCCTGGCGCCCTTTGGGGCCAGTGTTGATCCTTCGGTAAAGGCGGCTTTGGCCCCGGTTGCTGATCTGTGCCGCGATCTGGGTTGGCACGTCGATGAAGACATGGCCCCGGACCTTGCCCCGCTGCTTGCACATAACAACATCATTCGGGGCCAATGCGCCTTGCAAATGCGCGCGGCTCTGAATCCAGACATGTCATTGGCAGGCGAGAGCTACCGCACGGCCTGCGCACAGGGTGATGGGCAAAGCCTGTCTGATCTGATCGCCTATCAAACGACGCGCCGTCAAGTCTGGGACTCGGTTGTCACGTTTTTCACCCGCTATGATTTTGCCCTTTGGCCCACCGCTACTGGCATGCCGTTCAGCGCTGACCTGCGCGACAGTGAAATCACCGAGGACTGGCGCACAGTCACTCTGACACCCACGATGGAGCTTCCATCGGTTTCTATCCCCATGGGCCAGTCTTCGGACGGTATGCCTGTGGGTCTTCACATCACCGGCCCGAAAGGATCGGATGAACGGCTGCTGCGCTTTGCCCGCCAGATCGAACGCCAAATTTCCGGAGACTGAACATGACCACCATAAATGGCGGAGAAGCCGTCTATCGCGTTCTGAAAGCCAACGGCATCGATACCGTTTTTGGATTGTTGGGCGGTTCGATGCTCGAACTTTACGACGCCATGTATCAGGGCGGTCAGATCGCCTATGTGGGCGCACGCGACGAACGGGCTGCGGGTCATATGGCCGATGCCTGGGCGCGGATGACGGGTAAACCTGGTGTGGTTCTGGGCGCACAGGCCGGGCCCGGCGTGGTCAACATTGTGACTGCAGTGGCCGAGGCGCAACTGGCCTATTCACCGCTTGTTGTGATTGCCGGAGCGATCACTCGCGCCGATCAATGCAAAGACACGTTTCAGGAAATCGATCAGGTCGCGCTGTTTGCGCCCATTTCCAAACGCTCGGTCATGGTGACAGACACTGCGAGGCTTGCACCGATTCTTGAAGACGCCATCCGGTTGGCAAACACAGGACGGCGTGGCCCAGTGGTGCTGCATGTCCCGCGTGACTTGTTCGCCGCAGACATACCAGCCTTTGAGCCTGCTCCGGTGAATATTGCGCGCGCGGGTCCTGCCGCGCCCTCGGACATAGCCGCCATTGCAAAGCTGCTGTCAGAGGCCGAAAGGCCGGTGATTTTTGCCGGTGGGGGATTCAAATGGGGGGCAGGGCGTGATGCCCTTACGGCGCTGGCCGAAAAACTTGAAGTACCGGTCGTCGCCTCCACCGGCCATGCCGACGTCATGCCCCACGGGCACCCGTGGTTTGCGGGGCAGGCTGGCCCACGTGGTAACGTGGTCGCCAGTGGGCTGACCCGCGATGCAGATGTCATGGTGGTTCTGGGGGCCAGGCTTGGGTTCAACTCGACCTTTCATTCCAACGATTATGTCGGAGTCGACACCCGGATCGCCCATGTCGATATCGAAGGCGCAGCGGTTGGTCGGTACTTCCCGGCCGAAATCGCAGCGCAAGGCGACGCCCGCCTGACAGCCGAAGCTCTGGCCGATGTTGCGCCCCGGCCAAACTGTGATCCTTGGCGCGCGGCCTTTCGTGCCGATATGGACGACCTTGCAGCCGAGCGCGCCGCTGAGGCAGCGCTTGAGAGCTTGCCCATGCACCCACGCCGAGCGCTGGCCGAAATCCGCGACACGCTGCCGGAAGATGCCATTGTAACACTGGACACCGGCAACACGTGTCTGCAGGCCGCCGACCGGCTGGCACATTATGCGCCGATGTCTTTGATCACGCCTTTGGACTTCGGCCTTGTCGGCTTTGGCCTTGCCGCCGCAATCGGGGCCAAGGCGGCAGCACCGGATCGCCCCGTCATAGCCCTCATGGGAGATGGCGCCGTCGGCTATACGATGATCGAAATTCAGACGGCTATTCAGAACAACCTTCCGATCACGATTGTTGTTTTGGATAATGAAGCATGGGGGGCCGAGAAAGCCTATCAGCAGGAGTTTTACGGTGGTCGGTTGCTGGGTGCCGAAATCCGCTCGCCCCGCTTTGACAAATTCGCAGAGCTGTGCGGTGGCAAAGGTATCTGGGTCGATGGCCCGGGTGATATGGGGCCAGCGCTGGAGCAAGCCATCGCGTCGAATGAAACCACTGTTATTCAGGCAAAGATCGACCCCGGCGCTTTGATGACTCTGCGCAAAGACCTGTTCAAAACGCCGCAAAAGAGTTGATTACTCAGTATATGCGCACTGCCGATCCGGCGAGACTGACAACACCGTCCGGGAAGTGTTGAATTCCTGAATATCGGGGCTGGCAGTTCGGGTTGTTTCGCTCTATCGCCCGTTTGGAACAACCCACCCGCGACAGGAGTTACCAGCCGTGACCATTACCCGCATCGAAACCGGCCAGCGCATGAGCCGCATCGTCAAGCATAACGGAACCGCCTATCTGTGCGGTCAGGTTTCGGATGCCGCCACGGTGGCTGATCAGACCCGCGACATCCTTGCCAAAGTCGAGGACCTGCTGGAGAAAGCTGGCAGTGACAAGACGCGTATCTTGCAATGTGTGATCTGGCTGTCAGACATGGCGGATTTTGCTGAAATGAACGCCGTCTGGGACGCTTGGGTGCCCGAAGGCCACGCGCCTGCCCGCGCCTGTGGCGAGGCGAAGCTGGCCCGCGATATTCTGAAGGTCGAGATGATCGTTACCGCGGCCTGCGACTGATCATTGCAAGAAACCCGCCCTGTACCGATTTTCGGTGCGGGGCGTAGCCCTTGTTTGCGAAACTTTCAAAAACCGGATGCAATCCGAAGCTGGCGGCATAAGTGTTAACACAAATGATTACCCGGTTTGGTGCTAACTTCGACGCTTTTTCACCAGTCGGACGCGGGATCTTTCTTTCTGTAAAAACGCCGCATGACCATTGGAGTCAGGTACATTGGAATCTGATAGGCCCCGATAAAGGCCATGACGGGTGCGGTCACGTCAATTGGCAACGCTACAAAGAAAAGGGCGATGTTCCGGTTGCCTGCGATAAGCGACATGGCTGTGGCCTTCGGCTGCGGTAGCCTGCCGGACGTCAGAAAAAACACTATGATCTGACTGCCAAAATTGGCCAGGCACGCGAGTACGATCCAAAACAGTGCAGTGGCGGGGTCTTTCAAGGCCATGGCACTGACTGCAGGCATCAATCCGATAACAAAAACGGCCAGAGTGATTGCGCCCAATCCTTCCAAGTTCAAAAGCATGGATTGCGAAGGATTTCGCAGCACTTTGCGCCTTACGAAAATGGCTGCTCCGGTTGCGCACAAGATTGTCAGCGACAAACGCAAACCCACCCACAAAACAGATTGAATGTCACCCAACTCGGGCATGAGCAGGAAAACGGGCAGTGCCGTCAGGGGCAACAGGGCTGTGCCAACCACCATTAGCCGCATAGCGTGCTCTGGTGCGTGCCCCATCATCATGCACATATTCGGACTGCCTGCTATGGAAGGGGCCGCGGCCATGATCAGCAAGGACAGAAGGACTGGCGTTCCGATCCACCCTCCGACATATCCTATTCCCAACAGGATCATCGGAATCACGAGCTGAAACCCAACGATCGTGACTACCACTTTGGGCAGGTCAGCCAGCGATCCTAAGATCGCTTCTGGGTCCATCCTCAGCACGGTGACGAAGAGCAACAGTACAACCAGGGGCGGAAGCAGGCCCCGCATCGGTTCAGCCAAGGCCGGCAGCAGCAGACCTGCGACCAGACCACTGATCAGTACATACGGACCTTGACGCGCCGCCAGATGAAGCGGGTTCAAAGCTTATCTACCCTCCAGGGGTTTGTCGCAGGTTCTCGGGCAACCAAGTCGCGAGATCGGGGAACCAGATCAGGATAAAGACCATCAGAACCATGATCAGGAACATCGGAATGGCCGCCCGTGCGATGTAGCTCATCTCGTGGTTGGTCATGCCTTGCATGACGAACAGATTGAACCCGATCGGGGGCGTGATCTGTGCCATCTCAACAACGACAACGATGAAGATACCGAACCAGATCAGGTCGATCCCGGCGTCACGGATCATGGGTTCGACCACGGCCATGGTCAGCACGACCGAAGAAATGCCGTCCAGAAAACAGCCCAGAATGATGTAGAAGACCAGCAGCACCATGAGCAGTTCAAACCGGGTCAACTCCCATCCGGCAATCAGATCGGCCAGGCCACGCGGCAGGCCGGTAAAGCCCATGGACAGCGACAGGAAGGCTGCGCCCGCCAGAATGAGGGCAATCATCGCGCTGGTGCGCGTGGCTCCCATCAGGCTTTCAGTAAAGGTTTTCCAAGTCAGCGATCCCTGACCCGCCGCCAATAGCAGCCCGCCGATGACCCCAAATGCTGCGGCCTCGGTCGCGGTGGCGTACCCCAGATACATTGACCCAATGACCACCATGATCAGCAGTATTACAGGCAGCAGAAAACGCGAATTTTTGATTTTCTCGGAAAAGCTCAGTTTGGTTTCGGTATCGGGGCTCCAATCCTTACCGAGCTTGGAATAGATAGCTACGTAGCCCATGAACATCGACGCCAGTACCAGGCCCGGTAGAATTCCGGCGAAGAACAGCTTGGTTATGGATTCATTGATCGTCACGCCGTATACGATCAGGGTCAGTGAGGGCGGGATCATCAGCCCAAGTGTGGCGGCCCCGGTCAATGTCCCGATGATCATCCGCTCGGGATAATTGCGCTTACGCAGCTCAGGGATCGACATCTTTCCAACCGTTGTCAGCGTGGCCGCTGAGGAGCCCGAGACGGCCGCGAAAACCGTACATCCAACGATATTGGTGTGTACCAGCCCGCCAGGCAAAGGGGCCATCCATGGGGATAAGCCCTTGAACATGTCTTCGGATAATCGCGTTCGGTACAGGATTTCGCCCATCCAGATGAACATGGGCAGTGCGGTCAGGGTCCATGACGACGATGCCGACCAGATGGTGGTGATCATAACATCCCCGACGGGGCGGGTCGTGAACAGCTCCATCCCGACCCAGGCAACACCCATCAGGGCCAAACCAACCCAGACGCCGGTGCCCAGCAAGGTGAAGAGAACAAACAGAAAGAGGATAATGACAGAGAGGTTTTCCATAGGCTTACTCTCCGTGGCTCTGGTCGGCCAGATCGCGGGTGATGCGGTGGTCGCCCTTGAACAGCACGTGGATCAGGTGGTCGGTCAGGGCGATGGCAAGGATGATAGCACCGATCAACATTGCAGATTGCGGGATCCAAAGGGCAGTTTTGTCCTGTCCCTGGCTGATGTCGTTGAACTTCCAGCTCCAATAGACAAAGCGGTAAGCGTACCAGCAAAAATACCACATGACGGCTGAGGCGATTGCAAAACACCAGACTTCCAATATGCGACGGACACTGTCGGGCACCGCGTTCAGAAGGATTGAAACGCGAATGTGGCTGCCTCGGTTCAGCGCATTGGCAAAGGCCAGAAAGGACGCGGCGGCCATGGCATAACCTGCATAGTCGGGCGCTCCGGGGAACACCTCACCGGTCCAGCGGGCGAGCATCTGCACGACGATCAACAGCAGGATTGCAATGAGGCTGAGAGCCGCAAGTACCCCCGCCGCCTGATAGATAAAGTCCAGTACGGACCGAAGCCCTCGCAATACCGCCATGCTGTCCCCGCTGTGTTTTGATTGGATGCGAAAAAGGCGGCAGGATGAACCGCCGCCCAATTCGAAAGGTTACTGAGACGCGTTGAACGTTTCGACGATGGCCTTGCCTTCGTCACCGGCTGCTTCCAGCCATTCATTGGTCATGGTCACGCCGATCTCTTTTAATTCCTGCACCATTTGGTCAGATGCCGGACCAACTGTCATACCGCCATCCCGCAAACCCTGCAGAGTGAAACCAGTATATTCCTTGGCGCGCCAGTTCCCCGCATACTCGGCTAACTCGGCACACCCCTTTATGACGTTTTTGTTGGCGTCTGAAGCGCCCGACCAGACGTCCGAGTTCACCATCACGTAGTTGCGCGGAAGCCAGGCATCGACCTCATAGAAGTACTTCAGGCTTTCCCAGACCTTGCGGTCGTAGCCGGTCGAACCCGAAGAAATCATCGAATCCGCAACACCGGTGGCAAAAGCCTGACTGATTTCCGCAGCCTCGATGGTCACGGGCAGCATCCCGGTCAATTCAGCCAACCGCGATGTGGCGTTGTTATACGAGCGGAACTTGATGCCCTTCATATCGGCGACAGAAGTCACTTCGTCCTTGAAATACAGGCCCTGAGGCGGCCACGGCACCGCATACAGCAACGTCAGGTTCTGTTCGGCCAGCACTTTTTCGATAGATGGCTTGGCAGCTTCCCAAAGTTTGGCGCTGTCGTCGAACGACGTTGCCAGGAACGGGATGGAGTCAAACCCGAACAGAGCATTTTCGTTCTGGTGACCGGATAACAGGCGCTCACCAATCGGGGCCTGCCCGGTCTGGATTGCGCGTTTGATATCAGCACCTTTGAACAACGAGCCGGAAGGGTGCGTAACGATTTCGATCTCGCCACCTGTACCGGTGGTCACGCATTTTGCGAACTCAGCGCCTGTTGCCGAATGGAAGTTCGACGCCGAATAGGCCATTGGCATGTCCCATTTTTCGGCCATGGCCGGTGCTGCTGCAGCTGTGGTCAAAGCTGTCGCTGCCAGAAGATTTGTCAGTTTTTTCATCGTTTTCTCCCTATTGAGTTTCAAAATACCGATGTTTTTCATCAGCTTGTTCTTATGTCGTGTAGCGCGACGGCGCGTAAACGCTCACATCCGCGTTCGGGGTTCTGCCTGCGATCATCTGCGCCAGAAGACGTCCGGTTTTTGGCCCGCCTGTCAGGCCAATGTGATGGTGTCCGAAGCCCATGTAAGCACCTTGGATACCGGGCACGTCGCCAATGATCGGGATCGAGTCAGCCGGGGCGGGCCTGTGCCCCATCCATTCCACTTCCTCCTTCCATGTTATGCCCGGAAAAGCCGCCCGGGCATTTTTGCGCATCAATTCAAACGGTGCGCGTGAGGGCGGTGCATCCAACCCTCCGAACTCTACAATTCCCGCCAAGCGTATGCGCCCATCCATGGGTGTGGCAACAAACTTACCTGAGGCGACCATGACCGGGCTGCGTGGCATTGCGGAAGGTTCCACCAATTCAAGATGATACCCACGTTCGCTTTCAAGAGGAACAGAAACCCCCAATCGTTTTGCCAATGGTCCCGACCAAACGCCAGCCGTTACAATGGCTGTGTCGCACGCAATGGTCTCACCTTCCGCGCGCACGCCTGTGACGCTGCCATTTTCGCGCGTGACATCCTCGACATTGGCACGGATGATCCGACCTCCCTGATCTTCAACATGCGCAGCTAGATCTTTCACATACCGCCCCGGATCGGTGATATGGCCATGGTCTGATAGCTTGGCCGCAAATCCGATGTCCGGGCTGAATACGGGGTCGTAATCGTGGAACGCCTTGCCTTCCAATTCTTCCCACGCAAAACCTTGCTTGCGCCGAATGCTCCAACCAAAGGCATCGCTTTCGAAATGGGCGCGGTTTTCATAAAGGAACAGATAGTCGCTGGGGACGATCCATTTCTCGGCGCCGGTTCCTGCAGTCAAAGCCTTGTGGTCGTTCAGGCTGTCGCCCACGATGGGCGTCAGGGCCGCAGCGATCCGTTCAACATCTGCGGCATTTGCGTGGCTCAAGTATTGTCTGAGCCACGGCAGCAGCTTTGGCAGGTATCCCCACTTCAGGAACAGTGGCTGAGAAGGGCTTAAAAGCATCTTGGGTGCTTTGCCGAGCAACCCCGGAACCGTCACGGGTATGATAGAGCAAGACGCCAAAACTCCGCCATTGCCGTGCGAAGTTCCTTCGCCCGGCCCGGCCTTATCGATCAGAATCACGTTATGGCCATCGCGCTGTAGCCAGACTGCAGCGGATACACCGACAATTCCGGCCCCGATGATGGCTATGGTCTTCTTCTCGCTCACGCGGCCACCGCCTTGGATACTGCGTAGTGGTCCAGTTTGCTCAAGTCGGGCTTGCCGCCAAGCCCGGGGCCGTCGGGAACGCAGACCTGTCCATTGCTGACCTGGAACGGTTCTTCCAAAATGTCTTCTTTCAGAAAATACGACGCCTGATAGAACTCGCAGCCCAGAGTGATTTCCGGTGTCGCGGCAATCATGTGCGTGCCCGCCAAATGGGCAAGCCCAGCCTCGAACATATCGCCGCCATAGGCGGTCAGACCGTGTGCAGCCGCAATGCGCGCTACGGTCTGACCGCGCGTCAGGCTTCCGGACTTCATGATCTTGACGGAAACACCGTCGCAAATCCCCTCGCGTGCCGCGCGCTCCATGTCTTCAGGGCCAAACACGCTCTCGTCTGCCAATAGCGGAACATCTGTCATTTGCCTCAGCTTGGACATCATGCCGTAGTGGTGGGCGCGCACGGGCTGCTCGATGAAATCGGGATCGAACCGGGCGACGTCTCGGACCTGTGCCGGGGCATCTTCGATGTTAAGTCCCTGATTATAATCCACGCGCACCGAAAACTCGGGGCAGTTCTGAGCGAGGTATTCCAGCCGCATGATGTCAAAGGCGTGATCCTTGAACCCGGTTTTGAGTTTCAAGATCCGGACACCATCGTCGTGCAACCTTGCCAACAGGTCGATATCCTGCGCGAAGTCCGGGTTGGCGATGGAGCAACTGAGCGGGATTGCATCCCGGAACTTGCCGCCCAGCAAAGACCAGACTGGAACCTTACTGATCCGGCCCGCAAGATCCAACAGCGCGGATTCCAGCGCCGCTTTGGCTTCTGTACAATGCGCCACGGCGTAAGCCGCGCGCGCCATGATCGCGGACCTGTCACCGACACGCGCATTCAAAACAATTGGGCGCAGATATCGATCCAATGCGGCAAAGGTCGCCTCTGGGGTGCCGGTGAACACCGACCACGGTGATGCTTCGCCAAATCCTTGCGTGCCGTCCTCGGATGTCAGCCGCAAGATGACAACCTCACAAACGCCTTCCACAGATCCAATACCGTGATCCCGCCGGGAGGTTACCGGCAGCTTTAGGTGCCATAGGTCATAGCCCGTGATTTTCTGTGACAGATCGCTCATTCGGTCCCCTGTAGATAAGCGGAAGCCTGCCTTGACCAGCATATCATTTCAAATACTATATCTTCGACAGTTCATCATAAGAAATGATACATTGCCGATGTCATTGCGTTTTCGCCAGCTTCAAGCCTTTCACGCCATCATGGAAACCGGAACCGTGACGGGGGCGGCGTCGGTTCTTGGTATCTCGCAACCCGGCATCAGCAACCTTTTGGCACAGTTGGAACGAGAGGCGCGATTGCCTCTGTTTGAGCGCAACAAAGGCCGTTTGCTGCCCACCCCGGAAGCCGAACTGTTGTACCATGAGGTCGACACCGTAGTGCGTGGGTTGGATCACGTTGCCCAAGCGGTGACGGATTTACAGAACAAGCATCCCGGTCAGTTACAGGTTGCTGCCCCGCACCTGTTGTCTTTTGGTTTCATGCCTCGAGAGATCGCGCGGTTTGCCGAAAGCCGCCCGAACCTGTCCGTCAGCTTTCAGTCGCAATATTCGTCAAAGATTCAGGAGTGGGTGACGTCTGGCCTATTTGAGATCGGCATCGTTGAGATGCCGATCCTGCACGACACGCTGAACTACCAGGTGTTTCAGTTCGAAACGCTGGCGACCTTCCCTGAAAACAGCCCGTTGGCGGCGTATGACGTTCTGACGCCGGAAACTATGGAAAACGAGCCTTTTATCGTCATGGGGCCGGAGCATCAGACGCACCGAAAAACCCGAGACATTTTCCAGCGTGCCGGGCGCGTATGGCGTACGCAGATTCACACGCACTTGTCTGAAAACCTGCTTAGCTTCGTGAAGCAAGGCATGGGGGTCGCCATGATCGACCCCTTTACCGTTACCTTCGATGAAGAGAGCGGATATCAGACCCGCCCTTTCAAACCAGCGGTCATGCTGGAGCTTGCAATCATCACGGCCAAAAGTCGCCCCCTGTCCAGGATCGCTCAGGAGTTTCTGGACCAACTGACCCCGTCAATAGCCTCTTACGCAACCCACTCGGAAACGGGCGCGGCCGCGTCGTGAAGCTGTTGCGAATGGATGTCGACCAAGGTGGGACCGTCATGTTCGATGGCCTGCTTCAAGACTTTTGGCAGGTCTTCGGGGTCTTTGACCGTCCATGATTTCACACCAAAGGCAGACGCTACGGCGGCATGGTCTGTGCGGTTGAAGTCAACGTTGTAGAATCTTTGGCCAAAGCCCGCATCCTGACCCGCCTTGATCCAGCCGAAGACCGAGTTCGAAAAGACGATCGAGGTGATCGGCATCTTGTGCCGCACCATCGTTTCGAACTCACCGCAGGTGAAACCAAACGAACCGTCACCCATGACAGCGAGGGTCTTGACCGACGGGCGCCCGACATGCGCACCCATCGCCGCACCTAACGAATAGCCAAGCGCGCCGTGGGCTCGATTGGTGATGAAATGCCGCCCCGGTTTCTGCCAACGGTAGTGTGCACTGAAATAGGGGCAGGGGGTGCCGGGATCAGCAACAACTATCGCGTCGTCATCCAGAATATCCATTAACGCAGCCATGACAGTTTCGGGCCGGATCGGCATTTCGCGGCTTGCGGCCAAGGGCGCAAAGGCCGCCAGTTTGGCATCCCACGCGGCGCGGGCCTTTTCCACCCCACCTTGAAGGTTCAGGTCCGGCCGACCTTCCAGTGCACGGGCCAGAGCTTCCAGCGCCAGACGGGCGTCTGCACAGATTGCCACTTCGGTCTGGTAGTTTGCACCAATCACCATGGGATCGCTGTCGATGTGAATGATCGTTGCGTCGCGCCCGGGGCTTCTCCACCGTTCGGTTGTGACCGAACCGGCGCGGCATCCAATGAACAGGACAACATCTGCTTGATCGACAACGGCGCGTGTCGCGGGGACGCCGCCGTTCGACCCGACAACGCCCAAAGACAGCGGGTCGATTTCAGCGACAGAACCCTGACCGGATACGGTTGTGGCAATGGGCATATCCAACAGACCGGCGACTTGCCTCAAGGCGTCAAAAGCTCCGGACAGGACCGGCCCGCCACCGCAGACCGCAACAGCGGATTTGGCCCGTGCCAGAATGTCCGCCGCCGCTTCGATCGCATCCATGTCCGGTGCAGCGCGCTCGGCAGGATAACTGCGATGCCTTTCATCCGCCCAGATTTCAGCCTCGTCTACCGGTGCTTTCTGCGTATCGAAGGGCAAAGCCAGATGCGTGGCGCCCGGCGTGCCTGTTGTCATTGCCCGGAAGGCGGCCCGCACCATGGCCGGAAGCCGCGCGGCGTCGTCCAGAGAGGCGTTCCACTTGGCCAAAGGTTTGAACAGGGCGGGCTGGTCCAACTCGGTCAAAGGGTATTTGCCCCGGCTGGTTGTCGCGACGTCCGAGGTAATCGCCAGTATCGGAACCGAGCTTTCGTTGGCTTCAACAACGCCAGGCAGGATGTAAGTCGCGCCACCGCCCGAGGGGCCCTCGCAGACACCAGGCTTTCCTGTCACGCGCGCATAGCCATCCGCCATATAGGCTGCGTGCCGTTCGTCCCGGGTCAGAAAGTGCTGAATACCGTGATCCATGCGCGCCAGAGCGTCATAGAACGGCAATGTTGTGTCGCCGCACAGACCGAACATGTGTTTCACGCCATGTGCTTCGAGCATACGCACCATTGCCTCTGCTCCGGTCAGATAATTCGTCCCTGTCATGATCCGCGAGTCCCTTGATTCCAATCTGTACGCAGCTCTGTATACAGTTTTGTATATTGATTTCAAGTTCTGCGTGTGGCACCTGTGACTCGTAAGAGGAAAGGCAGGGTTTATGGCGGGTCCACGCGTCGATGACATTTATGATCAGGTTAAGGCGATGGCGGTCTCGTTCCGGCTGCGGCCCGGGGATCGTCTGAACGAAGTTGCCCTGTCCAAGGATCTGGGCGTCAGCCGGACCCCATTGCGCGAGGCGTTGAACCGCCTCGTCGCCGAACGGCTGTTTGATTTCCGCCCGGGACAGGGATTTTTTTGCCGTCCGTTGGATGCACAAATCGTGTTTGACCTGTTCGAACTGCGCCAGATTATCGAAACTGCTGCCGCTCGTGCGGCCTGCGCCAAAGCGTCGGATGAAGACCTGCAGATGCTGAAGGATGAGCTCTATTCAACGGGCATCGACATCAGCGGCCTGACCGTCGAGGAAGCCGTCAGCCGGGACGAGGCGTTTCACCTTGGGATTGCAAATCTGTCGGGCAACATGGAGCTCTTGCAGACCCTGACGCGGATCAACGAGCGGATCCGCTATATCCGTTGGATTTCAATGAGTATGGACCGGGTGCACCGTTCAAAGGATGAACATAAGCGCGTTATGCAGGCGTTGATCGAACGGAACGCGGATGAGGCCGCGCGAGTTCTGGGTGTTCATATCGCCAAGCGCATGGATCAGGTGCAGGACGCCGTGCGTCATGGGATCACCAGCATCTATATGGAAGGGTCCGAAGACGTCTCGGCGCGAATAATCGAGGAGGTCAAGGCATGATCACGCAGGGCGGAAAATCCATCTATGGCGCATCCGTCGGTATTTTGATGCTGGATGCCCGGTTCCCGAGAATCCCCGGCGATATGGGCAATGCGCTGACCTGGCCGTTTCCGGTTCTCTATCGCATTGTCCGTGATGCTTCGCCGGATCGAGTGGTTCGGCACCGGGCCGAGGGAATGCTTGATGCCTTTATTGATGCGGCGCGGGATCTGGTGCGGGATGGTGTGGACGGAATAACCACCAATTGCGGCTTTCTGTCCTTGTTCCAGAAAGAACTGGCCGAAGCCGTCCCGGTTCCGGTGGCCACGTCGTCCTTGATGCAGGTCGAGATGGTGAACCGCATTCTGCCTGCGGGAAAGCGCGCCGGTGTTTTGACCATTTCCGCCTCTACCCTGACCAAAGACCATCTGCTGGCTGCTAACGTGCCATTGGATACACCTATTGGAACAACCGAAGGCGGGCAGGAGTTCACTCGCGTGATCCTTGGAAACGAGCTAAGCTTGGATGTTGGGAAAGCGCGCGAAGACAATGTTCAGGCTGCGTTGGCGTTGGTTGCGGACAATCCTGACTTGGGTGCGATCGTGCTGGAATGCACGAATATGTGTCCTTATGCGTCCGATATTCAGCAGGCGACCGGGTTGCCGGTGTTCTCGATCGTTTCATTCATCAAGTGGTTTCAGGCGGGTCTGAACCCACCGCCTTACTGAGCACGAAACACCTGGCGCAGTGAGTATACTGCAGGTTAAGCGCCAATTGAAAACGCCCGGTCTTTTGGACCGAACGTTGAATTGCAAGTGGTGTCTGAAACCTGTCAGAGGCCCCATTTCTCGCGGTTCGCTTCAAAGAAACCCTGCGCTTCTTTCACTTCGATCCAGTTGTTCACGTAATTGATCCAGACCTGATCGCCCTGCGGCAGGATCATTGCAATAGGCGACGGCGACCGAGGACCGGCATTCTTGACACGGACCACTGGGAATTTCACCTCTAGGGTCGATCCTTCGATATTCGACGTGATGAACACATCTGCGCGTCCGGCGATCACCTCTTGAAAACCGCGGGCCGGGGCTTCGACCACTTTGATCTCGGCATTTGGAAACCATTCACGAACGCGCTTTTCAAACGTGGTGCCCAACGTGGTGGCAACTGTGACGCCCGGTTGGTTGATGGAGTCGTAGCCGTCGAATTTGTCCGCTTTGTCTTTGGTCGTATAGGGGAACAGTTCCACCGCGATGTAGCTGTCTGAGAAACCGGCAACCTTCATGCGCGGCGGAGAGATCGAGGCCGAACCGGTCAGGTGGTACTTGCCAGCCACCACGCCATTGACCAGCGTTTTCCAGTCGGTGGGTACATATTCGACCTCAACCCCCAGATCGGTGGCCAGTTCGTTCATGATGTCGATGTCATAGCCTTTATAGCTGTTGGTGGCGGGGTCGCGCAGCGACATGGGGTTCCAGTCACCGGTGGTGCCCACCTTGAGCACGCCGGAATCCAGAATCTCGTTGAGCGCGGATTGCGCATGTGCGGCACTCGACAGTACCAGCCCAAGCGCAGCTGCAGCCGCTGCTTTCAAAAAAGTGTTCATTGGTTTCTCCTGTTGGTGGTGTTTCTGTCTTGTCGCCGTGTTCATCATTGATTTAACCCGAAAGAGAAAGATAACCTCAAGAAAATATTACAACTTGACCAAAACAGGGACAGACCAGCTTATGCCAGACGCCGCAATCGAACTTGTGGGTGTGAACAAGTGGTTCGACACGTTTCACGTACTCAAGGATATAAACCTGACGGTCAACAGCGGCGAAAAGGTGGTGATCTGTGGCCCTTCGGGGTCAGGTAAGTCCACTGTTGTTCGGTGTATCAACCAGTTGGAAAAACACCAGAAAGGCACCATCCGCGTAGACGGGGTCGAGCTGACGAATGACGCAAAATCTGCCGCGACCATACGGTCCGAAGTTGGAATGGTGTTTCAACAATTCAACCTGTTCCCGCATTTGACCGTGCTGGAAAATCTGACGTTGGGCCCGATCAAGGCGCGGGGTCTGAGCCGTAAAGAGGCCGAGGAAAAAGCACGTCATTATCTGGAACGCGTGCATATTCCCGATCAGGCAGACAAAAAGCCCGTTCAGCTGTCTGGCGGCCAACAACAACGCGTTGCCATTGCGCGATCCCTGTGCATGGAGCCGCGTGTTCTGTTGTTCGACGAGCCGACCTCGGCACTGGACCCCGAGATGATCTCGGAAGTGTTGGACGTGATGGTCGCGCTGGCCAATGAGGGCATGACCATGGTGGTCGTCACGCATGAGATGGGTTTTGCCCGAAAGGTAGCTGATAAGATGATTTTCATGGACGCCGGTGAGATCGTCGAAGAGGGCAAGCCCGAACATTTCTTCACCAACCCGCAATCCGAGCGGTGTCGCAAATTCCTGTCGCAGATTCTGCAGCACTGAGAGGGGCCGATGAAAAAACTTCTTCTGATATCGCCCCTACTTTTGCTGGCGGGTTGTTCGTCTTCCCAGACTTGGGGCTGGTATGTGATCGATCCGACCACGGCATCGGGCTGGATCAATGTGAAATTCCTGATCTCGGGCATGTGGGCGACGATTCAGATCTCGCTGATTGCGGCGGTTCTGTCGATTGTCGTGGGGTTGATGGTGGCATTGCCGGGGCTGTCCGAGAAACGCGGCTGGAGGCTGGTCAACCGGGTTTATGTGGAATTTGTCCGGGCCATTCCACTGCTACCTATGCTGTTCTGGGTCTTTTACGGTTTGCCCATCGTGTTCCAGTCTATGGGAATGAGTGTCCCGATTGACCCATTCTGGGGCGCAATCATCACGCTGGCGATTTCGGACAGTGCGTTCACCGCCGAGATATACCGGGCAGGCATTCAATCCATCGCACGCGGTCAGCGCGAAGCGGCGCAGACCATCGGGCTGAACTATGTGCAGACCATGCGCTATGTGATCCTGCCACAGGCGATCCGGCGTATTCTGCCGCCCTTGGCAAACCAGTTCATTTACATCGTCAAGATGAGCGCCTTTGCCAGCGTCATCGGGATGCAGGAACTGACTCGCCGTGCAAACGAATTGGTGGTGACGGAATACCGCCCGCTGGAAATATACACCTTGCTGATTTTCGAATATCTGATCCTGGTTTTGATCATCAGCGCTGGGGTGCGCTGGCTTGAGCGACGCATGGGCGCGGACGAACGCGGATAAGGAGCAGACAAATGGACTGGAAAGATTTCATGGCCGAGACTGAGGCCAATATCGGAACATTCTCGAAGGAAGTACCGGAAACCGTTCGCGGTTTTGGCGTCATGGGCAAGGCCGCTAAAACGGATGGTGTGTTGAGCGAAAAGACCAAGGAATTTATGGCCCTGGGCATAGCCATTGCCACCCAATGCGACAGCTGCATCGGGTTTCACGTGCGCTCTCTGGTTCGGCTGGGCGCCACACGAGAAGAAATGTGCGAGGCGCTGGCCATGGCGACGTACATGGGCGGCGGCCCGTCTTATGCCTACAGCGCCAAAGCGCTTAAGGCTTTTGACGTGTTTTCCGAGTGAGAGTGAATTGTAATGATCCGGCAACGCCAGCTGCATTGGGTGTGATCGCGGTTCAATAGACTGCCGTCTGATCGCCGTGCCCCGCGTTCAGATTGTTCTCTTCCGCGGTTTTACGGATGATCGCGCCGATCTTGAGTAAGTTTTCACTCAGCGGGTTGGTCTTTCGCCAGATCAGGCCAATCGTTCGTGTCGGCGGGGTGTCCTGAAAGCGGGCGATTGTGACGTCGGCGGATCGGGTTTCCAATCCGACCGCCATCTCGGGGATCAGTGTGACGCCAATCCCGGCCCCAACCATCTGCACGAGGGTAGAGAGCGAGCTGCCCTCCATAATATGCTGCGGTTCGATATTGCGGATCGAACAGAAAGACAGGGCCTGATCCCGGAAACAGTGGCCTTCTTCCAGCAACAACAACCGCATTGTTCTGAGTTGCGACGAACTTGGCATCGGCAGGCCGGCATCCCGCGCTGGTCGTACCAGCAAGAAGTCTTCGTTAAACAGCGAAAACTCCCGAAGACTGGGTTCCGAGACGGGCAGAGCGACGACACCGACATCCAGCCGTGCCTCAAGGATTTCTCGGATCACGGATTCGGTGATGGTCTCTTTGGGTTCTATTGTCAGCTGCGGAAACCGCTGGGTCATCGCCTTGATAATCGAGGGCAGTAGATAAGGTGCTACTGTGGGAATCACACCGATCCTTAAGCGGCCTGACAAGGGCCCGGAGGGGGACTGCACCAGATTTCCCAGATCCTCGACCCGCGTCAGGATTTCGCGGCTGTGTTTCAACACATCTTCGCCAAGGGCGGTCAGGCGTGTTTCACGTGCCGCGCGTTCGACCAGTGGGCCGCCCATGATGGCTTCCAGCTCTTTGATTTGAATGGAAAGTGCCGGTTGCGAAATTGCGCTTGCCGCTGCGGCCTTACCAAAGTGACCATGGGTGGCAAGGGCTTCGAAGTAACGCAAGTGTCTTAGGGTCAGTGCTTTCATATGAAAAACTAATCGCAATGATAGTAATTACAAATTTCCATTTATCGATTGGGTCGGGTACGAGTCAAGGCATCTGAACCCCTAGGTAAATACTCAGGAGATTTACAATGGACGGTAACCCCCACAATCATCAATCCGGCGGCTGCCCTGTCATGCATGGTGGCAATACAGGAACGGGCAATTCTGTCACCAAATGGTGGCCCGATGCGCTGAACCTGGACATTCTGAGCCAACACGACACACGCACCAACCCGATGGATGCGGATTACAAACATCGTGAAGCGGTCAAGGGACTGGATTTCAAAGCCGTCCGCGCCGATGTCGAAGCACTGTTGACCGACAGCCAGGACTGGTGGCCAGCTGACTGGGGTCACTATGGTGGCCTGATGATCCGTCTGGCGTGGCACTCGGCCGGGTCTTACCGCTTGGGCGATGGTCGTGGTGGCGCAGGTTCGGGCAATATCCGGTTTGCTCCGCTTAACTCCTGGCCAGACAATGCCAGCCTGGATAAAGCCCGCCGTCTGTTGTGGCCGGTGAAAAAGAAATATGGCAACGCGCTGTCCTGGGCGGACCTGATCGTTCTGTCAGGGACTGTTGCCTATGAGTCCATGGGTCTGAAAACCTTTGGCTTCGGCTTTGGTCGCGAAGATATCTGGGGGCCGGAGAAAGACGTTTACTGGGGTTCGGAAAACCAGTGGCTGGCCCCGTCCGAAAACCGGTATGGCGATCTGGAAACTCCGGGTACGCTGGAAAACCCGCTGGGTGCGGTGCATATGGGTCTGATCTATGTGAACCCCGAAGGTGTGAACGGCAACCCAGATCCGGCAAGGACCGCGCTGCATATACGCGAAACATTTGCCCGCATGGCGATGAACGACGAAGAGACTGCGGCACTGACCTGCGGTGGTCACACGGTCGGCAAAGCACATGGTGCGATGGCAGGCGACCATATCGGCGCTGAGCCCGAAGCCTGCCCGGTGACCGGTCAAGGTCTGGGATGGGACAACCCCGACCAAGACGGCAAAGCGACCAATGCCTTTACTTCTGGTATCGAAGGCGCTTGGACGAAGCACCCGACCAAGTTCGATATGGGCTTCTTCGACTATCTCTTCGGTTATGAATGGGAGTTGGGCAAGTCACCCGCGGGTGCCAATCAGTGGCAACCTGTCGATATGCCGGGAGATGAAAAGCCGGTCGATCCGACTGATCCTTCGGTTCGTCGTATGCCGCTCATGACAGATGCGGACATGGCAATGAAGATCGATCCGACATACAACGCGATCTGTCAGAAGTTCATGGCTGACCCAGACTATTTCGCCGATACCTTTGCCCGCGCATGGTTCAAGCTTACCCACCGCGACATGGGTCCGCGCGTCAACTACTATGGCCCGGATGTTCCTGCGGAAGAGTTGGTCTGGCAGGATCCGATCCCGGCAGGTTCAACTGGCTATAAGGTCGAGGCCGTCAAAGCAAAGATCGCAGAGAGCGGCCTTACCGCCGTCGAGATGATCAACACCGCTTGGGACAGTGCCCGCACTTTCCGTGGTTCGGACAAACGCGGTGGCGCAAATGGCGGGCGCATCCGTCTGGCACCTCAGAAGGACTGGGCGGGGAATGAACCCGAGCGTCTGGCAAAAGTACTGGGCGTGCTGGAGCCGATTGCAGCAGAAACCGGTGCCTCTGTTGCCGACGTGATTGTTTTGGCGGGTAACGTTGGACTGGAGCAGTCGATCAAAGCCGCAGGTTATGACGTGGCGATTCCGTTCTCGGCCGGTCGTGGTGATGCGACTGACGAGCAGACCGACGTCGACAGCTTCTCGGTCCTTGAGCCGCTGGCCGATGGGTTCCGCAACTGGCAGCTGAAGGAATACGCCGTATCGCCGGAAGCGATGATGCTGGACCGCGCGCAACTGCTGGGGCTGACCGCCTCTGAGATGACCGTTCTGGTCGGTGGCCTGCGTGTGCTGGGTGCCAACCACGGCGGATCGGCACATGGTGTCTTCACTGACCGCGTGGGTCATCTGACCACCGACTTCTTCGTCAATCTGACGGATATGTCGCTGAGCTGGCATCCGGTTGACGGCGGCACTTACGAGCTGCGTGACCGCGCCTCGGGTGAGGTCAAGTTCACCGCGACCAGCGCTGATCTGGTCTTCGGCTCGAACTCGATCCTGCGTGGTTACGCTGAGGTATACGCACAGGATGACAATGCCGAAAAGTTTGTGCGCGACTTTGTGGCGGCCTGGACCAAGATCATGAACAACGACCGGTTCGATCTGGCTGCCTGAGGCAAAAAAGATACCAGGCGAGGGTGCCCTCGCCTGGTTTCGCAGTTCTGGGTTCGGGGCGTGAGCCGACACGCGTTCCAACACATTTCAATTTGCTGAAACCGACACCGGTCAAGTCAGGTCATTGGTTTTCCTTTTCGCGCAAATCCTGATGTTGGGCGAATACCTGTCAGATCTGACAAACAGTTCTCAGAACATGACCACCAAAAGGCTTGTTTGGTTCCGTTTTCCGATTTCGGAGCAACCAACCATTGTCATCAGGCATCAGGCATCAGGCATCAGGAAAAGATCGAGTGCTTTTGCCGCGATGCAAGTCCATCCAAATATGTACAGACCACCACAGTGCTGGCCCGCAGGCAGGGCAATCCGACCCAATCACTATTGTCGGATAAATTGCCAAAGGTTCGGGTACTGCATACTTGGTCAAACAGAGTAAGCCAGCGAATTGAAGTCGCGGTTATCCCGCGACTTCAGATGTAGGAGCGTGGTGCTTGAACTGTTGATCGAACAGGGCGCGGAAGCTTCCGCTTTTCTTCATCAACTCGTCCAGATTACCCTGTTCCACGATTGCGCCATCCTGAACCACGATAATCTTGTCGGCCTCCAATACCGTCGACAAACGGTGAGCAATGACGATGACGGTTACGTTCTGAGTCAAGGCATCCAGAGCTTTTTTGACGAGCGATTCCGATTCCGCATCCAGCGCGCTTGTCGCTTCGTCCAACAGCAGGATCTCAGCATTGCGCAGAATGGCGCGGGCAATTGCAATCCTCTGTTTTTGACCGCCGGACAGGAAGGTACCGTTTTCGCCAACCGGTGTGTCGTAGCCTTTGGGCAAGCCCATTATGAAGTCATGTGCATGAGCCGCTTTGGCCGCGTCAATAATTTCTTCTTCGGTTGCGTCCGGGGCCGAGCATCGCAGGTTGTCTAGGATCGAGGCCGAGAACAGGAATGTGTCCTGACCAACAAACGATATTTTCCGACGAAGTGAAGAAAAACTCACTTCGCGCAGATCTTGACCGTCGATCTCGACGACGCCCTCATCAGGATCGTAGAACCGCATGATCAACCCAAACAAGGTGGACTTGCCGCCGCCGGACTGTCCGACCAGCGCCGTGGTTTTGCCCGCTTCGAACGAGACATTCATGTCTTCGATCACCGGTACGGCACCTTGATATCCAAAGGTAACGTTGCGCAGGGCAATGTGACCCGGTCCGTCAGTCAGGTCACGGGCGTCGGGGGATTCCACCATGGTGTCTTTCTGATCCAGCAGGCTAAACAACATGCCGACACCAACCATATTTGATTCAATCTGGACACGCATTCGCGACAGGCGCTTCGCCGGTTCATAAGCCATCAACAGGGCGGTGATAAAGGACATCAGTTGCCCGGCGGTGGGTTGTTCCGTGCCCGCGATGCCCATCGTGCTGACAATTAGGACGCCAGCAACGGCCAGACCTGCCAGGAATTCCATCAACGGGCTGGCGATAGCCTGAAGTCTGGCGATATCGTTCGAGCGTTGCTCGACCTTTCTGATGGCGGTTTCCATCCGGTCGATCATCCGGTCTTCGAGCGAAAAGACCTTGATGACCTTGATACCGGCCGAGGTTTCCTGCAGCACGCGAATGATCTCGGCCAACGATTTGAACTCGGCCTGCATGATCGAGCGTACACTCTTGAGCAGATATCGCACCCCCAGCAAGGCAATGGGACCGACGATAAAGAACATCACCGACAAAACAGGCTGTTGATAAAGCATGACCGCAACCAGCCCGACCAACGTCAGCGCGTCGCGGACAAAGCCGGTAACCAGAACATCGATCAGGTTGCGGGCTGCTTGCGCGCCGTTGGTTGTGCGCATCAACAGATCGGAAGATTCATTGGCAGAAAAGAAAGAAACACCGTGCCGAAGCAGTTTTCGGTAAACCTTTTCCTGCTGCTGTGCCACGATCCGGTTGCCTGCGCGCGCAAGATAGTTAGCCTGAATGTAAGAAGCAATCGCCTTGGTCAGAAACAGCAGCACAACCGCCAGCGCTATCACATGCGCCCATCCGCGAAGCTCGGGGCTGGTCATGGCATCGACGATGAATTCCATCATATAGGCGGACCCGGCGGTGGTTACGGCCACCATGATCATCGCCAACATCGCAACGGCGTATAAGGGGCCTTGTGCATAAAAGCTTTCGCCCACAAGGCGGCCCATATAGCCAGATCGCCATTTTTTCCAGGCGCGCGTTATCATTGCGTACTCCAAATCGTGAAACGGTGCGCACGTTCAGATACCCTAATTTTTGCCGGGCCTAAAGAGCAGATGCCGGGATGCGGCAGAGCGGCTCATGCCAACGGTCTTACGTGCGACGCCGTAGATAGGGAATGGAATGGGATTGGACAAGTGCAATGCGCGTCAAAGCGCCGAAAAGAAGCTGGTTCAGGCGGCGCGGTTTTACTTTATTGTTGCGAAAGATACGGCAGATAACTCAATCATCAGTGCGCGGTGATCCGCGCGACTGAGATCAAGTGGGAATTCGGAACAGTTTAGCTTGCGTCCTGCAAATACGCGAGCAGGTTCACAATGTCGTCTTCCTTTTTCAACCCCGGGAATTGCATACGATTACCCGGAAGAAACCCTTTGGGGTCGGCCAGAAATGTGGCCAGGTTTTCCTGCGTCCAGACGACGTCTATTTCCTGGAGGGCAGAAGAAAACCTGAACCCTTCGGCCTGACCAGCGGATTTGCCAATAATGGCGTGCAAAGACGGGCCGACACCGTTGCGACCTTGGTCAAGCTTGTGGCAGGCGCTGCATTTTCTGAAAACCTTTTTGCCTGCTTTGGCGTCCCCTTGCACTGCTGCCGCTACGATCTCTGGTGTCGCTGAGGCAGGCGTTGCGGCGGCCTGTTTGCCGTCAGAATGAAAGATCAATCTGGCCGTTATCGGCACTGTCCGGGTAATGCCTGACAGGTCTGCCAGTTCCTTCAGCGTGTCCACGCCCGCATTGACACCGGCGTCTTCCGCATTGAGGAACACCATATCGTTGGTTGAGACCATTACCGCAGTTTCGGACAGGCGCGCAACAAACAGTTCGGCGTCGAAAGCAACATCGGTGCCAGCCAGCGAAAGAACGGATTCTGCATCTATCGTGGTGGTTTCTCCGACTGACAGCCCGGACACCTCGGACATGTCGAAGTCAGCCGTCAGCTTTGCCGAACCTACTTTGCGAAAGACAAACTCGATCATCCGCTCATTTCGGATATCGATATTGGTCTCGACAGAGGACAGGTCGATGTCGATTTCGGCTTTACCGTCAGGGGTCACATGTCCGCTGAGATTGGTGAAACCGTTGACCTCGCCCACAGTGTTTTTCTTGATGGTACCATAGGCCAGATGCGAGCTGTCGCTGTCGCTGTCGCTGTCCAGTGTCCAGTTGTCCGCAAGTGCAGGCGTTGCAACAATTGCCGACGCAATCGTGACAGCTTTCAACAGAAGATTCATTTCAATTCTCCTAAGATTATGACATTCGTGCCCCTGCGGGCCCGGTCCGTGACAGACAAACACACACAGGTCGCGATTTATTCGATGAGAGCCGAAATGACTTCCGAACAGGCCGTGCGCGATGCGGTGCAGACGCATTCGAAACGCGTCTGGCGGTTTGCTCTGGCTTTGTCAGGGGCATCTGATGTGGCTGATGATCTTCTGCAGGCGACATGTCTTCGCGCGCTGGAGCGTCATCATCAGGTCACATCGCATAATCGTTTGGACAGCTGGCTGATGACGATCTGCCGCTCGATCTGGCTGAACGAGGTGCGCTCACGCTCGGTCCGGCGGGCGCAGGCGCTATCGGTGACACCAGAAGCAGACCTGGTGGCACCAGGAGCAGATTCAGAAACGAATATTTTCGCCACTGAGGTGTTTACACAAGTGATGCAGCTGCCAGAAGCGCAGCGGGAAACGGTAATGCTTGTGTTCGTCGAAGGGTACAGCTATCGCGAAGCCGCTGCCATGCTGGAAGTGCCCATCGGTACAATCATGAGCCGGTTATCGAATGCCCGGCAGAAACTGAAAACCGTGATGCAGCTTGATGCGGCAGACACCGCGCGACGGAGTGGTAAATGACGTTTTCCGACGAGACGCTATCAGCGTATCTGGAAGGCTCACTGGATGAAGCTCAGAGCCGCGCCATTGAGGCGGCGGTCGAGCATGATGTCGAGCTTGAACACCGCCTGATGGCGCTGGATCCTCTCGCGCCGGTCATTCAGGACGTTTTTGAGACAATTCCCACCGAGGTGCCGAAATTCGATCTGCCCGAGCCTGATGCGCAACACTCAAGTGGCGGTGTCCTGCACGTTGTCGCTGTGGCAGCAAGCACCGCGATTGCCGCTTTTGCCGTAACGTTCTGGGCAACCCGCCCCGCAGAACTGGGATGGGCGCAGCAGGCGGCGATCTATCAGTCACTTTATGTGCCCGAGACTATCGCCCCGCTGGACGATTCCGAGGCGTCGCTGGATAAGCAGTTTGAAATGGCAGAAGCCGAACTTGGCCGATCCCTGAACCGTGAAACGTTGGAAGCGCTCCCAGGGTTGGAGCTTAAACGGGCTCAGGTTCTGTCCTTCAAAGGCAAGCCTTTGATTCAGATTGTTTTTGCGGATGATCAAGGGCGACCCTTTGCATTCTGTGTCATCCGTCAGGGCCCCGACGCACCTCCTGCTGAGATCAAGCAAGCGGTACTGAGCGGATTGGCGACCGCCACATGGGCGCAGGATGGCTATGGGTATATGCTGTTGGGCAACTCTCCGCAGACCGATTTGAACAGCGAATTGGATGTTTTGACCCAAACCTTTGCGGGCTGACGGAAAACCCCTTGTGAACCGGTACGAATGTCCGAAGAATACCGGGCATGATTGCGAAGAAACCAATACCCGTTTCACAGGACGAGGCTGAAGATCTTGGACCCGCCAGTATTTACGATGGGGACTCTTCGGAAGAAGAGGATTTGTGGTTTCTGCCGCCGGACGAGGTCGTGGAGGAAGATTTCTTTCTACCCGGCCCTCGATCCGATCAGCGCCTATTGTTCGATCCGCGCGACTGGCGTGCGGCTCAGTCCGAACTTTCTGCTGAGCTTGCCGATCTTGCCTTGACCTTTGGTGCGCTGGACGAACGGTTGCGGGCTGGCCCCAAGGGGTGGACGCATCGTCTGGCCCTGATGGAAACTTCTGATCTGGGCTGGTGGACAGGCGATCGGGTCAGTGTGGACCGTCTGGCCTTGTGGACGGGCCTACGCATCGGCGCGACCCATGATGACGTACAGGCGCTGTTCCGTGCTGGCTGGGCGGTACGCCGCCTGAGTTCGGGCGCGGCCCCTTCCGAGGGGGGCTGGGAAAGCGGTTTGACCGCGTTTCTTGACCGATTGGCACAAGGGTCTGAAGCTGCACCCGAGGCGGTCATTGATCTGGCCGAAGTCATGCAAAATGTCGAAGGTTTGCATCCGGTTACCCAATCAGCAATTGCGTTTCACGCGTGGCGGGCGTTGGCACAGGAAATTGGACAAGACACCGAAGCAGCAGTTATCGCAGCGCGGCACGCGGCATCAATGGGGCGCGGGGGTGCTCTTTTCATGCCTTTGGCCTTGTCGGGGCCTGGGGCACTTCGCGGGGTGGGGACGCCAACTGAAAAGCTGAGCGCCTGGATACATGGGGCGGGGCAGGCGGCCCTTGCCGGGTTGTTGCATCTTGATCGGGTCAACACGTGGGAGAACCAGGCCCGGGACGCCACGCAAGATCTGAGTGGACGCACCCCGCCACGACTGATTGAGGTCTTGGCCTCATGGCCGATGGTCTCTGCCCCTTTGGCGGAAGACCTGACCAAATCGTCGCGTGCAGCGGTACAGCGCAATTTTGATCTGTTTACCCGTCGCGGTCTGGTGCGTGAGGTCACTGGACAGGGGCGTTACCGCGTCTGGACTGCCGCGCTGTAGTCCAGCACCCAATCCCGGAAAGCACGGGCCGCAGGGCGCAGTGTGGTTCTGGAAGGGTAAACCAGATGATACGCCTCTTGTCCCGGACAGGAGCAGTCGGGCAGGCAGGCGACAAGACCCGAGAGATCCATTATCCGGTCAGACGCTGGGGCGCGGGCCAACGCAATACCCGAACCAGCAGCAGAAAGCTCTGCGGCCATCAAGGAATTGTCGGCAAAGAAATAGCGTGCCTGCCCTGTTGGCAGTTGCAGGCTTTCAAACCAATGCGGCCAGCTTGCGCGATGGGTCGAGACCTCAATCAGCGTAAACTGAAACAGGTCCTGCGGGGTTTCGATCTGTGCCGCAATGTCAGGCGGGGCGACGGGATACAGGCTTTCGCGCATCACCTCATCGTTTTCGGTACCGAAAAGGGCGGGATTCCCGAATACGATCTGCAGATCCGTAAATCGGTTGGCGAAATCGGAAACGACATTCCCAGTGGTCAGGGACATGTTGATCTGGGGATGCGCGGTTTGAAACGTGGGAACACCGCTGGCTAAAATGCCGTGTGCAAAAAGCAGTACGGATTGTACATAAAGCCGTTGTGCGCGGGTTTCACCAAACAACCCGGTGGTTGCGGTTTCGAGCATGAGCAACGATTGCTGCACCGAGGGCAGATACGCGCGCCCGGTTTCGGTCAGGGTTACAGCATGGGCGTGGCGATGAAACAAGGGCGTGCCCAATTGGGTCTCAAGCGCTTTAACCTGCTGGCTGACGGCAGCGGGTGTCATGTTGAGCTGACTTGCCGCTCGGGCAAAGCTTTCGGTTCGGGCAGCAGCTTCGAATACACGAAGCCAGTTGAGAGAGGGGACTCGGGTGCTCATCTTCATAGGCTAAGCAAAACTTAGCCTCACCGGCAAGACAATAAGGTCTGAGGTTTCGGCCTCCCGTTTTAGACTTGTGACCAGCGAACAAATAAAAACGAGCCCGATATGTCAGACCCTGCCTTGCCTCCACGCCCCAGGCGCAAGATTTGGAACTTCACACCACAATTGCCGATCCAAACTTCGCCTTATTGGGATTGGCCTATGAAGCCCTTGGCGGCGCTGCGTTACCTGCTGCAAAGCTGGAATCCGCTAGCACTGCGCGCTTTGCTGCTGGTTTTTGCAATCATCACCTGGAATTTCCTGACCCCATCGCTGGCACGGATCGAGACTTTCAGCTGGGATTGGGTAGCCGAGATCTGGTTCCGCAACTTCTGTATTCTGATGGTTGTGGCCGGTGGCCTGCATCTGGCTTTGTGGAAGTTCCGCACGCAACAGGATGAATACCGCTATGACATGCGCCCGATGATGAAGGGTGCGAAGGTCTTTACCTTCAAAAACCAGGTCTGGGACAACATGTTCTGGACCCTCGGGCCGGCGCTGACCTTCTGGACTTTCTGGGAGTGTCTGATCCTGTATTCCTATGCCAACGGCTGGATCACGATGATCACATTTGACAGCAATCCGACCTGGTTCATCGCGGTTGTGATCTTTGTCCCAATCTGGGCAGGCTTTCATTTCTACTGGCTACACCGTTTGCTGCATGTTGGCCCGCTCTATACCAAAGTGCATGCTTGGCATCATCGCAACATCAACACTGGCCCGTGGTCCGGTCTGGCCATGCATCCGGTTGAAAGCTTCTTTCTGATGTTCGACACGATGATCTTTTTCCTCCTGCCTTCGCATCCGATCCATGCTATTTTCCTGCTGTTTCATCACGGTATTGGCGCGCCGACCTCTCATGCTGGGTTCGAACATGTGAAGCTTGGCAACAAAGCCAAGTTTCAGGTCGGGGATTTCTTTCACCAGCTGCATCACAGGTTCTTCGACTGCAATTACGGTACGTGGGAAACCCCGTGGGATGAGTGGTTCAACACCTTCCACGACGGCACAGACGAGGGCAACGAAATGGTCAAGGAACGCCGTCGCAAGATCTGGGCCGCTGAGTAGAGTTTGAAACGTGATGTACCGGGCCTTTTGCGGGCCCGGTTCTCTGAGTCCTGACTGTTTAGAACGCATGCAGCGTAAAGAGTTCAGCGCCCGACGCCAACATAGGTTTCAAACCCCGACTTGAGCGCCGCCGATCTCGAATAAATGTTGCGCAGGTCGACCATGCGGGCCGTGTTCATCGACTTGGCCATTTCAGTCAGGTTCAGCGCCCGAAACTCGTTCCACTCAGTCAACAGCACGACGACATCCGCTTCTTGAGTTGCCGCATAGGGGTCATCACACCACTCGACCCCTGGCAAAAGCGCCTCACCCTCTGATCTGCCCTGAGGGTCGACAACGCGTACCTTTGCGCCTCCGCCGATCAAAGCGGGGACAATGGACAACGAAGGCGCGTCGCGCATATCGTCTGTGTTGGGTTTGAACGTGACGCCTAGAACCGCCACGGTTTTTCCATTGAAACGGTCGTCACAGACCTCGCGGATTTTCTCGATCATACGTTTCTTGATCTCGTCATTCACACGAATGACGGTTTCGGTAATCTGCATCGGATGCGCATGATCCTGACCGATCCGGGCCAGCGCTGCAGTATCTTTAGGAAAGCACGACCCACCATAGCCAGGGCCAGCATGTAGGAACTTGTTGCCGATCCGTCCATCCAGACCGATGCCGCGCGACACTTCTTTGACATCTGCGCCGACCTTTTCGCAAAGGCCCGCAATTTCGTTGATGAAGGTAATCTTGGTCGCAAGAAACGCGTTTGCGGCGTATTTGATCATCTCAGCGCTTTCCAGATCCGTGGAAAGGATCGGAAAATCACGCAGGTAAAGCGGGCGGTAGATCTCGGCCATCACTTCGGCGGCGCGATCGTTTTCCACACCCACCACAACGCGATCCGGGCGCATGAAGTCATCAATCGCCGCACCTTCACGCAGGAATTCAGGGTTCGAAGCGACGTCAAATTCAGCTTTGGGATTAGAGGCCGAGACAACCTCATGCACTCGTCTGTTGGTGCCCACGGGTACAGTCGATTTGGTGACAATGACCGTATAGCCAGTGACAGCCCCCGCAATTTCTTCTGCAGCGGCCATAACGTAGGTCAGATCTGCGTGGCCATCACCCCGCCGCGTTGGGGTGCCGACTGCAATGAAGACAGCATCAGCGCCATCTACGGCAGCGGCCAAATCAGTCGTAAAGCTCAAACGACCGGCAGCCACATTTTTGGCCATCAACACATCAAGGCCTGGCTCGTAAATTGGGACGTCCCCGGCTTTGAGCATGTCGATTTTCTGATCTGCCTTGTCGACGCAAATCACGTCATGACCGAAATCCGAGAAGCACACGCCAGACACAAGGCCCACATATCCGGTGCCGATCATTGCAATACGCATCTGTTAAAATCCTTCTTACTAATACCTGTCGACAACGCGCGAACAATTGAAGAAACCAACACCGAATTCAATGGTTCACAATAGCTGTGGGTTACATCCCATAGATTCTTGCTGTTTTTGAGGCAATAAGAGCGCAGAGAAAAAACTTGCGATGCACGTTAAAGTCCAAACTGCTTTTAATCGCCTGAATACACAGCAGATGCAGACGAGAAAGGCACCTTACGACTACTTAGAGCTATTCGGTTTCAGGGTTCGGCTAGGGGACCCGGTCTATACAAGGGTCTGCGGCGGCGCTCGGTCTTTCGCTTGCGCATGGTGGGGAAGATTCACACGAGGCTGTAACTGTGAAAGCCGGGGCGGCTCTCCAGAAATGAGCTTTGAAGCCGTGTTTGTTAAACCCATGCCTGGATTCTAGAATTGGTCATCTTTGATCTTCGAGAAATTTAGCCGCCCGAGACATACGCCGTCGGACGGCCATTTGAATTAGTACCAGCGCCCGATTGCTGTAACGGTTGGAGGCAGTGTCGAGGAATCCGACAGGGCCGACAGCACTTTGCAATTAACTTGTGTCGTGTTGGGTGTGTCCATTCCAATGAAACGGTCGGTTGCCCCTCCGCTACCACTGACACTTGGTGCCGCAGTAAAGGTTGCGGGAAAGTCCCACACTATTGCAGAGCTTACGAAAAAAGCACCTTCAACATTGGTGCAGTCAACTGCGGATAAAGTAGCGGTGCAGATTCGGGTGCCATCGGCGAACCGCACAAACTCTCCGTTTGCGTTACTTCCGCGCTCGATAACAGCGCCGGTCGGGGTGCCCGAGTTTTCCGAGACAGATCCCAAAAGATTAGCGGGTCCGTAACCGAAATCCGCTCTCATAAGGCGGCCAGGGGTTGTATCGGTTGCATCGCTTTGGACAGCCGCGCCTGTTGCCGTGCCGGTGGCTGGATCAAACCTCAACGCATCGGTCCAGCTGCCGCCATCGAGTGAGACCTTGATGGAAAAACCAGTATTGCCCGACAGGCCCATCTCAGCGTGGCCTGTCCAGTTCGATTGGAACAGCAATGACGCGGTGTCGCCCGCACTGGCTTTGTTGATCTTCAGTTGATGTCCACCACCTTCGTGGGTCAGCAATGTGGCCGGGCTGCGCACAGTCAGGCGGTTCGTCGTGTCTGAGGTGGCCGCCACCCCGACACCATCCAGGTTTTGCGTGTCCACGGGTAGAGGCACCCAGGTTGTTCCGTCCCAGAATTTGAGATCACCAGAGTTTTCGTCCCAAGCGCGCCAACCAACGGCTGGGGCCACGAAATGCCAGGCATTGTCCAGCCAAGCTGCAAGTTCCCCGGCGTGCCCCACCCAATCGCCGGTTGGGGATGTGCCCACCGCATGAACCTCGCCCTGTTGGGGAACAACCGGGGGGGTGCTGGCGTCGATTGAGCGGACTGTCAGCTGCACGATCAAATCAAGCTGACGCAGAGCTTCGTTGTGGGTGACGTGCTTTTGCGCCTGCGAGGGTTGCAAAAAAGGCAAGTTCAGTCGGGGTGAGATTTGTGACACGAAGGTCCTCCTGTAGCTGTCGGTCCGAAACACCGGTTGCGCGCTACACTGCCGCAAAGCGCGTCAATCCTCTGTGATCGGGCCGACCGCCCAAGAAACCTTTTGCTAACTTTTAAACGGAGAAAAAGCCCCACTTTATCCATGCCCTGCGTTCGTGGACCTGATCACATCAGACTTTTCACGGGCATTTGGAAACAGACCACAACATTTTCCTGATGCTCTGCAAGAACACAGGATGAATTGTGTCTACGTCGGGTCTGTTGCTGAATCTCTACCCATCAAAAGTGCGGTTTAACGCGCACGTGAAACATCGACTCTTGGTTACTGGGCCGCTTTTCCCGTCGCTACAATGTCATTGAGATACTGACTCAGGTCGTCCCGCAGATCGTCACGTGCAAGCGCAAAGGCAACGGTGGCTTGCAGGAAGCCCGATTTCGACCCGCAATCAAAGCGTTGTCCGTCGAACTTGTACCCAAACACGGGTACACCTTGCGCGATGTCTTCGGCGATTGCATCCGTCAGCTGAATTTCGCCACCACTCCCGGCTTTCTTTGCGTTCAGGTTGTTCAGGACAGATGGGCGCAGAACATAGCGCCCGATAACCGCAAGATTGGAGGGCGCTTCCGCGGGTTCGGGTTTTTCGACCATGCCACGGGCAGGGATAACAGGACCGATACTGTCGCCTACATCCAGCACACCGTACGAGCTTGTCTTTTCCTGCGGAACTTCCATGGCGGCTACCATGTTGCCACCGGTCTCTTCATAGGCTTCGATCATTTGTTGCAGGCAAGGCTTGCCCGCCGCGATCACATCGTCCGGCAGCATGACGGCAAAGGGCTCATCGCCGATCAGGCGGCGTGCGCACCAAACAGCGTGCCCGAGGCCCAGTGCTTTGTGCTGACGGATGTAGGCAATCGCGCCGCTTTCCATATTGGTCTTGTTCAAGATCTCAAGCAGCTTGACTTTCTTCTTGGCCTTCAACTCTTGTTCCAGCACGAGGTTGTGGTCAAAATAATCTTCCAGCGCAGACTTCCCGCGTGATGTGACAAAGATAAATTCCTTGATCCCGGCGGCGCGAGCTTCGTCGATCGCGTACTGCACCAAAGGGCGGTCTACCAGTGTCATAATTTCTTTTGGAACAGACTTCGTTGCGGGTAAAAAACGCGTTCCCATGCCTGCAACAGGAAAAATCGCTTTGGTGACCTTGCGTGTCATGGTGCCTCTCAAATTCAATAGTCGGTCGGAAGAATGAATAGCGTCCGATGTGTTCTAATAGGCTGCGCGCCCCGATCAATCAACGATGCCCAATAGTCCGGGTGGCAATTGGTCAAATCGTGCCATTTTCTAGGGACGTGGTCAAAAGAATGTGCTGATGTCATGCTATCCGGAACAATACAGAAAAGTGCTGTGGTTCAGGGTATTTCTACTTTTGATCCGTGTCTGATTTATGTTGATTGATCACGTAGTGTTTACCCACGTTCTCAATAGGCCTTTCTCCTTCGCCGATTGAACGGGACCGTTTCGCAGCGTCAGATGAATGCACTTAGGTAGGCTATCTGGCCCATAACACTGTTCTTTTCTGCTGAGTTTCTGGGGGTGATTTCAATCTCACGAGCCGAGGCAGACGTGCAACCGAAAGGCTTTTTCGTTGGTTAGCGCTGAATAACCAAAGACAGGAAGCAAGTAGAGTTGCAGTGTTTCTTCCAACAAAGGGAGGGTAAGATTTGAAGTGAGAAAGCTGTAGCGCTGTTCTGAAATTGGCAACAATGAGGCAAATTTCCCCTCAGTGAACGCAGGGCGGGCCTGGGATTCGAGCACATGGGCGCGACACGGGTCTGTAAGTTGGAGGCAGACCTTTGCCAAATTCGCTGTTTTTCGGAATCACACGACCGTTAAGGAACCAGATCGGCTTTCATCCCGGCATCTGGAAAGCAAGTTGGCGCGAGTCCCAAAGATTGTTGCCATCGACCGATTGAGCGGCGCGTTTTGAACCCAGGCAACCCATCTGCACCACCAACATCATGGCCCAATTCTTCGAGGGCGCGCTGCATTATCGCAACGTCGGATCGATACAGCCCTCCGACCTTTCCCCATTGCCCAGCAAAATCACCGACGCCGTATTGAATGCGGTCGCCGACATGGCCAACGAACAGAGCATAAAGGTCGCTTTTGTTGTATTCCTTGAGGACATAGAAATTTGGTGTGACCAGAAAAGCAGGCCCATGTCGGCCTGCTGGCATCATCAGAAATCCTTCGCCATCACGTTCATGGGCCGGGAATGGCCTGCCCGAGACCCGGCGTATCCCCATCTCTTCCCATTTGTGAAAGGGCCGTCCCTGATCGGGCCCTTCCAGAGAGCAGGATACGTTTGCGGGAACGGACACCTCGAAACCCCAGTCTCGATTGCTGACCCAGCCATGTTGGTCCAGATAATGGCCAATGGATGCAATAGTGTCAGCGGGCGACCCCCAGATGTCAGCCCGCCCATCTCCGTCGCCGTCTTTTGCATAGGTCAAAAAATTGGACGGCATGAATTGTGGCTGACCTAATGCGCCTGCCCAGCTGCTTTTCATGCCCCGAGCAGGCAAATATCCGGATTCAGCAATTTGCAGGGCTGCGATCAGTTCGCCTGTAAAATACTCGGCGCGCGTGCTCATGAACGCTTTGGTTGACAGAACACGAAACGCGTCGTGGCGGATCGGCACTTGTCCGTACCCGCTCTCTCTGCCCCAGATTGCCAGGATTATGCGGCCGGGTACTCCGGTTTCTCGTTCGACCGAGGCAAGTGTCGCTGAGTGCCGTGTCGCCATTTTGCGGCCAACGGCGGTGGCACCCAGAGCGGATCCCGCGTTGAAATACCGCCCGGGTGAACCGAACTCGGCCTGTTTCTGGGCTTTCGGGGTTTTGGGTTTTTGTCCGGGCGGAACCAGATCCGGCAGCTTCCAGTTCAGGGTCACTCCAGCAAACGCTTGTTCCATCGTTTTGCGCGAAACCCCTTTGGCTTGTGCTTTTGGCCAAATTACGTCCTGCAACCACGCCTGAAACTGACGTTCGACCTCGGCATGATCCTGAGCTGATGCGGCGTGCGACAGCAGGTTAAAGCACATGACTGCAAGTATTGTGCGCATCAAAGTAAACATGCGTCCCTGCTCTGGTAAGGTGTCAACGACGGGTGTTTCCCGTTGGTGCCCAAGGTTGAATAAAACAGTACCTCGGCAATCTGCAGTTTGGAAAGGTCTTGAGAAAACTTTTGCATTTGCCGATAGTTGGGTGGAATTTGGATCACGAGAGGGCTGTGCGTTATGGCCAAAGGCAGAATGTCCAACCCGTCCTCGCTCGTGATGGCTGCTTTGGTCTTTCTTGCGGTGACACCATCGATGGCGTTGGCCAGCGACAGTTTCATGGATCCGCAAGGTCCGATTGCCGCCATCCAGAAAACCCACCTGTTGCGGGCGACCGCGCTGATCATGGTGGCGGTTATTCCCGTTCTCGTTCTGGTTCCCTGGATCGCGCTTCGATACCGACGTCGAAAGGGCGGAACCGCTGCCTACAGGCCGGACTGGGATTTTTCAGCTAAACTTGAATTTGTCATGTGGGGCGTGCCTGTATTGATCGTGGCGCTTCTGTCTTTCTATCTTTGGAAGGCGACACACAGGCTCGACCCGTATTCGGCAAGTTTTGGTGAGGAACCGACGGTGCAAGTTCAGGTGGTGGGCCTGGATTGGAAATGGCTGTTTCTCTATCCCGAACTGGGTATTGCCAGCGTGGGTGAGTTTGGAATTCCCACCAAACGGCAGGTCGCCATGACATTGACGACCGATACGGTGATGCAGTCTTTCATGATCCCCGCCCTTGCCGGTCAGATTTACGCGATGCCGGGTATGACAACGCAACTTCACCTGGTTGCAGATACCCCGGAGGTCATGCAGGGCGAAAACACGCAGTATAACGGGCGCGGGTTTACCAAACAAAAGTTCCGCACAGTTGCAATGGACCAAGACGCATTCGAGGCATGGGTGGACAAAGTGCGTGCTGGCGGCATCCCTTTGGATGCGACGACTTATCAGACGCTTGCAAAGCGGTCCGACAGGGATGAGGTTCAAGCCGCCCTGGGCACTGCACAGATGCCGGACGATGCACTGTACTTCACGCTGGAGGAAGACGTGTTCTACAACATTCTGCACCGATATCACAGCGGCAAGGCCCTGCCAGTTGATCAGCAACCCGGCACAGCATCCTTCGGGCGGGAGGCGCAGAAATGACCTCACCCGAAACAGGCTTCTTCGGCCGCCTAAGTTGGGATGCGCTTCCGATTGCCGGCTTGCTTGAAAATCCAAACACGAATGAGATCGTGGCAAATGCAGCCGCTGGTATCGTGATTGTTGGCGTCGTGGTTGTGGTCGGTTTGCTTAGCTGGTTTCGACTGTGGACACCGCTGTGGCGCGATTGGCTGACCAGCGTCGATCACAAGAAGATTGGCATCATGTATGTCGTCTTTGCCATCGTGATGCTTGCACGCGGCGTGTTGGAAGGCGTCGTCATGCGCGCTCAGCAGGCTGCAGGGCCCGGAGATGGGTTTCTGGAAGCTGAACACTTTGCCGAGCTTTTCAGCACCCACGGCACGATCATGATTTTCTTTGTTGCTGTGCCCTTTGTCTTTGGGATCGCCAACTATGTTGTGCCGTTGATGATAGGTGCGCGGGATGTCGCGTTTCCCAGACTGAACCAAATTAGTCTGGGTCTGACGGTGTCCGCTGGCATGATGTTGATGGTGTCGCTGGTGGTGGGGCGTTTCTCGACTGGCGGCTGGACGGCGTATCCTCCATATACGGGTGCTGCGTTTAATCCGGGCGTGGGGCCGGATTACTGGATCTGGGCCATCGTTGTGTCGGGTGTTGGTACCACGCTCACAGGTATCAACTTTGCCGTCACGATCTACAAGATGCGCGCGCCGGGTATGACCTTTATGCGACTGCCGATGTATTGCTGGACGATCATCTGCAGTTCGATCCTGATCATCTTTGCCATGCCGCCCTTGGGCGTTGCCGCGCTGATGCTGGCCGCAGACCGATATCTGGATTTCCACTTCTTCACCAACGATCTCGGCGGCAACATGATGAACTATGCCAACCTGTTCTGGCTGTTCGGCCACCCCGAGGTCTATCTTCTGGTCCTGCCTGCCTACGGTATCTATTCCGAGGTGTTCGCGACGTTCTCGGCCAAGCGGCTGTATGGCTACAACTCACTTGTCATTGCGACGATGTCGATTGCGGTGCTGTCCTTCACGGTCTGGTTGCACCACTTTTTCACCATGGGTCAGAGCGCACTGATCAACGCCGTCTTTGGCATCGCAACCATGCTCATTGCTATTCCAACCGGTGTGAAAGTCTATGACTGGATGGCCACCTTGTGGCGGGGACGTATCCGGTTTTCGGTGCCGATGCTGTATGGTTTGGCGTTTCTGATGCTGTTTGTGATTGGTGGCCTCAGCGGAGTGATCCTGGCCAATCCGACGGTGGACTATCAGGTGCACAACACGCTGTTCCTGGTGGCGCATTTCCACAACGTGCTGTTGCCAGGGGTGCTGTTCGGTTTGTTGGCAGCCTATAACTATTGGTTCCCCAAGGCCTTCGGCTTCCGCCTGAACGAGTTCTGGGGGCGTGTTACGGTGGCTCTTTGGACCGGAGGGTTTTTGTTGACCTTCATGCCGCTCTACTTTGTCGGACTCATGGGGATGCCGCGCCGTTCCTTCAGCTATGACGATCCGTCCTTCCAACCTTTTATGATCGTCGCCATCATCGGGGCGCTGGTGATTACTTGCGCTTTGTTCTCGGTTCTTATCCAATTGTGGGTCAGCATCCGCGACCGCGAAAAAACACACGTTCCAGTGGGGGATCCATGGGATGGCCGCACCTTGGAATGGTCGATCCCGTCGCCACCGCCACCTTACAATTTTGCGATCATCCCAAAGGTTACAGATCGTGATGATTTCGCCGCAGCCAAAGAACGTGGCGTCGCGTATCCTACGCCGGACGCCTATGAAGATATCGAATTGCCGCGCAATACCGGCATCGGTTTTATCCTCTGTGTTTTCAGCGGCATCTGGATGTTTGCTTTGGTTTGGTGGATCTGGTGGTTGGCGGCCCTGATGACGGTGCTGATAATCCTTGCCGTGATCATCTGGACCTTTGATGACAGCACCGAGCTCACCATCGCGGCTGAAGAGGTTCGCAGAGACCATGAAGCCTGGCTATCCCTGGTGCATAACGAAACAGCAGTGGATCGTGATTACGAAACCTCCTCAGAAAACCGCGGCCTCGCCCGCCCTGATCTGGAGGCAGTCACATGAAGCGTGCACCGACCCACAGCTATCCCGGCATCAATCTGGGGGAACGCCACGCCAGTGCGGATAAGGCGGCTGAGGTTGTCACCTTTGGGTTCTGGGTCTTCCTAATGAGCGATCTGGTCTATTTCGGCCTGATGTTCGCGATCTACATCACCATGATTGACGCGCAGGCGGGTGGACCCGGTCCGCATGAGTTGTTCGACCTAAAAAGTGTCTTTGCTCAAACCCTGATCCTGTTGACCAGCAGCCTGACGGTCGGTCTTGCAATGCTGGCATTGAAATACAACCTGCCACGCGGGCGCATCATTCTGTGGTTTGGCGTCACGCTCTTGTTAGGGCTCAGTTTTCTTGTGCTCGAAATTCGCGATTTCATGGCCATGGCGGAAAAAGGCGGTATCCCGCAACGCAGTGGGTTCCTGTCAGCTTTTTTTGGTCTTGTTCCACTGCACGGTTTGCACGTCGCGGCGGGCTGTTTGTGGCTGATCGTTCTGGGCGTCCAACTGCGGGTCAAGGGGATGACAGATGTGATCATCTCACGCGTTGTCCGTTTGGCGCTGTTCTGGCACTTCCTGGACCTAATTTGGATCGGGATTATCACAATCGTCTATTTCGGAGGTCTGACCTATGGATAACCGCTCCGAAATGCACCGGCGCGAGCGACGGCGTTATGTGATTGGATATGGCGGATCACTGATTTTGACCCTCGCCATGTTCGGAGTGGCCTATTTGTTTGGGATCGAAACGGTTGGGGTATATCTGACCATCGGGTTGCTTGGTCTGGCGCAACTTATTCTACAACTCGTTTATTTCCTGCATATCGACCGTCGGCGCAGCAGCCGGGAAGACCTGCATCTGGTCCTGTTTTCCACCATGGTCCTGCTGATCATGATCCTTGGCACCGTTTGGGTCTTGGGCAATTTGGCGATACGGATGCACATGCATACGATGTAAGCAGTCAGGGTGAAGCGACAATGAAATCTCTCAAAACAGCAGCAATTGCTGCAATGTTGGCAGCTATTGGAGTTGGTTTACTGCTGTTCTGGCGACATGAGGAACGGTATCCGTCCACCAAGGATGCCTATATCGGAGCCAATATCATCTATGTGGCGCCTCAAGTGACCGGTCAGGTCGCTGAAGTTCATATCTCGGACAATCTACCTGTTAAAGCTGGCGATCTTCTGTTCACTATTGACGATACGCAGTTCAAAGCGTTGGTCGATGCGGCCAAAGCCGATTTAGACAGTGCGGTTCAACAGGCCAAATCCTATTCCACTCAGATAACCGCTGCTGAAGCAGCCGTCGAAAGCGCGCAATCCGCATATGACACTGCAAACAAAAGCCTCGAAAGAGCAAAGGCGCTGTTTGCAGCCGGGGATGTCGCGCAGGCTTCGCTGGATCAAACCACGTCAGAGTTCGCTCAAGCCTCGGCACGGTTGACGACCAGCCAATCCAGCTTGTTGGCATTGCAAAGCGGGTTGGAAGCAAAACAGGACGACATCCTGTCTTCGCAGGCACAGCTTGAGATCTCGGAAACGAACCTGGCTTGGACCAAGGTCTATGCGGCAGCAGACGGCTGGATCGCCAATCTGACACTGCGCCCCGGTTCTTCGGTCTCTGCTAACGCACCGCAGTTTTCGATTGTCGAGTCATCGGACTGGTGGGTTGACGCCAACTTCAAAGAAACGTCTTTGCCGCGCATCCGCGCCGGTCAGTTGGTCACGGTTCAAGTCGATATGCTGCCGGGGGTGAAACTGACCGGCAAAGTGGCCTCGATCGGGCGCGGATCAGGCGACACGTTTTCCTTGTTGCCATCCGAGAATGCGAGCGGAAACTGGGTCAAGGTCACACGTCGTTTTCCAGTGAGGGTCGAATTGGACCCGACAGATGCGCCTTTGCGTGTCGGCGGCAGCAGTAAAGTCGTTGTGGACACAACAGGCCCGGCGGACGACAAATGACCTCGGCGGCGTCCGGTCATGTAAACCGGGTGATCGTGGTTGCTGTTGTTCTCAGCGCCATACTGGAAGTGTTGGACAGTACAATCGTCAATGTCGCCTTGCCGCATATTCAGGCGGCGTTTGGGGCGACAACTGATCAAGCAACATGGATTTTGACCAGCTATATCGTGTCGGCGGTGGTCATAATGCCACTGACTGGCTTCGTGGCCCGTCGTGTTGGGCGGCGACGGCTGATCCTGACAGCAGTGACCGGTTTCGCCGTTATGTCGGTGATGTGCGGCCTGTCCTGGAGTCTGGAAGTCATTGTGGCCTTTCGGCTGGCCCAAGGCATGTTCGGGGCTTTCCTTATCCCACTATCGCAATCGATCCTGTTCGATGCTTTCCCCCGGGAGGAACGTGGTAAAGCGATGGCGGTCTTTGGCTTGGGGGTCGTGGTGGCACCGGTACTTGGGCCGACGGTTGGCGCGATTCTGACCGAGTATTTCTCGTGGCGGATGGTATTTTTCGTCAATCTGCCTGTGGCTGCCCTTGCCCTGCTCTTGCTGGCCGGGGAATTGCCCGAAGACAAAACCGAAGATGTGCAGATAGATTGGAAAGGTCTGGCTCTGCTTGCGCTGGGTATCGGGTGCCTGCAATTTGTCCTGGATCAGGGCGAAACCATGGACTGGATGTCTTCCCGCGTTATTCAGGTGGCTGTGATTGCGTCGATTCTGGGGGCGCTGGGGTTTGTCGTTCACACCCTGACAGCGCGAAATTCGGTTGTGGATCTGCGACTGTTTGCGGATCGGAACTTTGCCCTGTGCAACCTGATTATTGCTGGCTTCGCTGTCTCACTGTTCGGCGGCATCGCAATTCTACCAACGCTTGTGCAAAGCTTGCTGGATTTTCCTGTCATCGCTTCGGGCCACTTGTTCATTCCGCGAGGGCTGACGGCAGGGTTGTCGATGGTTTTGACGGGCGCGGTGCTGGTCCATCATTTCGACCCACGTATGTTGGCAGGCGTTGGCCTGTTGTTGACCGCGCTTGGAAATTTCATGATGGGGGCTATAAACCTCAACGCCGGATTTTGGGAACTGGCCTGGCCCGGAGCCATCAGTGGGTTAGGCATGGGTTTGGTTTTTGTCCCCATGTCTATTCTCGCGTTTGAGAGCATCACCCAAAACAGGCAAGACGAAGCCTCGGGTCTGTTCAACGTGACACGGCAATTGGGATCATCGGTTGGAATCTCTCTGGTCGGGACATGGATCGTACGAGGGCTACAGACGAACACAGCGGTCCTCAGCCAGAATGTGACACCGTACAATCCTGCGGCCCAAGCTTATCTGAATCCACTCGGTCTTGCGCCTGATAGTGCGCAAGGTGCCGCGATATTGGGGCAGGAAATCATGAGACAAGCCGAAATGATTTCTTATCTGACCGTGTTCAACAATCTGGGCCTGCTGGCATTGGGCGCAATTCCTTTGCTTTTCTTTTGCCGTGCCCCCAAACCGGGCACCCAGACCGCTGCCCATGTGCATTGATTCACTGGTGTCATGTCGAAAACAAAGCTCGGTGGTCGCACGCTACATCAAACAACGCGCCATACTCGCCAACCGTAACAAGGCTGCTGTAATGTCATCCTGAGGGGCTAGCTGGGGTCCGACCTTGGGTTATTCGCCACATGTGTGTTGATCCTGCGAATGCTCCATTCAACGGCATCTCGCATTGCACGCCCCAAGGCTAAATCAAAGGCTTTGACCAAATCCGGGGTCTGGTCGCTAGCGGCCACCACGTTTTCCTGAAACGAACTGGATGCGATGATCTTGTCTTCGTATTCGTCGATCACCTTGATATTCATGCGGACTTCAATGCGGACCTTTTTCCCGGCTTCAGAGTCCGCGACCACAATGCCCTGAAACTCGCGCAGGTCCGGCGCAATCACATAGTCAGCGCGCAGACCAACCGTAGAACGACCAACCGCGGCTACTTTGCCTGAGTTCTCATAGCTTTCCACCAACAGCGTTTGAACGATCAAAGGCGCGCGGTCCACCCAGCGTGCGCGTGGTAGGTATTGCACCTGCAAAGGGGTCGGCTGAATGGCGATCTGATCAGTGTTCACCGCGGCGGTGGCTGTTGGTTCCTCGACAACGATCTGTTTCTGTATTCTGGGCAACGCGGAAGAGAACGTGCTTTTCGGCGTCAGCAGATACAGGTCATTGGGTTTGGCTGCTTGTTTCAACGTACCCAAACCGGCGCACCCACCGATTATGGCAACAGCCAGCAAAGCGAGAGCAGGCTTGATCATTGACGGAACTCCGATGCTTGGGTGCCCAGAAGGAAACGTGCAGGGTCACGTTCGACCTTGTCCACCAGACGATCCAAGCTGATGACAAGGCGTTGGGATTCTTCAATAAAACGAATAAATTGCGGTAGACCTACACGCAGAAAATCGGAAACCTGACGGCGATTGGTCTGAACGATGCCGTCGATGGTGCCCAAAAGCTCGGACGCGGAATTGGACGCGCTGAGAACATCGTCCGAGATCTGGTCGATCTTTTCGGTGATATTCGAGACGGTCTCGGTTACTTGATTGGCAGCCTTGCGAATGTCTGCGGCAACAGGCGCAACCTCGTCCTCCATAACCCGATTGGCAGAGTTGAATGCGGTCTCTGCTGACGACAGCGCCCCTTTGGCGGTGTCCATCGCCGATGTGATCGAGCCCAGCGTCGTATTTGCGTTCAGAACGGTTTCGTTGACAATTTCCAGCGTGACGCTGCCTTCGTCGGACAGTAACGTCAGGCGTTCAGCCAGTTGCGAGCCGCGCTCGATGAAGGGCTGAATGTCCTGCTGCAGGATTCGGTCCGCCGTCTGGATAGTGGTTTTTGCTTCGTCCAACGCGGCTTTTGCGGATTCAGATGCGGTTTTGACCGAGTTGAGCGTATCGGTTCCGGTTTTCAGCGTTGTCTCTGCGGTATCGATCAAAGGGTCCAAACGTTTGGAGAACTCGCCAATATCCTGGGCTGCCTTGCCGATATTGCTGGCGACGGAATCGAAACTTGTCAGGGTTTTGTCCAATCGACCTGTGGCTGATGCAAGATTGTCCAAAATGCTGCTGACGGCGTCGCGGTTCTTGTCGTCAACGACTTTGTTCAGGCTTTCCAAAAGAGTGACGGCTTCATCCAGCACTTTCGGTGCGCCCTCAAAAAGGGATTGTATCGTACTGCGCTTGCTTTTGATCACACTGTCTTGCGGCAAACGCTGGGAGGTTGGTGTGCCGCCGGTCAGCTCGACATAGCCCACACCAGTCACGCCCAACGACTGCAATTGCGCGACTGTTTCTTCCGTGATCGGAATTTCTGCGTCAACTTCTATACGCACCCTGACTTTCGAAGGATCGTTTTCATCCAGATTCAGCGAGATCACCTGACCAACGGGCAAACCGTTGAAGTTCACCCCGCCTGCCGCAGAAAGCCCCGAAACATTGTCGAAAAGAACGTCGTAATATGCGTACTGGCGCGTGACCTCGAACTTGGCAAGCCACAGGAAAAAACCAAACGCGCCCAAAAGCCCCGCAAGGGTAAACGCGCCGATCAGGATATAATTTGCTCGGGTCTCCATTGCCTCTACCTGTCCTGGCCCTTTTGTTGTGCTGCGCGGGCGCGGGGGCCTGTGAAGTATTCCTGCACCCAAGGATGATCAACCTTGGTCATGTCTTCTATCGGACCTTCGACCAGTACGCGCTTTTCTGCAAGTACGGCAATCCGGTCGCAGATGGCATACAAGCTGTCCAGATCATGGGTGACCATGAACACCGTCAACCCAAGTGCCTGCTGCAACTCGCCAATCAGCTCATCATATGCCGCTGCACCAATCGGGTCCAACCCGGCGGTTGGCTCGTCCAGGAACACGATCTCAGGGTCCAAGGCCAACGCCCGGGCCAGCGCTGCGCGTTTGCGCATGCCGCCTGACAGCTCGGATGGAAATTTGCCGCAACTCAACTGCGGCAACCCCACCAGGCTGATTTTCAGTGCGCCCAGCGACTCCATCAGTTTTTCGCTGAGACCCGTATGCTCGCGCAGTGGGGCCATCACGTTTTGCAACACCGTCAGAGAGGAAAACAGCGCACCGTCCTGAAAGGCCACACCCCAATGGCGCTCGATCCTGCGGCGGTCTTGCTCGGGGCCGTTCACAACATCGACGCCCAGAACTTCGATACTGCCGGCAGCGGGTTTGTTCAGCCCGACAATTGTTCTGAGCAAAACGGATTTGCCCGTACCCGATCCGCCGACAACGCCAAGAACCTCACCACGCCAGACGTCAAGATCCAGGTTCTCATGCACGACCTGCGTGCCAAATTGGTTTCTGAGCCCGCGTACGCGGATCACTGCGTCTCGTTGCGTCTTGGTAGAGGCTGGTACGTGCTGCACATCGTCCATCATGTCAGATTCCGATCTCTGAAAAGAAAATCGAAAACAGGGCATCGATTGCGATCACCATGAAGATGGATTGCACAACGGATGCCGTCGTGCGCTGCCCCACACTTTGCGCTGACCCTTTGACTTGCATGGCCTGCCAACAAGAGATCACGCCGATGACCAGAGCAAAGAACGGAGCCTTGATCAGACCTACGGCCAGTTGCCAGACATCTGTGTTCTCTTTCAACCGCGTGAGAAACATCCCCGGGCTCACGCCCAAATCGATCCAACTCATCAAGGCACCGCCAAACAGGCCGGCAATGTCGGCGACAAATCCCAGAATGGGCAGCATGATCAGCAAGGCCAAGACACGGGGAATGACCAGAACTTCAATCGGGTCCAACCCCAGCGTGCGCATGGCGTCGATCTCTTCCTGCACTTTCATCGAACCGATAGAGGCCGTGAAGGCGGAACCCGATCGCCCCGCGACGATGATGGCGGTCAGCAAAATTCCCAACTCACGCAGTACCGAGATCGAGATCAATTCAACCACAAAGATCTCTGCGCCAAACTGCTTGAGCTGCGTGGCCCCCTGAAAGGCCAGCACAACACCGATCAGAAACCCCATCAGCGCCACGATGGGAAGGGCCTTGACCCCGGTTTCCTCCATATGCGTGACCAGGGCCGCCTTGCGCAGCCGCCACGGCATGATGAAAGTGCGAAACAGCCGGTGCAGGGTAAGGCCCAGAAACTCCAATATCGAAAGCGTATCTTTCCACGCCCCGAACGTTCCGCGCCCAACATTGGCGACCCAGTCTATAAAGCTGAGGGGTTCTTCAAGCTTCCCAGGTTTGTCCGGGATATTGTGAGTTACAGTATCGATAAGCGTGGCGTGCGCGGGCTTTGCCCCCTGAATTTCAATCTCTGCACCGTTCGTGGTGAAACGGCGACCAAGATTTGCGATCAGCCACGCCCCGCCGGTATCAAGCGCTTCAACTTTGGACAAATCAAAAACCACCCGATCCGCCGAGGGTTGGATGGCAGCAAAATCCGCTTCAACTGATTGCAACGATTGGGTAAGCAACTTGCCCGAGATACGGACATGTATGCCGTCGGGGTCGTGCTCGGTTGAAATCGCTGGCTGCGTCATACCGACATGTGAAGTAAAACCTTCGGAACCTGCAAGTCTTTGTTCCCAAAGGCCGGGTTTTTACTTTGCAGGATGGCGCTCGCGTCACGCATAAGGCCGATTCTACGCAAATTTGTCTGCTATTGTCAGCCCGCGAAAGAAAGTTACGGAGCGCTTCTTAAATAAGTTGCGTGAGCGCAAGAAGAAAGACACATTTCGCCGCGGAAACTCAGGTTTGGAGTCGGAGAAGCCAGATGCCTCAAGCCAAGAATGTCTTGTTCATCATCATCGATCAGCTTCGGGCGGATTGCCTCAGCGGCGCTTTGGCGGATCACGTGAAGCTTCCAAACCTTCGGACATTCATGGAAGAAGCGGTGACATTCACGCGGCATTATTCTGTCACTAATCCCTGTGGCCCTTCGCGAGCGTCGCTTTTGACCGGACAATATGCGATGAACCACCGGTCGGTTCGAAATGGAACGCCGCTGCGTCACGATACCCCGAACATCGCCACTGAAATGCGTAAAGCGGGATTCATGCCGATGCTTTTCGGCTATACGGACACCTCAGCCGATCCGCGCGTTCATGACGCCAACGATCCGGTGCTCAAATCATATGAACAATCCATGACCGGATTCCTTGAGGTTGTCGAAATGCGCCTTGAAGAGTCATATCCTTGGCAAGGGCACTTGTTGAAGAAAGGGTACGAGTTCGATCAGTACTGGGACGTCTACAAACCTGTCTCTGGGGATGGTCAACCTCCCAAATTGAACGACCCGGCGCTGTATCGGGCGGAAGACAGCGACACTGCGTTCCTGACGGATGCGTTCCTGGATGGGATCGCACCTCATTGTGGCGAGGGGTGGTTTGCCCATCTGACCTATATCCGCCCCCATCCGCCTTTGGTCGCGCCCGCGCCGTATAATGACATGTACAACCCGGCGGACATCCCGCTGCCGCAACGGTTGCACAGCGCAGAAGCTGAGAAAGAACAGCACCCATTTTTCGGGCCAAAGCTGGATGTCTATACAGCCAAAGAGTTTGTTCATGGCTTTGACGAAGTTGAGCCGACGGATGAGAATATTCGTACTTTGCGCGCTGTCTATCTGGGGTTGGCAACAGAGGTCGATCACCACATCGGCCGTGTGGTGAAGTACCTCAAGGACAGTGGGCAATACGACGACACGATGCTTGTGATCACCGCAGACCATGGTGAAATGCTGGGGGATCGTCACAGCTGGGGCAAGATGACGGTCTACGACGCGGCCTATCATACGCCGCTGATCATCCGTCTGCCTGACAACGAGGTCCAAGCGGGCACCCAGATCACCGTACCAACTGAGTCGATAGATGTAACGCCGACAATCCTTGACTGGATCGGGCAAACAGCTCCGAACGCGATGGATGGTCGGTCATTGTTGCCATTGTTGCATGGTGACATTCCCGAAGACTGGCGCAGCTATTCCTTCAGTGAACTGGATTTCTCGGAACCTGAAAACCCAACGTTGTGGCAACAAAGACTTGGAACCGGCAACAGCGACTCGTGCCTAGGCATACTGCGAGATGACCGGTTTACCTTGATCGAGTTCGCAGCCGACCTGCCGCCGATTTTGTTTGACCATCAGGGCCAGGGTGAATTCGAAAATGTAGCTGACAAGCCCGAGTTTGCAGCCGACCTGGTCCGATTGAGTCGTCAGATGCTGCGGCACCGGATGCGAAACATGGACCACACTTTGTCCCTGCACTCGATTACGTCCGAAGGCGCAAAATCCCGCTCACGATACTAGGCTTCCCGTTAGTGACCCGACTCCGTTTGGGAAAACTGTAGACAAATTCGCATCTTACGATATCGTCGCAGAAAAATACGCTTTTGTTTGCGCTCTGACGGCCTGCGGTGCCGGTGATTTGTGTTTCCGGTTTTGAGTGAATTGTCCAGATCGGCTTGTCAGCGATTTTGAAGTTCCAAACACATCCATGTTCACACTGGGTGTTTTCGGGAGGACAGTGATGGGCGATTGGTTTGTGAATGTGCTGCGCAGCTATCCTGAACTGGCGGTTTTTCTGTCGATAGGGATTGGGTTTTGGATCGGTCCCAAAAAACTCTTTGGCTTCAGCCTCGGGACTGTCACGGCAACTTTGCTTGCGGCTGTGATCATCGGGCAAACGCACATCCAAATAGACTCGGCAGTCAAATCGACATTTTTCATCATGTTCATCTTCGCGGTAGGATATGGTGTCGGGCCGCAATTTATTCGTGGCCTCAAGGCAGACGGTGCACGTGAGGTGTTGTTCGCACTCAGTGTATTGGCTTTGTGTCTGATTGTGCCGGTTATTTCTGCCAAGGTCGCAGGATTGGAACTGGGTTTTGCGGCTGGCTTGTATGCCGGGTCACAGACCATTTCTGCCGCGATTGGTGTGGCGACGGATCAGATCAATCAATTGGGTCTGTCGTCAGAACAGGCGCAGACCTACGCCAATCAGATTCCGATCGCATATGCTGTCACCTATATCTATGGCACTATTGGCTCTGCCATTATTTTGGCCAAGATTGGCCCGCGCCTGATCGGTGTGGATCTGGTTGCGGCCTGCAAGGAATACGAAGCCCAGTTGGGGGGCGGAACGGCAATCGAATCCGGCAACGGTATCGTTTCGGCCTACCGAACGATCGAGGCTCGGGCGTTTGAAATCCCTAATGACAGTGACCTGCTGGGCCAGCCGGTCAAAGACCTGTTGCCTGGTGTGCGGGTCTATGCCGAACGGATCAAGCGTGGTGACGCTATTGTCGAGGTTGAAGACAGCACGGAGCTTCAAGCGGGCGACATCGTTATGTTCTCGGGTCGCCGGTCGGAGTTGGTCGGCCTGCTGGAAGGTCGCCTGAAAGAGGCCGACGCGCTTGAACTGCTGAACACGCCAACCGAGAAGCTGGATGTTCTGATCACCAGCAAAGAGGTGCACGGCAAATCTCTGGAAGAGTTGAGCAAGCTCTCGCTGGCCCGTGGCGTCTATGTATCAAAACTTATGCGCAACATGGTTGAACTGCCGCTGCTGCCAGGAACTGTCGTGCACCGTGGCGACATCCTGACTGTTCTAGGCGCAAAGCGTCATGTCGAAGTGGCAATCGCCAAGATTGGATATGCGGACCGTCCGGTGGACACGACAGATCTTGCTTTTGTCGGGTGGGGGATCTTCATCGGTGGTCTCGTCGGAACCCTGGCAATTACCATGGGCGGTTTCCCGATCAGCCTGTCCACAACAGGTGGAGCCCTTTTGTCAGGTCTGTTGCTGGGTTGGTTACGTACCGTGCACCCGACATTCGGGCGCATTCCTGGCCCGTCTTTGTGGTTGATGAACACTCTTGGCCTTAACGTTTTTATCGCGGTGATCGGCATCAGCGCCGGCCCCGGTTTTGTCGCGGGCCTGCAACAGGCCGGTATCGCACTGCTGCTTTGGGGGATCGTCGCCACCTCTCTGCCGATGATCTTTTCAGTCTACGTTGGCCACTATGTGTTCAAGTTCCACCCGGCCATACTGTTTGGGGCCTGCGCCGGTGCGCGAACAACCACAGCGGCGCTTGGGATGATCCAGGAAGCCGCGCAAAGCCGGATACCCGCGCTGGGGTACGGGATGCCTTATGCGATCGGGAATACGTTGCTGACCATCTTTGGCATGGTCGTTGTTTTGATCCTCAGTTGATTTGGAAAGGTATGTGTTATGGACCGTCTGAAACTGCACGATTACGAAGCGCTCAGCCCTTTTCAGATCAAGGATGAGCTGATCAATCTGGCCTCGGATGAAGCGCGAAAATCCAACAGTGCGTTTCTGAATGCGGGGCGAGGAAACCCCAACTGGATCGCGACCCGCCCGCGTGAAGCGTTCTTTGCTCTGGGTCAGTTTGCCATCACCGAAGCCAAACGCGTCATGGATCATCCGGCGGGTTTGGGCGGAATGCCAGCTATCAAGGGGTGCTATGATCGATTGGTAGGCTGGGCTGAGGCCAACGCAGACATGCCCGGCACAGAAACCTTGATGACCGTTGTCAAACACGCCATTCGCGCATTTGATTTCGATGCGGATGCATTTGTTCACGAACTGACTGACTCGATCATTGGCGACAATTACCCGGTGCCGGACCGCATTCTGCACCACAATCAGATCATCGCGCACGAATATCTGATGTGGGCCATGTGTTCCGGTCGACAGCCCGACGCGCGATTTGATCTGTTTGCGGTCGAAGGCGGCACGGCGGCGATGTGCTATATTTTCAAGTCACTCAAGGCCAACCGCCTGTTGAACCCTGGGGATACGATTGCGCTGTGTACCCCGATCTTCACTCCTTATCTGGAAATGCCTGAACTTGAGGATTACAGCCTCGAATCCGTGCATGTGGAAACGGATGAAGAAGATGGATTCCAATTGACCGATGCGGCGGTCGAGACACTGAAAGACCCCAAGGTAAAAGCGTTCTTTCTGGTCAACCCGGGCAACCCTTCGTCAGTTGCCCTGAACAAGGCATCCCTGGAAAAACTAGCGGATGTTGTCGAGAACCACCGTCCCGATCTGATCGTTCTGACAGATGATGTATATGGGACCTTCGTACATGATTTTACTTCGGTCATGGGGTACATGCCGCGCAACACGATCGGCGTGTATTCGTATTCAAAATACTTCGGCTGCACGGGCTGGCGTTTGGGTGTCATCGCAGTGGCGCAAGACAACATCTTTGACCTCAAACTGGCTGGGCACAGTGAAGAGATCAAACAGACCCTGGACAAACGCTATGGCACGCTCAGCCTGACTCCTCGTGAGATCAGGTTTATTGATCGTCTGGTTGCGGACAGCCGGGATGTTGCCCTGAACCACACCGCTGGTCTGTCCCTGCCGCAACAAGTCATGATAAGCCTGTTTTCGCTCGTCGAACTGGCAGACACCAAGAAAGACTATCAAACCGCCTGCATGGAGCTTGTACATCGACGTTTCCAACTGTTGACCGAAGCGATGGGTATCGAGGTTAATGCAGGCGAAAACTACGATGCCTATTACGGGATCATCGATTTCGAATACTGGTTGCGCAAATATGTAGGCGATGATGTTGTTGCATGGATCAAGAAGAATGTGCACCCGCTCGACATCGCGTTCAAACTGGCCGAGGATCACGGGATTGTTTTGTTGAACGGCAGCGGATTCGATGCGCCAGGGTGGTCTGCACGCGTGTCCTTTGCCAACCTGCCAGACGAAGCCTATACCCAGATCGGCCGCGCCGTGCGGTCCGTCGCCAGAGGTTATGTCGAGGCTTATCATGCCGCCAACAAAATGCCGCTGCATGGCGAGTCATAAAGTAGCAATGTCCAAGAATGAAACCCACTATCCGTACCTGAAATCAGGTGCTACGCAGGGGCTGTGGAAAAGGCAAACTTGGACATAACGGAAAAGCGCATCAAGGCGATGACAACCGCCGGACTGAACCTGATTGGTCAGGCGCTTTCCATTTATGACAGCAAGTTGCAGCTGGTGCTCAGCAATCGCCGGTTTCAGGAAATGTTCGACTTGCCGGATGAGCTTGTCCAACGCGGCGCTTTGTTCCGAGACACAATCTACTTTCTTGCCAGCCGAGGAGAATACGGCCACGACGAAAGTGTGGAAGACATGGTCAATCTGCGCATCGAGCAAGCTTTGACCTTTGAATCCCATTACATGGAACGCGTGCGACCCAACGGACAGGTTGTTTCAATCGAAGGTGCACCGTTGCCTCAGGGGGGGTGGGTTGCGGTCTATACCGATATCACAGGCACTCGGCGGGCCGAAAACCTGTTGCGGGCGCGGTCAGAGGAATTGTCTGAACAATTGCTGGGTCACGCCGAAGAACTTTCGGCCACCAATCGCAAGCTTGCAGCCACAATAGCTGCCTTGGAAGAAGCCAAACGGGAACTGACCGAAATTGAAGCCCGCACGCGCCTTGTGACTGAGATGATGCCAGCGCATATCGCGCATTTGGACAGTGACGGTTTGTATGACTTTTCCAACCGGCGCCTGAGCGCGGTTATGCCTGGGCGTCCGTCCGATATTCTGGGCCTACATATCTCCGACGCGCTTGGCGAAGCAGCATTTGAGCGCGTGGAAAGCCACCTGCGAAAGGCTTATGATGGTGAACCTTCGGTTTTTGAATTCACCGAAGACCAGGATTCTCGCCGGATCCGTGTTTCATTCACTCCAGATGGGGCAGGGGGCGTCTATGTCATGTCCGTGGACATTACCGAAGAAACCCAGGCGCGGGTCGCCCTACAACAAACCCGTCGCCGAGAGATGGCGGCGCAGATGACCAGCGGACTGGCGCATGACTTGTCCAACCTGCTAACGATTATCCTTGGGATGCAGTCCAGACTGGACAAGATGGGCTTGCCGGAGGAAGCGCAAGAACTTGTCGCAGCCACTCAACAAACGGCGCGTCGGGGCGGGCAATTGCTGAACCGCATCGCAGATATGACAGGTAACCGAACGCCGCGGCCACAAGCTACAGATATGCGCGGTTTGCTGGAAGACCTGCGTATCCTGGCCACCCCGTCCCTGCCGCGCGGTATGGGGTTTTCTGTCGTTAACACTTTGCCGGATCAGACATTAATGCTGGATCCGGGGATGGTGCAGGATGCGTTGCTGAACCTTGTTCTGAATGCGCGGGATGCGTGCGGAAGCTCAGGTCAGATCACCATCAGCGCACATGCGATCGGTAAGATATGGGTCGAAATCACGGTGTCGGACACCGGTTCAGGATTTTCACCCGAAGCGCTGGAGAAGGCGCTGAACCCCTTTTTTACAACCAAGGGCAGTGACGGGTCCGGTTTGGGTTTGTCAATGGTTTACGACACAGTGAAACTTGCGGGCGGCGATCTGAACCTCAGAAATACTCCATCCGGCGCATCGGTCGTGTTGCGATTGCCGTATCGCTCTGCACCACCCGCTCAGGATGGCTTGGTATTGCTGGTGGAAGACAGTGACGAGTTACGGGGCCAGTTCAGGGACATGCTGGTAGAGCTCGGTTTTACAGTTATCGAGGCCAATTCGGCGGATGAAGCTCTGACGCTGCTTTCTAGTGTTGAAGACATCTCGATGGTTTTGTCCGATATCCGCTTAAAAGGCGGGGGAACAGGTCTGGATCTTCTGCGGAAAGTAAACTCTGGATTGCCGTGCATCCTCATGACTTCGTTGCCGAATTCTGATCCTCTGTACCAACAGGCGCTTTCTGCGGCGCCGGTGTTGCGTAAACCGTTTTCACAGGCTCAATTGGCCGCACTGATCCAAGCCGAGGCCGCCTGATGACGCAACCGTTGGTGACTATTCTCGATGACGAACCCGAGATACGACGTATTCTAACCGACGCTTTGGAAGAAGCCGGGTTCCGAACACAAAGTTTTTCCCGCGCGCGGGAATTTGAGGCGGCACTGAACCGCGTGACACCAGATGTCTGTCTGGTCGATCTTTCATTGCCGGATACCGACGGGTTGGCTTTGGTTCATCGCCTTGCATTGGAACAGGGCGCGGCGGTAATCATCATTTCCGGACGGGCACAGGTGCAGGATCGGGTGACAGGACTGGAACTTGGAGCCGACGACTACATAACGAAACCGTTCGACCCGGCAGAGGTGGTAGCCCGGATTCGTGCCAGATTGCGGACACCGCGCGGTCAAACCTCACATTCGGATACAGCTGTGTTCCATGGCTGGACAGCGCATTTTGACCGTTATGTTCTTGAGGATGGGGCCGGTGCTGAAACGCCTTTCAGCCATGCTGAAGGGGAAGTCCTCCGGTTGTTTTTGGAAAGTCCCAAGCGTCTGATCAGCAGGGCGCAAATGCAGGAGTCCTTGGGCGGCGCGGCCGGTGACAGTTTCGACCGTGCCATGGATGTTCGAATTTCGAGATTGCGCACAAAACTTGGGGAAGACCCAAAAAATCCGCGCCTGATCAAAACGATATACGGCGCAGGATACATTTTTTTAGGCGACGTAGCCTGGAGCTAAGTGCGGCATTATCGCACGAGTTTTTGGTCACGTGTTGGCAATCAAACGATGTCGAACGCGCTGAGAAAACCCTGTTGCTGAGGTCTACTCGCGCAAAGCCTGGTCCTTGATCTTCACGACGGGTTGCAAAATGTAATCCAGAACAGATTTACGACCAGATAAGATATCCACTTCAGCAATCATGCCGGGTATGATTTCAACCGCAACACCGTTCCCGTCCAGCATTGTGTTATTGGTGCGAATTTCCACGACGAACACCTCTTCTTCATTGCGTTCCGAGCGCGTGATCGTATCTGCACCAATGCGTATGATTTCACCATCCAGCGCGCCATAGCGGGCGAAGTCATAAGCTGTGATCTTGACCTTCACGGGCTGACCAGCGTGCAGAAACGCGATATCCTCGGGTTTCACATAGGCTTCGACCAGCAATGTGTCATCCAGCGGCACGATTTCGACGAGTTCCTCGCCGCTTCTCGCTAAACCTCCGATGGTCGTTTGATGAATGCGATTGACAATGCCCCGCACCGGAGAGCGGACTTGGGCCCTTGATGCCCGGTCGCGCAAAGCTGACAGGGTCGGTTGCAAAGTGGCCAATTCAGCCGTGGCGATCGCCAGGTCCGTCAGTGCCGCACTGCGAAACCGACTATGGGCAGCCCGGATGCTATCGTCGATTTCATCCAATCCTGTTTGTAATCTGTTGGTTGCGGCTTCGGCACGCACCTTCCGACCGCGCCACTCGGCCTCACTCCGCCGCAACGCTAGCAGAGTTGTCGCAGGTTCCATCTGTTGTTTAACCAAAGGAGCAATGATGGCGCGCTCGTCCGCAAGAACTTTGAGCGTTTCGTCGGCCGTCACTTGATCTACCAAGCCTTCTTCATATTCCCGGTACTTCTGTTGCCGTTGGCGCTCTAGGATGGCGATCTCTGCTTGCAACTCTGCTTGCCGCCCTTGATACTAAGCGGTTTCCGAACGTACGACGCTTGGTGCTCCTTCGATCAAATTCGCATCAAATTCCAAATGCGTTCCGTCTATTTCTGCTTGAAGCCGTTGAGCGCGTGCCATCAGGCCATAGGCGCGCTGTTGCTCTTGGCTGAGTTTGCTATCGATCTGGGTGGTGTCCAGCTCCATCAGCAATGCGCCTTTATCCACTAGCTGCCCCTCGCGCACTTGAAGCGTGCGAAGAACACCCGGCTCGGTTGCGTCGATCACCTGGATGTCCCCCGAGGGTACGATGCGCCCGTCCACACGGGTGACATCGTCAAGTTCGGTGAGATAGGCCCACAATCCGGCAGAGATCAGGCAGGACAAGATCACAAACAACAGCAACGACCCCCGAATTGGAGAGCGCTCTTGCATTTCTCGCGCCAATACGGCCAGTTCAGGATGCAGCGACATTCAGATGCCTCCCGGTTCGGCGAACATGTTGGGTTAGCAGGCTTTTTGGCCCGTCGGCGGCGATCTTCCCGTTTTCAAGTATGATCACCCGATCAACCAACTCCAGCAGGCTGGTTCTGTGGGTTACGATGACCATAGTGGTATCTGACGCGGCCTCTTTCAGGCGCTGAATCACCTGGGCTTCGGTTTTGACATCCATCGCGCTGGTTGGTTCATCCAGCAGAAGAACCGGAGGACGTCCGATAAGGGCTCGGGCCAGAGCAATAGCTTGCCGTTGCCCCCTGGAAAGCCCCTCGCCACGTTCTGCCAGTTGCAGATCGTATCCTCCCGGATGATTGGCGACGAAATCCTCCACACCTGCTATTCGGCCTGCCTCGATGAGGTCTTTGTCTTTTGGTCTAATCGCGCCGCTTGCAATATTGTCCCGAACCGACCCTGAAAACAGCCAGATGTCTTGCAACACTGACCCGATGTTGCGGCGCAGATCGCCTGGGTCGATTTGGCGAATGTCCAAACCATCCAGTGTAACAGACCCAACGCGCGGGGGGTAAAGCCCTAGCAACAAACGGGCTATCGTGCTTTTCCCACATCCGATTTGTCCTAGAATCGCCACCTTCTCACCCGGCTTGACCGTGAAAGAGATGCCCTGAAGTGTATCCTCCGTTTGATCGGGGTATGAGAAATGCACATTGTTCAATGCGATCGCTCCTGTGAAACCGGACCGGTTCACCCATATGCGACCTTCTGGGCGTTCGCTTTCCGCCATCATGAGCGAATTGAGATTTCGATAGGCGCTGCGGGCTTGGTTCAATCGGGTCAGTGTTTGCGCCAATTGACCCAGCGGGGCCAACGCGCGTCCCGTCAGCATAACGGATGCTACAAGTGCGCCCATGCTGGCCTGACCGTCTGTAATCAGAAAAACACCATAAAACACGATAAGCACCTGGGCGGCCTGTTGCGTGAACCCTGTCAGATTCCAGGCAAACTGAGTAACAGCCCGGCTTTGCGCTCCGTGCGCCGACTGACGTTCAATGGCCTGCTCCCATCTGGAGCGCATTTTTCGGCCTGCCGCCGTCGTTTTGATGGTTTCCAGACCAGACACAGCCTCAACCAGAACGGACTGTTTGGATCGCCCGTCAGCAAGGCTTTTTTCCGCCACCCGTGACAGTATCGGTTGCACCGCCAACCCTGTCAAAAGCACCACCGGTACAGCTAGGGCAGGAACAACTGCCAATGGCCCGCCGACCAAGTAAATCACAAAGATAAACAACCCGATAAAGGGCAGATCGACTACGGCGACAAGGGTCGCAGACGTGAAGAACTCGCGCAGTGTTTCAAACTCGCGAATGGTGCTTGTCATTGCTCCGGTAGAGCCTGTGCGCGATGTCATCTGAATGTTCAACAGTTGGTCAAAGATGCGCCGTCCTACAAGGAGATCAGCTTTTTGCCCGGCTCTGTCGATGAAACTTGCCCGGAGCAGTTTCAGCATAAAATCGAAAAGCAAAGCCAGGGCAACGCCTGCCGTTAACGCGATCAGCGACTCGGTCGCCTCGTTCGGAAGGACCCGGTCATAAACAACCATGATGAAAATAGACGTGGTGAGACCCAGCAATTTGGCCAGGGCGGCTGCCAAGGCCACCTGAATGTAAGCCCATCTGTTTGCTGTAAGAGCTGTTCGAAACCAATGGCCGTTTCGCGATCTCGTTGCTTCGACTACCTCATTACTGTAGTGCCGCCGAAACAGGATCGCGTACCCGGTGTAGGTTTTGATTAAGCTGTCTTCGGAAACTTCGCCAATCCCTTCACCTAAGTCAGGGTCAAAGACCAACATCGTGCCATTGCTTGTGCGGCCATGGTAAACGACCGCCCGATTTCCTTGCATGAGCAACACTGCGGGTGCGAGTTTTTCACCAAACTCCGCAAGGTGACGCTTACCATATCCCGCTTGCAGTCCTGAACTTTGCGCCACGGAGACAATATCGCGTATCGTCAAATCCCCATCCGATCCGGTTTGCGCCGCGTGTAGAGTGGCCAGAGTTATTGGCCGTTCAAGCGTGTCAGCGACATTCAGCAGGCAAGCTTCATAGGATGTTAGCTGTGGATCCATGCGCATAGTGTCGACCATTGTCATTCCAGACTGACCCAAGGCCCTAGCGAAATTCCAAGCAGATCAAGAATATCGCCGGTAAGACTTAGGGCTGCATAATTGGTGAGGAAAAAGCTCTGTTCTGCCAGAATGAGGCGTTCTTGCGCGTTCACATAGTCGCGTTGAGCGTCAAGGATTTCGATCAGGCAACGCCGCCCGATCGAGAACTGAGAGCGTGATGCTGTCACGTTTTCGGCATTGGCTGCAACTGCAGCCCGAGCTGCCTGCAGGCGCTCGGCACCTGCCTTTTGATCTGATCGAATAAAGCCCAGCTCCCGCGTGATTTCTCGAACCAATTGCGCGCGCGCGAATTCTCTTTCTTTTACTTGAGCTTCCGCCGCCGCAATCGCAGCGCGACGTTGACCGGTGCTGTCCAGTTCGTAGTTGATCGAAAGGTCGACCCCCAAATTTGCGTCGCGACTTGCATCTTGATTGGCAAAGGCAGCCACCCGAACATCCGGCCTGCGGCGGGCTTGCGCTGCCGACCATTCTGCCTTGGCGGCCAGTAGGCCAGCATCCGCCGTACGGATCTGAGGGCTGGCCAATACGATTTCACTGTCACTTCTTTCCAGAACGGGCGCTGGCACGGGTGGAGGCAAATCGCCGGGGGCGACCCCAAAAACCTCGCGAAAACGCGCCTCTGCCCGGTCGGTCCGTGCCCGGGCATCTGCAAATCTCGTACGCGCATCCGCCATGCGGGATTCAGCCGTGAGAACATCCGCATTTGAACCGGCCCCACTTGCCGCACGATCCGAAATTTGACGTACAAGTTCGACATGAACGGAGACATTTTCGGCCGAGATATCCAGGATTTTTCGTTGATCGAGAACCAGAACATATGTCTCGATCGCTGCCAGCGCAGTTGCTGACGCTGTTCGCAGTTGAGCGCCCCGGCTCTCAAGGACTCGTGCACGGGCAGCAGCCAAATCCCCTGCGGCGGCACCGCCGTCATACACCAGTTGTGACACCCTCAGATAAGGCGAGACATCTGCAATGTCAGAATTAATTCTCTCTGACCGAGCGTTTATTCCCAATGAAACCTGAGGCAGAAAAGCGCCTTCGGCCGCGTCTTGGTTGGCCGCTGCAATGTCCATTCTGGTGCTGCTTTGCGCCAGATTAGGGCTGGTTTCAACGGCTGTTCGAACTCTTTGCCCGAATGCGCTTTGACTGAGAGACTTAGAAGGTTTTGCTGCTCCCGCTCCGCTGGTTCCTACTGCAAATGACCGAGCTACCGGTGCTAAATCAGGCGATGCAGTGCACGCGGAAGTCAGAGTCAAAAGCAGTGTAAATGTCAGTTTTTTAGCCGAATTTTCAAAGAATGGCATATTCACCCCCGCGCCTGCCTTGACCTAAACGGTTTTCTTGTTCTTGCGCCGTGACGAGGGCGTCCAAAAATCCGGTAAGATCTGAGGTCGTCTTGTCTGTTGCCAAACCCTGGAAGCTATCAGAACGTTTCTGAGCTTGTGACAACCACGAGATATGTGTCAGTGAAATCTGATGCGCGTGTATCAGGCGTAGGGCTCCGTTTATGGCGAGCAAGGACATGTGCGCTGCAGGGACTCTTCTGAGCGCGCCCATATCGACACCAAAACAACCTTTCGGAAGCGCGGTGTTCTGGTATGAGTCCAGAGGTGAGAAAAGCTTCATCTCAGCAAGGATGTGACACAGATGAAACGTCTCCTGCATTGATTTGGTCAGAGCTTGAAAGAACGCCCTTACCTTTTTCAGCTCCGGGCCCAACTCCCCGGATTGGTCAAAGAAGACTTCGTCTTCTGGATTATCTGTCACAAGGCCGGAGCTCTCGTCGATCAGTAGTTCGGAGCAGGCGGCTAGGGAGTCGCCCAGAGATGTGAGCGACTGGCATTGGAACGGAAAGCAGCGAAGAGCGGATGGAACATAGGCGGCCTGCCATCGACCATGCACGGAAACAAAAGGTGTTGGGGCGCCTGATACCATGGAAAGGGTGGCGACGGGGTAGTAGCCACGATCTGACACGCGAAAAACGATGGGGAACGTAGCTGCTGTCTGCAGCAGTTCTGCGTTCACCACCGGGCAATCGGTCAATCCGCATACAAACTTAAAGGACGTGAAACGTCTCCAAAAACGGTTCCCATGCCGTGCACGGCTGACGGGAGTTAAGCCATTCTGTGCCAAACCTACCTCATGATGTTTGTATGTTTCCGCTGCGAGTTGCGTCGGGATTAGGCCGACGCACCAGTGGGGTCCGTGTGCAGAATATTGTCGGCATTCAAACCGCTGAGATCATCCAGTCCCTCAAAGGAAGCCACGGTTTGAATGTTGGCATCGTCAGGGGCTGCAAAATCAGCTTTAACCAGAACACTGTCTGTTCCGTCTGTGACCATGACGTAGAGCTCGTCTCCGGTAAGGGTTCCAGAAAGACTCTCGACAGCACCTTCAATTGTGCTTGCATTTAGGTCGGTCAAAACTGTGTCGATCCCGGCAAACCCGGTATTTGCACCGAGAACGTCACCGGTCGACAGCAACTCGAACCCTGTACCGTCGCCGCGAAGCGTGCTGACGTCCAAACCACCGAACATCAGTGCATCCGTCACGTCCGCAGCGGGACCAATCGTGAAGCCAGTAACGGTGTCTGTTCCGTTGTTGGCCGGATCTGCCTCGAACACAACGATGTCACGCCCAGAAGCTGAGGTATCGATCGCATCGTCACCATCACCTCCGCGAAGCAACGTGTCGGTTTTCGTTGCCGTCAGGCTGTCACCGTTATCGGTGCCAATTTGTATGGTTGAAGGACCGCCATCTGATGTTCTTATCGTTAGTTCAATGGGTTGATTTGGGTCCTGGACCGTCATTGTAAAGGTGACAAGTGGCTGAGACAGGTCGGTAAAGACCGTCGCTGCACCGGCAAAGTTAATGACGTCGCCCGCTCCGGGACTGGCCAGGAACAAATCGAATGCCCCGTTTTCTGAAGCTGACCCAGTGTCGAATGTGACAACTGAGGAGTCGAATTCCAGTTCGGCCGTAAGGGCCAGCCCACTTGAGATGTCACGATCCGCATCGGCATAGATCTCAAAAGTGACTGTCGAGCCATTGCGCGCAGCTTCGGTGATCAGGTACGCGGCCGGTTTATGCGCAACTGCCTGATCCGAAACCGGCAACGGGTTTGGCCCACCAGACACAGTCGCCTGTGCCGAGAACACAAGATCATCCCCCGCATTGACAGAGGAAAAATTTGATGAAGCGACAGCCAGAGACCAGGACCCGTTCGCGGCCACTGTGGTCGTTCCAACCGGGTTGCCATTGAGAGTGACACCTACTGTTTGCCCGTTCGACAGCCCCACAGAAGAACCACTGACGGTGAACCCGGACGTTTGAGCATCGCTCAAGGTGACAGCGCTGTTCACGCCGATGTCGTTCATGGTCAGAATGGGACGAAAATCGGTTGATACAGAAGTGCTCGCGGATGCTGAACTGTTTCCGGCAATGTCATCGACGGATGCTGATATGGTATAATTTGAACTGTCCGAAAGGGCGCTTAGATCGCCAGTAGGTACGTTGACTGCCCATGCTCCGCCCGAAACGGTTCCGGTATAGGTTTGCCCCCCAAATGTAACAGAGACCGTTTGACCGTTTTCGGCTGTTGTAGTGCCCGAGATCGCGAGATCGGCTGTTTGCTCTGTTACATCCAGGACTGGCCCAACTGGAAGGCTGTCGATTGTAATCGTGGGGGCCGTAAAGTCAGTGGTAAAACTGGTCGTGGCCTGATTGCTATTCCCAGTGACATCCGTGATCGATGCATTGATATCGTAGGTTTCGGCGTCTTGAAGAGACGAAAGTTGGCCACTTGTTGCCGTGTAGGTCCACACGCCACCAGTCACAGTTGCTGTACCGCTTACATCTACGGTTCCGTTACTACGAGCGAGGTCGATCGTTACAACGGTTCCGTCGGGCGCGTCCGAAGTTCCCGTTACTTTCAAGTCCGTGTTTTGTTCGGCCGCGTTCATGACGGTCCCGTCCGACACATTTGTGATTGCCAGTGTAGGTGGGGTGAAATTGGTGTCAAAGCTGTTGGTGGCCTGCGTGGCAGGGTTCCCAGCCACATCCGAAACATCGGCCGTTACGGTCACGGTAGTGGCGTCCGACACAGTTGAGAGGTCTGCGGCTGGGATTGTGACGGTCCAAGCGCCGGCAGATACGGTGCCGGTATACGACTGCCCGTTCATGTCGACAATTACGGTTTGGCCGTCTTCCGCAGTTGTCGAACCCGAGATATTCAGATCTGATACCTGCTCTGCCGCGTTCATGATGGCGCCGTCCGAAAAGCTGTCAATTGCGAGCGTCGGGGCTGTGACATCCGTTGACAACGTTACATCGGCCTGAGGGGCAGCCAGACCATTGGCGTCGCTGACATCGGCAGTGATCGTATAACTGCTGCTGTCGGACAAGGCTGCCAGATTGGCGGTGGGAATGGTGACGCTCCAAGCGCTGCCGGTCACTGTGCCTGTATATGTTTGACCGTCGAGGGTCACACTTACCTGCTGCCCGTCTTCGACATTCCCTGTCGCCCCGCTGACAGTCAAATCGGTTCCCGCCTCGGCGGCGTTCAGGACGGCACCAACTGAAAGGGGAGAGACAGAGATTGAAGGGCCTGTCAAATCCACTGGAACGGATAGGATAACCGGTGCGGCCGAGTTTCCTGCAGCGTCCTGTGTCGTTTTGGCCTGATCTCTCTTGCTCGATCTGCGTTGTTGAGGATCTATGTCGCTCGTTCTTTTATCTGAGTGGGTGATCGCCGCCTTTTGACCCAGCAAGCGCGGGTGGGAAGATATTTCCAACCGCGCTGAGGGGTCATGCTTTCAGTTTAGCAAAAGCAAAATGGAGGCTCAGGAACTATCACCGTTTGTACGAATTAGTCCAACAACTGTTTCAGATAAGGGCCATATGTGGACTTGGCGAAAAGTTGCGCCCGTTCTTCCAGTGCGGCATTGTCGATCCAGCCATTTGCCCACGCGATTTCGTCGAGGCTGCCAGTCTGCATTCCCTGACGGTCTTCGAGGGTCCGTACAAAGTTGCCTGCATCCAGCAAGGACCCGTGCGTGCCGGTATCCAGCCAGGCAAAGCCGCGCCCCATGGTTTGGACCTCCAGCAAGCCTTCGCGCAGGTACATTTCCAACAACGAGGTGATTTCCAGTTCGCCGCGCGCTGATGGCTGAACCTCATGCGCTCGGGCCGGGGCGTCGCCATCCAGAAAATATAGCCCGGTCACTGCATAGTTCGATGGTGGAACCTCAGGCTTTTCGATAATCGCCCGGGCTTTGTTTCCTTCAAAATCCACCACGCCATAACGTTGAGGGTCGGCAACGCGATAAGCGAAAACGGTCCCGCCGCGCTGTTGTTGGTCCGCTTCAACAAGTAGTTCCGGCAGACCATGTCCAAAGAAAATATTGTCGCCCAATATCAGCGCCGAAGGGGCACCGGCCAGAAAATCCTCTGCCAGTGTATAAGCCTGTGCCAGACCGTCAGGAGAGGGCTGCACGATCCACGTGAGAGACAGCCCATACTGACTGCCATCACCCAGCATACGTTGAAATTGCTCCTGATCCTGGGGGGTGGTGATGATTGCAATCTCACGGATTTTTGCAAGCATCAGAACGCTCAGGGGGTAAAAGATCATAGGCTTGTTATAGATTGGCAATAATTGCTTCGAGACTGCCATTGTGATCGGATAAAGTCGGGTGCCGGATCCTCCTGCAAGAATAATGCCTTTGCGTTGCATACCTTGTCCTTTCACGGTTCAGCCTGTTGCAGAGTTCAACTCGCGCAAGACGTTGTTCAGGCCAGCTTTCCAGTCTGGTCTGCTGAGTCCAAAAACGGTGTTCAAACGATCACAGTTCAAACGTGAATTCAGCGGTCTGGGGGCCGGGGTAGGGTAGTCTGTCGTCGGGATATCTTCGATCTGAACTGCCAAACCAGACTGCGCAATGATTTCGCGGGCGAAATCTGCCCAACTTACATCAGGTGCGCCAGAATAATGAAACAAGCCGTATTCGTCATTTGGCCCAGCTTTGGCCATAAGAAGAAGGGTGTCGGCTATATCGGCCGCGGGTGTCGGCCCACCGATCTGATCGGCTACAATTGTCAGTCTGTCCCGTGTTTCAGCCAGCCTGAGGATGGTTTTTACAAAGTTCTTTCCATGGGCAGAGAACACCCAACTGGTGCGCAGAACTGCGTGCCACCCTCCGGCTTGTGCAACTTGGTGTTCGCCATCCAGCTTGGTTCTACCATAAACCCCCAATGGAGCTGTTGAGTCTTCGGTTTCCCATGGTGTCATGCCTGACCCGTTAAAAACATAGTCCGTCGAGACATGCAGGAAGGGCAGGCCGCGTTCAGCGGCTGCGCGTGCCATCGCGCCGGGCGACTCCGCGTTAACCGTTTGGGCCAGTTCGGGCTCATCTTCCGCCTTGTCGACCGCTGTATAAGCAGCGGCATTGATGATTACATCAGCGTCCGTGCGCCGAATGGCCTCAGCGCATTGAGCAGGATCGGACAGGTCTGCCATCGCGCGATCCAGTGTCTGGAGCGTGATATCATGGTTCTGCGCGCGGCGACGCAACTCGGTCGCCACCTGACCGCTGTAACCAAAAACCAGCGCCTTCATTGGGCCGTCCCCAGACGCTTGCCAACACCGTTGCGCGCTTGCAGGGCGTTCAGCCAGTTTGTGTTGTCCAGGTACCATTGCACGGTTTGCTCCAGCCCGGTTTCAGGCGTGTGCGACGGACGCCAGTTCAGTTCCTCACGGATGCGGGTCGGGTCGATGGCATAGCGGCGATCATGGCCTGGGCGATCCGTTACAAACGTGATCAGATCATTATAGGGTGCTGTTCCCGGCTTCAGTCGATCCAGAATTGTGCACAACATTCTGACGAGGTCGAGATTGGCCATCTCATTCTCGCCACCGATATTGTAACTGCGACCAAGCTCTCCTTTTTCCAGCACCAGCAATAGCGCTTCGGCATGATCTTCGACATGCAGCCAGTCGCGAATATTGTCTCCTTTCCCGTAAACCGGGATCGGCTTCCCGGCCAACGCATTCAGGATGACGACGGGTATCAGCTTTTCCGGGAACTGGTAGGGGCCGTAATTGTTCGAGCAATTTGTCAAAACCACAGGCAGACCATAGGTTTCCCGCCATGCACGCACAAGGTGATCTGATCCTGCTTTTGAGGCGGAATAGGGCGAATTGGGCTGATAAGGGCTATCTTCGGTGAAATACCCGGTTTCCCCTAGCGACCCAAAAACTTCGTCTGTCGATATGTGATGAAACCTAAAACCCTCGGGGCGGCCCGCACCCACCCAATAGGCGCGCGCGGCTTCCAGAAGAACGTATGTGCCTGTCAGGTTTGTATCGATAAAGGCCGCGGGTCCATCGATTGAACGGTCCACATGGCTTTCAGCTGCCAAGTGCATGATCGCGTCAGGTTGATGCTTGTCCAAAACTCCCGACATCGCCGAGGCATTCCGGATATCCGCATGCTCAAAAACGTATGTCGGTGACTCAGCCACCGACGCAACATTGTCCAGACAGGCAGCATAGGTCAGCGCATCGACGTTGACGATAGAATGCCCGTCGGAAATAGCGCGCCGAATAACAGCAGACCCAATAAATCCGGCCCCTCCCGTAACCAGAATCTTCATTGCGCAGCCTCAAATACAAAAGGGGTTTCAATGTCGCAAAGACGTGGCGCGACCTTGTCTTTATCGGACAACTGGGGCGCTGAATTGCTGCTTGGCCAGTCTATTCCGATATCAGGATCGTCCCAAAGGACTGCCCCTTCCGTTTCAGGCGCATAGGTGTCTGAACACTTGTAGACGATCTCGGTGCCCGGCTCCAATGTCACGAAACCATGCGCAAAACCTGCAGGAACCAACAGCATCCGCCCATTTTCAAAGCTCAATTCTTCTCCGACCCACTTGCCAAAAGTCGGGGAGCCCTTGCGAATGTCCACAGCAACATCAAACAGCCTGCCACGTCCGCAGCGCACCAGTTTCGTCTGCGCACGGGGAGGGGCCTGGTAATGCAGGCCGCGAACTGTGTTCATTGCGCCGGAGAGCGAATGATTGTCCTGAACAAACTGCGTGTCTATGCCTACAGCAGCAAAACTGTCGGCATTATAGGTTTCTTCGAAAAACCCGCGATGATCACCAAAACGCCTCGGGGTAATTAACTTCACTTCCGGAATGGAAAGCGCAACTATTTCCATTGAACCTAAATCTACTCTTTAAGCTATCCTGTTGTCTAAGAAAGCTATGTCACATGTAGGCTGATTTCGCCACAGCCCATGTATGAAAACGGGCAAGGTATGGCTGTAGCGTGACGGTCTCAAGTATTTTTGCAACCCGTTTATGAAGGGGCAGATGTTGCTCCGGAACAATTCGGCTGCCTCTATAATGGCGAATAACACTAAATGCGGAGAGCCCAACCGATGCCGACAATCTAAACCCTGCGGATCAAATTTGCGGCTTCGGTCTCAAGCAATGGTGAGACCGCTGACCGGTATCGGGTTCAGAGTTCTTGCGAAATTCCTGTTCTTTGACAGCCTAGGTTTCTGAATGCGCTGGAGCCGGGTGATAGCGCCCCAGCTTCCAGCAGAAAAAACAGATCACAGCAGGAAGCCGTCCTCCTCCAAAAGAATGGCAAGAGTGGGGTCCAGATCCTCCTTACCTTCATTGATGGAAAGATTGAACCACGCGATTTCGCTGAGATTTTCGTCAAAAGAAATACCCAGTTCCTGGGTATCCAGATACTCGTCAAACGTGGCGTTGCTTTCCGGGGCCGATACTGATGTCAGATCTGGCACAAATTGCAGTTCATCAGCCGCCTCATCCCAGTCCGACAAATTCAGATCCTGCTCAGCAACAGCCAGTTTCGACTCTGGCGTTGAGGACGCGGCCTGCTTTGGCAATTGGTGCCCAATAGCACCACTGCCATCGATATCCGCCCCATAGAAAGCTTCTACATCCACCACATTGGGGACGAGGTTGCTGCTGATGTACTTGCCGGATCCATCAGTGACCCATTCACCACAAGATCCGTCAGTGTTTTGCCAGAGGATACGATATCCGCCACCTGATGCCTCGGCGTGGATCGCTTGCCAGACAGGGGACCAATTTGGTCCGACGTCTACTCCGCCACGTGTCAAATCAATGCTACCATCGATCACATAAACACCACGGGTCGAGGATTCTAGCGTTATGGAGCCGTCGGATTCGATCGCGGTGGTCTTGTGGCCGATTGTGCCATCATTGTTCATGTCTGCGTTATAAACCGTCTCAACGTCCACCACATTGGGGACGAGGTTGCTGCTGATGTACTTGCCGGATCCATCAGTGACCCATTCACCATAAGATCCGTCGGTGTTTTGCCAGAGGATACGATATCCGCCACCTGATGCCTCGGCGTGGATCGCTTGCCAGACAGGGGACCAATTTGGACCGGCGTTTACTCCGCCACGTGTCAAATCAATGCTGCCATCGATCACATAAACACCACGGGTCGAGGATTCTAGCGTTATGGAGCCGTCGGATTCGATCGCGGTGGTCTTGTGGCCGATTGTGCCGTCGTTGTTCAGGTCCGCGTTATAAACCGTCTCAACGTCCACCACATTGGGGACGAGGTTGCTGCTGATGTACTTGCCGGATCCATCAGTGACCCATTCACCATAAGATCCGTCGGTGTTTTTCCAAAGGACACGGTATCCATCAGTCACCGCCTCGGCGTGGATCGCTTGCCAGACAGGGGACCAATTTGGACCGGCGTTTACTTCGCCACGTGTCAAATCAATGCTGCCATCGATCACATAGACACCACGGGTCGAGGATTCTAGCGTTATGGAGCCGTCGGATTCGATCGCGGTGGTCTTGTGGCCGATTGTGCCATCATTGTTCAGGTCTGCGTTATAAACCGTCTCAACGTCCACCACATTGAGGACGAGGTTGCTGCTGATGTACTTGCCGGATCCATCAGTGACCCATTCACCATAAGATCCGTCGGTGTTTTTCCAAAGGATACGATATCCGCCACCTGATGCCTCGGCGTGGATCGCTTGCCAGACAGGGGACCAATTTGGTCCGACGTCTACTCCGCCACGTGTGAGTTGGATATTGCCATTGATTTGATATCCGTTTTGCGTGGAGTAAATGAGCGACGTGGATCCATCGGTTTCGATCGTATTAGTGGCGTGACCGATAACCCCGTCATTGTTCAGGTCCGCATTATAAACCGTCTCAACATCCACCACATTGGGAACGAGGTTGCTGCTGATGAACTGGCCAGAGGCGTCCGTCACCCATTCAGCGTAAGATCCGTCAGTATTTAGCCACAGCACCCTGTAGCCGCTGCCAGTGGTTTCAGCCTGAACGGCCTGCCAGACGGGGTTTGAATTTTCACCAATAACCTGACCGTTTTTTATCAAAGCGAGGTTTGAGCTACCAGCATCCAGAACGTAAATGCCTTGTTTTCCATGTTTGAGCGTCGTGCCCTGATTTTCGATATCTACAAGCTGCATTGCGGCCTGGATATTCGTTTCAGTGTATCGCTGCATCCCGTCTGAAAACTGAATCAACTCCACGTCATTTGCAATTGTGAATGTAACTCGAGATCTAACATCGAGAAACTCGTATGACGCTCCGTTGTCGATGAACAAATAGTTGCTGGCGGCGCTGACAAACCTGACAGTGTCCGTTCCGGTTCCGCCGGAAAACGACCCTCCGTTTCGGTTCACAATCGCAATGTCATTGCCTTGGTCTCCAAAGACCTGGTCAATTCCAGAACCATATGCCACGTGGATCGTGTCGTTGCCATATCCGCCGTGGATCGTGTTGCCGTTGGTTCCGTCAGAAATAGAGTGTATTCTGTCGTTCCCGTTGTTTCCGCGCAAAGTATTCTGGGCGGTGTTCCCCACGATAATATCGTTACCCGAACCGCCAGAAGCATTTTCAATGATAACGCCATGCGCGATTGTGAAACCGCCCATGATGCCTGTCGCACGCGATACGATGCCGCCGCCAGATGCGCTATAATCCAGCGTCGCGGGTCTTAAGTCTATATAGGCGTTGGAGCTGCCAACGTGCTGAATGGTATCGTTACCGCCTGCGTCCCAAATCGCCATGTAGCCTGTTCCCGCTACGTTGGCCGACGGCAACGTGTAGACATCGTTGCCAGTCTTATAAGACATGTTCGCGCCGTACATTGCCTGTAAGGCTGCGATATCAAGCGCACCTAACCCGGTGGAGCCGCCATAAGTGGCGTCAACAGATAGGCCTCCGTTTCGAGAGGTCCACCCGTCATTGTAAGACATCACGGTATACACGCCCTGATTGAGGTTGCCGACCCCAAATGAGTTGAAGGCCGAAGTCACACCGCTCATCACGGTTGTTCCCAAGCTGGTATCGTGTGGGTGACCAAGGCCTAATGCGTGGCCCAACTCATGGATTAGCGTGGTAAAGAAAAACCCGCCCGGATCGCCATTGCCGCCAAGACCTGCGGTAGCAGACCAATAGGCAGTATTGAAAGCGCCTTCGGACGACCAATTCGAAGGTGTATAGTGATAGCCGAGGGTATTTGGGCTGGAAAACAGAGAGTTGGGGCCACTAGTGTAGGGGCCAATAACCTCTATGAGGTCAGGGTTGATCGCGTTGGATTCGACGAAATCTATGTTGGCTACCGCTTCAATCGCAGCCAGAGCCTTGCGAAACTCAGCTTTGTATGCCGAGGTCCAAGCCTGTGATCCGTTTTTGGTTCCGAACTTATAGGTGATAACGGTCACAGTTGATGGATCACCGTCCCCATACGCGATGCCACCTTGAATCGCGCTGGTGGGAGAGCTTGAGGGGGGGGTTGGTATCCAGGTCACGCTAGCCATATTACTGCCTTGAAATTAGTCGATTCTTTTCGCGCTATAGTTGCTTTCTCAAGATGTTCTTATTGTGGCAAGCCCAAAGAAAGCTCATGAAAACCAACACTCTACGAAACAGTTACAAATACGATCTTTCTCAATTGAGCTGGTGTTGCAGGAACACAATCGGCACGAAAGAACAGTCCATGTCAACCAGCCAAGGACATTGTTTTGCGAGACGCCTGTTTCACGCAATTGTGAACTCGGCCAAGGACGAAGCCATGCCGTACCTTGATGTGCGCCAAATCGACCCTGTGCGCGATACCAAATCCGCATTCCTGCCGATTGTTTGGGAAGGAGCCGCATCGCGCCTCCTACAGCGCCTTTTCCCGAAACACTTATATCGGTGCCGGTTTTTCACACGCTGGTTTAGCATGATGAAGGTTCGATAATGCGCAGATGCACCGGCGTTGGTATAGATTGTGGGGCGTCGCTCGCCGTTTGATCAAACGCTTGTCCGGACGTTATGAAAATACCGGAATTGTGCAGTTGGTAGTTAACTGTTCTTTTGCTTTGTAGGTTTTCGGCAGCGAAAAAGCTTCAGTTGTTTTAAGGCATACGGTTAGAGGCGCCAATAGTCCTAAACAATCATCTGTTGCAACCAAGTTGAAATGTCACTGGTTGTGCAAAGTAGGAATGTCCCAGGTGTAGAGGAACGGTAGCGAAGCCTGCCAGAGTGGAGACCTCCAACATCGGAGCTCTGGCCGGCTGCGCAGGCCTGCTTGCATTTCCGGTCTGCGAGGGAATTCCAGCCGGTGCTTCGGCGCAGATGACCTCGACGTTTAGCTCCGCCAGTGCGCGGCCGAATAGTGTCATGCCAGTCATATTTTTGTTGGGCTTGGGAACTCGAAAGACGGTGTGTTTGTCACTGTAGAAAGCGACGGGACGTCCATGCTTAAGCAGATAGCGCTCCAAGGCTTCGAAGTAGCTGAACGTGCTTTCGGAAGTCACAAATCGCAGCTCCATCAACGTGCTGGTCGCGTCATCAGTGAAGACGAGCAGGGTGCAGGGGTCGCTTCGATCCTCGAACCATCGGTGATCCGAACCATCAATCTGCATCAACTCGCCATAGCATTCACGGCGCAAACGCGGCTGGTGGAAGGTCCGTCGCTGTTTGCGCGACAGCCAAATCCCTTCTTCGACCATCCATTTGAGCAATGTCTTGCGTGAGACCTTGAACCCGCGATGTTAGGCAAAATTCTCAGCGGCCAACGTCGGCCCGAAATCCGCATAGCTTTCTTTGATCAACGCCAAGGCATAGTCGCGCTTTGCCTTGTGAATCCGATTGTTCGGAGGTTTGCCGCGCGCCTTGTGCCGGATCGCAGCTGCTCCATCCGCGCGATATCGCTTCAACAGCCGACACACTTGGCGCCCTGTCAGATCCAGCAGGTTCGCCGTATTATCAACTGTCAGCCGGCCATCATCGACCTGCGCCAACACCTCTACGCGGTTCAACTCACGCTCGCTCATCATCACCCAACCCATGTCCGCTCGCCCTCAATGACTTTTGAGGGTAGTGTGACATTCTTGAATTGCTCTTGGGTGACGTTTTTGCTTTGCGGCTACAGTTTAAAAACGCTCATAATCAACATTATGTTAAAGAAAGAGTGCCGACAATCAACCTAGGAAACCGTCGTGCTGAGGGACCAGATCACTTTAGTATCTGCTCGTCAGTGAAAGCGGTCGTTTTCTTCTGACCGGCCTAGGCATGAAACACAATCCGCCTTTGCCATGAGAATCGGAAAATGGGAGCGCATTCCGCAGTTACTCGCCCGGAGGAGACCGTGGGTGCAAAAATCGAATGGCTGTTGCGTCTCCATTCAATCCGACAACAAAGCGATGATCATATCGGTCTCGGGTCTTCGGCGCGATTGCGGTGGCACTCGGACCATTAGGGAAAGACCTGTTGGGCAGGGTTGCGCACGTGCAACCGCCAACGCATGGGATGTCAGAGCCTCTTCGAGCAGACAAAGATGCCCCATCAACACGCCTGCCCCGGCCTTGGCCTCTTCGACTGCAAGACTATATAGCGAGAACTGCGGGCCTGCTTTGGCATCAGTCAGGCGGTTTCCTGTACTGATTGACCACGTGACCCAATCGTCTTTCCAGACCTGATCATGCAACAACGGGATATCCTGAAAACCGCTGGCGCTCTGCATGCGATCCAAAAGCGTCGGTACACAGACCGGAACGATGATGTCCTCACAAACGGGGATCTGGTCCGGCGACCCGTCCGGCGCGGCAAAGAAGATCGACAGATCGAACAACTCGCGTGACAGGCTTGGTGGGGTTTCCATCGCGGTGACCGAAAAGGCGATGTCGGGAAACTGCGCTCTGATTCTGCGCAGCCGTTTCGGGAGCCAGAGTTGGGCAACAGCAGGCAGGACTGCGATGTGAAAATCGGCCTTGGGTTTGAGATTGCGTAGAGCGCGGGCGGCATCGGCGAGTACGTCAAAGGCCGCTGAAAACCCATCGACCAGAGACTGTCCTTCGGGCGTCAGGTCGACCCCCTGCGCGTTGCGGCGAAACAGCGGTGTACCAGCCCACCCCTCCAGCGCTTTGATATGTTGTGAAATCGCGCCAGGCGTGACGTTTAACTCTTCTGCCGCCGCCACGAAGCTGACGTGCCGGGCCGCGGCTTCAAACGCGCGCATGGCGTTCAACGGGGGACCTTTGGGGCGTTTGGGAGCGACGCTCATTGAAATAGCCGTAGTTTTTCTACGCCAAGAAATAACAATTCTGCTTTGCGATGTCACGCAGCAGTCGTCAGACTGAAGCAAACAGGAGGATTTCATATGACACTTGCACACAGAGACTGGGTGCCTGCTCACTGCGAAGCCCGGGTTCAGGACATCGTTGCACAGGCTGCATCGGCAACGTCTGGGGAACTGTTGGCCCAGATCACACATTTGGCGGAAGAAAACCGCCGTATCCATGAGGCCGAGTGCTTTAACCTGAACCCGGCGACAAATGTGATGAATCCCAGGGCCGAGGGGCTTTTGTCTTCGGGCATCGGGTCGCGCCCTTCGCTGGGATATCCGGGCGACAAATATGAGATGGGACTGGAGGCGATTGAAGTGATCGAGGTCATCGCAGCCGAGCTGTGCGCCGAGGTGTTTGACGCCAAGTTTGCCGAGGTGCGGGTGCCGTCGGGCGCAATTGCCAACCTCTATGGCTTCATGGCGACCTGCAGGCCAGGCGACACGATCATCGCACCGCCCGCATCGATTGGCGGGCACGTGACCCATCATCTGGCGGGTTGCGCCGGGCTTTTCGGGTTACGCAGTATCGAGGCTCCGGTCAACGCGGACGGTTATACCGTCGATCTGGATCAATTACGCAGTCTTGCGAAGGCGGAGCGTCCCAAATTGATCACGATTGGTGGCAGCCTAAATCTGTTTGAACACCCCGTGGCTCAGGTGCGTGCCATCGCGGATGAAGTCGGGGCCAAGGTCATGTTCGACGCTGCCCATCAATGCGGCATCATCGCCGGGCGGGCGTGGTCCAACCCGTTGAAGGAAGGCGCGCATTTCATGACCATGAGCACCTACAAAAGCCTTGGCGGGCCTGCGGGGGGGCTGATCGTATCAAATGATATCGACATCGCAAAATCGCTGGATGCCATCGCCTTTCCCGGCATGACGGCAAATTTCGATGCGGCCAAGACCGCCGCACTGGCAGTCACAATGCAGGATTGGAAGGATTTTGGTGCGGCCTATGCCAAAGAGATGATCGATATGTCAAAAACACTGGCTCAGGCGTTGGACGCATTGGGCGTACCGGTTTTTTCCGGTGCAGGCGGATTCACTGACTCGCACCAGTTTGCCGTTCTGGCAGTGCCTTACGGTGGTGGCCAGGCAGCTTCCAAACAACTGCGTCAGAACGGCTTTCTGGCGTGTGGAATCGGTTTACCCGTCGCTCCGGTGGACGGTGACATGAACGGCCTTCGGATCGGCACACCGGAACTGGTCCGTTGGGGCATGACCTCGGGTGATGCTGATCGCTTGGCCGAGTTGATCAAGCGCGGTCTGAGTACCGAAAACATTCTGCCCGAGGTTTCGGCCTGGCGCACTGAATTTAACAGGCTGCATTTCGTGAACGCGTGACTGAAACGGCCTGTTGTCACATCGTTCCGGATTGCAGCGTTGTTGCGCTTAGCGGTCTTCAACGACTGCCGTGTGACCCTTTAACGTTGGCCTTGCCATCATATTGCAGGCGGTTGCCAGTGAAGCGTTACAAGCGACTACTTAGATCGGAGGAATATTGACAGCGCAGAGAGGCATTGGAGAATGTCCGAGAGGATCGACTCTGCAACCCTTTAAAATAAGACGCTTACACATATTGTTGGTGCGGGTGGAGGGACTTGAACCCCCAGCCCCGAGGCCCGTGAAAACAAGGCCTTAAACGGATGCTATTGGTCTCCGAAATGCCTCTCGTGGTGCCGGGGCGGAGAGATGGCAAAAATTCACTGAGTATTGGCAGATATTCGCATGCTTAGTGCGGTTGAAATACCCATGTAACGATCAGGGAGTTTCAGACAGAAAAGGAGTGAAAAAATGACCATTAAGCATTGGCTGGTACTGGCGTCCTTCTTTGTACTGGTTGGAGTTACATACGCATTGGGCGGTCCGTTCATCGCCGTCATGGTTTTTTGGGGCGTTGTCCTAACCAGTATGTTGCCTCTCGGAAAGAGTGTAGACCGCCAATCTGCAGTAGAAATTCAAAACAACAGCTCCCTGCGAGCTGATGCACATACAAAAGTGTAAAAATACTGTTCTGTCGGGCATCGGCATATCCTGGTGCCCGCTTACTAAAGTTGTTGCTATCTGAACTTGACCCAATCATCGAATGTTCTACTAATGCTCCCATGCGGAGCTGGCCCCGAACCATCCCTTTCGATCTTAAATGTAAGCTGGAACAGCTGCGTGAGTACCGCAGCGCTCCGTCCCTGCAAGATGATTGGGGTGCAGTGTTTGAATGGCTTAACGATCACGGAGTGGAACCGCTCGACCACCCGTTACCGACCGAACCAGAACAAAGTGGGCCGGTCGGTCATTTTTAGGTCAGTTGGTTTGGATTTCTTCAGCTTCCGCTTTACGGAAAACCATAAGCGTTACAAACAGTCCTCCAATCAACAGCATGTGACCGACCGCAGAAACACCAAATACAAAATAGCTGCCAACCATTAGTGAAAAGATTGCACTCCACATCCATGCTAATAGTTGCATTAGCATGTGAGCCGTTGGCAAAGAGTACTTTTTCAACGGGTTTTTGGTTTCATCCATCACCGAAGCCCAGGATGATTTTACGTCGAAACTTTTGGTCATGACTTATCTCCCTTCTATAAGGGGTACGGGTCGAAACTCGCTTCGGACCAAAAAACAAATGCCGTGACGTTTGCGGCGGAGTGCTTAGCCCACCAAAAATAACGCCGCATCAAGGCGGGGCCAGTCAGTCCACGAAGGGTTTCAGTGGGAAGCTGAAACCATAATAACTACGCACCGTGCTGAAAGCTGGATTAAAAACTGCACCCCGCACGAAGGCGAGGTGCAGCCACTCACGAGACGATTCCGAATTGGGGACGCGAAATCATACAATTTACGGAGAGTGTTAGAGTTTGGATCAAATTGCCCGTACCGCAGTTCAGAGGCAGCGAACCAAAGTACGGGCATAGCCCAATTGAAAATAGACCGGACATACCTAGACTCGGCTCATCGTTGTTGGTGGATTAGATAGGTTCGACGAAAGCGTGCTGTTGAGCAACTCAACACGAAGATCGGCTACCAACTAAACTAAGAATGTAGATGCTGCTGTGGTGCAGATAAAACTAGCCGCCCCGAACAGGTTGACCCTCAATCTAAGGTATTAACTGACTGTGTTTTTGGGCATCGGCCTGCCCTGTTGCCCATCTGTTCATCCCAGTCAGTTCCCACTTAGATCAACGATGGGGTGCCGCTAAGTTTTATGGCCGAGACAAACCCTTCTCGTCTTTCCGCACGGTCAACCCAGCATCGCCAACCCGCCTGATGCCGATGCAGCGAAAATCACATTGATCGCTCGACCTTGCCTCGGCATTTCCTGCGGCAGCGCAGAACAATTTTTCCAAACCGGACATTCAAATCGCGGAAACGGGCCGAAACCCAATCCGGCCATTCGCTGCGCTCCCGTTCTATGTCTCACATGCGGACAAAGCCGCCGTCCACTCAGCGCAAGACAGTGCCGGCGCCCGGCTCAAAGAGGACATCGCGCTTCCGCGAAATGAAAAAACAGTTGTAGCGGTTCCGTTCCAATTGATGAGCTTTCTTTACAACTAACCTTGATCACCAGAACCTTCATGCTCTTCCAGGTCCAACACCGCAGGGTCGATCATGCGTTTGCTGGCGCTCATCTTGACGGAGTTCCGCATGGCTTCGCTTCGCCGAAGTAGTCGCCGGAATCGCGCTTCGTCTAGCTCAAGCAATGTCGAGGGTGCCAACACCCGCACGTTCACACGACGGGGCCGTTTCATTAGCATGGCCAATTGCCCAAACATTTCGCCACGACCTAACCGTGTGGTGTGTCTGCCGAATTCCACTTCGACTGCCCCAGAAGCGATGAAAAACACACTCCGAGTCAATTCATCTTTGGAAAGGATCGTGTCGCCCGCGTTGGCGTAGCGGGTACACAGCGCTCTACTGAGTTTTCGCAGTGAAGCTTTGTCGAGATCAGAGAATAGTGGAAATTGCCTGACCAGATCCCGCCCCTTTAGGGCGATGTCCAGTGCCGGACGCCCTTCAGATAAAGCACGTCGTGCCGCCACTTCCTGCATCAACACTGAATATAGCTCTTCGCCTACCAGGCCATCCTCTCGCATGACGGCGTATTCTCGCTCCTCCAGTCGCAATGCTGTCCTTCGGATGAACCGCCGCTCCAGCTTTTCCGCATAGCCTGGATATTGGAGCCGCAATCCTTCAAGCGCTGTCTCAACCGCCTCGGATCGGCGCTCCAACAGGTCGTCTAGCAACTCCGCAACCCGGCGACCGTGTATCCGGCGTATGCGACCACGGACAAACCCATCGAGATCCCGAAGGATCAGACGTTGCATGAGCAGCCTTTCGAACCGGTCCGCTGTTATACGAGTGAGCGGAAACGAGATTCGTAGGCGGTTTTGCAGGAACACGGCGATCCGAAAAGATTTTCCATAGACGACGGATCGATTGGACGCGCGCTGATAGCCGATCCGCCCACCGGTCCTTGCGCCTTCAATGAGCCGATCCGCGTCTGACAGAATTTTTTCGCTGAGAACAGATGACATGGTGCGCTCTCGCATTCGGGCCAAAACAGAATCCCGCTCTGCACCGGCCAACGCAATAAGGCCAAGTGTAATCCGGTCACGATCAAGGATCTCTGCGCTGTCTTCGGCGGCCTTTACAGCCTCGTCGAGACGTTCGCTAAACTGTTTGGCTTCGTTTCTTACAATTTGGTGGGTCAGGTTGTAGTTTTCTGCGGTGCGGGACACATCCTCGCGGACCGATTGCAAGGCGACCGCGACCACCTGGCGCGACAACGCCGTATCAAGCGGAGTAAGTTTGTCGAGCCCTAGCTTTGTGATCACCGTTCGCAAGGTTGTTCCTTGGACAATCAGTGTAAACAGCGTAAAGCCAGTGGCCAAAATGCCGACCAGACGCTTGGTTTCGAGCGGTACATGAGTGCTTTCGGTGACCGCCAGTGCCAACGCCAAAGTCACGGCGCCCCGCAGCCCACCCCAAAGCATTGCGGTGCGATAGGGGCGTTCCACAGCTGGCGAAAGACCGATTGTCGTTAGCAATGGCAACAAACCGAAAAGAACCGCTGCCCGCGCCAGTGTTGCGGCAAGAACCACTACTGCCAACAGGCCAAAGTCAGACGGTTGAACTCCTTCCAACAGTCTCGGGATCAACAATGCTGCAAGAATAAAGATCAGCGCTCCGGCCCAATGTGCCAGGAGATCCCATACTTCTTGCAGATTTGTCCAAGCGACCGGTGACAAACGACCGGGGCCGGTGAGGTTGAGCGTTAGTCCTGTGACCACCACTGCGATAACACCAGAAGCCCCGACGCTTTGTTCCGCAACGATATAGGCGAGGTACGGCAGCGCGACAGAAATTGAAATCTGCGCCTTCTCCCAACGGTCTACGAAAGCCATCATCCAAACCGCCATACGCGCCATAAGCCAACCGGTGAGTGCGCCACCGGCGATCAACAGCGGAAACTGCCCCACGGCTTCACTTAGTGATGGATCAGGTCTGCCGAGCATCACAAAGCTCATGAATAGCCCGAAAAGAGCAATCGCGGCAGCATCGTTCAGGAGGCTTTCACCCTCGATTATTCGCGACAACCTGCGTGGTGCGGATATTGACCTAAAAATGCTGACAACCGCCGAAGGATCAGTTGTCGATACGATAGCGCCAATCAACAGGCAGGCGACCAGCGGTAACGCACTTACCCAACTGAGCGCATAGCCTATGGAAAGTGTCGCCACAATCACCGCCACAACGGCCATCATCAGGATGGGCATCCAGTCATCCAGCATCCTGCGCAGGTTCATGCCGAGTGTCGCCTGGAAGAGCAACGTCGGCAGGAAAACATAGAGGAAGACGTCTGACCGGATCGGCAAATCAATTATCGCCTGCGCTCCCGGGTTCAGTGCATCCGTCAAGTCAGTGTTGAGAAAGAACGTTGCGCCAAGTCCGATCACTATCCCTAGGACCGCTAGGATAACGCTGTAAGGCAGGCGCATACGTGCAGCCAATGGTTCTGCCACGCCGATTACAACAAAAAAAGAAGTGATGATGGTCGTGATGACGACAATATCCATCAGTACGTATTATCTGAGAACTCGAACTAAGGGAATTCGCCCCTAAAACAGGATCTGCTTTGTGGGATCAACGTGTTGGCTCACAAACATCCAGATTGCGCACTTGCAAGGCGTGTTTGCAATGGCGGACCGCTTTTTGACACTAGCTCCGTAAGTGAACTGCTGGAACATGTCGACCACCCCGCTTTGCAAAGTCCGCTTCCTGCGCATTGCTTTCATTGGAGCTGCGCGCAGCAACGGTCAATTTGGGCTCGAAGTGGACATTCGCTGCGCCAGGCATGAATGACTGCTCTGCGGACAAAGCTGACATCGGCTGCCGCCCAGCAAAAGTCCAAGTTGTTTGCATTGCTCAGCGGTCCAAAAAGTCGGAGATTAAACGTAGGAATAAGTCAGGTTTCTCGGCATGTAGCGCGTGAGCGCAGCCCGGAATAACTCCTAACGATGTATTGGGGATCGCCTCCCATAGCATTTGAATTTGGCTCCACGGATAGGTCCGATCTCGATCGCCCCAAAGCACAAGTGTTTCCCGCCGGATTCGGCTAAGGTTCTGCTCTCCTGACCAGGATTGCATCGCTTCAAGCCCAGCATTTATGGCGGCCAGCTTAGCTTGAGTGGCGATCCCGGCGCAGTGTTCATATCCTGGCGCAGCTTCGCAATCCAGAAACCAAGTCGCTGCGATCCGACGTGCGGTGGCCGCCGGGCCGCTTTCCGCAGCGCGCTTTTTACTGTGCTCAATTGTCTCGAACCGCCCCGGCAAGACACCGGCCGCGCCAGTTGCGTAAAGCACAAGACGGTCAATCCTTTCACCTTCGCGAACGGCAATTTCCTGAGCGATCATGCCGCCCATGGAGTGACCGAGCAGATGATACTCCTCCACTCCAAGGCCACGGAGGTGCCGGACGACCCAATCCGCATATCCGCCAATACTGTCAATTGGTGGCAGATGGGCATTTACTCCGAACCCGGGCAGGTCGACTGCAATCACATCAGCATGCTGGTGCAGGGTATCGCGACACCCATCCCATTGTGCGCTACCACCCATGAAACCATGAACAAGTACAAGGGGAGTCACTTTCGCTGACCTTGAACGATCCGGTCAAGAATCATCGCGCAGAAGAGAATGGCAAAGCCTGCGAGGATACCCTGGCCCACATTGGCGTATTGCAGCGCCTCGAGGACGTCTTCGCCCAGTCCCTTCGCGCCAATAAGCGAGGCCACCACGACCATAGCCAGTGACAGCATGATTGTCTGGTTGATACCGGCGCGAATAGAGGGGCTGGCGAGCGGCAGATCGACCTTGGTGAGAAGGTACCATTTGTTGGCGCCAAAACTGATCGCGGCTTCGCGCACGCTTTCAGGAACACCACGCAGACCCAAAACGGTAAGGCGTACCACGGGTGTCCCACCGAAGATCATAGTGACAATAACTGCCGCTGGCTTGCCAACCCCAAAAAAGGCAATCACAGGCACCATGAAGACAAACGCAGGCATAGTCTGCATGAAATCCATGATTGGCTGGATGACAGCGTAGAAGCGCGGCCGGCGCGCAGAGAACATGCCCAAAGGAATGCCAATCACGATGGAAAGCAGCGCCGCAGTGCCGAGAAGCGCCAATGTGGTCATAGCTTTTTCCCAGAAGCCGAGAAGGCCCATGTAGGCCAGAAAGGCACCAGACCATATAGCCATTCGCAAGCCAGCTGTGAGCCAGGTCAACAGAATGATCAGCGCGGCCACCACGATCCAAGGGGTCTGAACCAACGCAACCTCCATGGCATCCAACAACCATCGAATGGCCGCAGTGAGCCCGTCAAAGAACGACACACTGTTGGCAACGCACCAGGCGATAAATGCCTCTACGCTATCAATGCTGGCCAGGCGAATTGAGTTATCTGTTGGAAATTCGCTAAGAAATGAAAACCGGCCCGGGAAACTGTAGTGAACCATTGCGGTCGCGACCAACAGGATCATAAAACCCGCGCTGAAGACAATCTGGCTGACCGGCATGCCGGAGCGAATGGTGCGATCTGAGAGCCAGTCAGAAAACCAGGCCTCCAGTGCCCAGTTGGCGGCCACAGCCTGTATGAGCTTGGCTACAAGCAAGATGATTAACCCGGTGAGGGCAATCGACGGGCCTTGCGCAGCGAGCAACTCTGCCTCGGCGCGGAAGCCTTCAATATTGGCCTCCAGCCCTTCGATCTGGCGTTGAATGGCCGCGGCTCGATCCGAGCCGCTCTCTTGCGCTGCCGCAAGCTGCTGGTAGCGCAAATCTAGCGTACCTTCGATCGAGGTCACACGGGCCAGCGCGTCCGCCCCCAAGTCTCCGAACAGGCCCCGCGCGATCTGCACAAATCCGATTGCTTCGACGACAAGAAAGGCCAATGCCCATGACCAAAGCCCGCGTGCGCCGAACCAGATCGGACCAAAGAGCCCTGCCATTGCGTTGAAGGTTGCCGTAAAACGCGCGGATGCGCCGATCTTGTCGAAGTTGCGGATGTAGTAATCAGGGCTGGTGCGCACAAAGGTGCGGATATTCTCGCGGCGTTCCTCGGCGTAGGCCTGCGCGGCTTCGCTTTCTGTGTCTTCAAGGGGGTTCACACCAAGATCTTCGCTCATGACATTTCTGTCCCTTCAATCACGGTGCGCAACAGATCTGCTCGAGTGATGACACCTCTGTCTTCGCCGCCTTCGGAAACCAGAACCGGTCGTTCGTCGTCGATGGCTCGCGTAATTAAAGCGGAAAGTGTCTCATTGTGATCCACCCGGTCGATGTCAGCCGGCAGTGGGCCGTGCGTGGCGAGGTAGCTGTCCAAGGGCTGCATCGCCGCATGAGCATGCACCACCTTCAGGCGCGATATCCCGGCCACGAAATCAGCGACGTAGTCATCAGCGGGATGCATGACAATGTCCTCAGCCGAGCCGATCTGCACCATCTTGCCGTCACGCATGATCGCAATCCGGTCTCCGATGCGGACAGCCTCATCAAGGTCATGGGTGATGAAGATCGTTGTTTTCTTGAGGATTTTCGACAGCCGGATGAACTCATCCTGCAGCTGCCGCCGGATGAGGGGATCAAGTGCGGAGAATGGCTCATCCATCAATAGAACATCAGGGTTGGCCGCGAGCGCTCGGGCAAGACCCACACGTTGCTGCATGCCGCCAGAGAGTTCGTGCGCGAACTTCGCCCCCCACGCCCCCAGTTCGACAATATCGAGAATGGCGGCCGCCTGCCGCATGCGCTCGTTTTTGGCCACCTGGCGGATTTCCAACGGCATTGCCACATTATCAAGGACCGAACGGTGGGGCATCAGCGCGAAATTCTGGAACACCATCCCGATTTTCCGGTTGCGGAAAGCCTGAAGTTCCCTTGTGCCGAGCGCCATGACGTCCGTGCCCTCGATCTCGATCTTGCCGGCCGTTGGTTCAAGCAGGCGATTGAAATGGCGCACAAGTGTGGATTTGCCGCTTCCTGAGAGCCCCATGATACAGAAGATCTCACCGCGATTGACGCTGAGGCTAACATCGGCCACGCCCACCACCGCGTTGAATTCAGCAAGCACTTCGGCCTTGGTCAGGCCTCGCGCAAGAATGGCTTCAAGAGCGACCTCAGGTTTTGCCCCGAAGATTTTCCAGATGTTGGAAATTTCGATTACAGTCTCGTCGCTCATCCGCCCACCCGTGCGTGCCTTCAAATGGGACAGCACCGCTTGGCGCTGCCCGTTGTTATTGGGTCTAGCTCAGAGACCCAGCATCGAATCCACGCGATCGGAATTGGCGTTAACCCATTCGGCCGCAACTTCCTCAGCATCGCGCCCATTGGCACTGATCTCGAAGGCCAGCGAGCTTACGTCATCGGCGGTCAGGGAGAAGTTCGCGAAGAACTCAGCAATCGCCGGCGAGCGATCCCCAAGCGAGTTGGACCAGGCGATCTGCACTTCCTTCAGAGCGTCCTTGCTGGCAACCATCGATTTGTTGTACCAGTCAGGATCGTCGGAGGGCTGCACCATGACGTATTTTTCAGGGTCATAAGTCGGCTCGGTCAGCATCACCACGTCGAACATGTACCAGACGGCGTGCGGCTCATAGCAGTAGAAGGCATATCCGTCGTTTTTGGCTATACTGTCCTTGATCCGTGCGGTCTTCACAGCTTCTTCCGCGCGGATCGGATCGATGAAGTCCAGCAGGCCGTAGTCGCGCACCTTCACCTCGTTCACATTGGCCGAGGCCCAGCCGGGCGCACCGATCCACATCTCGCCCTTACCATTGCCATCACTGTCCATCGCAGCCGCTACATCGGGGCGTCCAAGATCCGCGATGTCGGTGATATTCATATCTGCGGCAAAGTCTTTGGAGACGCAGAAGCCCTGATTGCCCTGATAAGGGTTCGATGACAGCGTCACAGTGCCAGCACCATCGACATATTGCTTGGTGAACGCTTCCTGATTTGGCAACCAAACATCAGGGTGAACATCGATATCACCCTTGCCCTGATCCATCGCTTGAAAAATTGTGGCATTGTTGCCGGGCACATACTCCACTGTGCCACCGATGCGGGTGGTCACGATCTCACCCAAAACATGAGCAATGGCTTGTGCTCCGGTCCAAGTGGGAACGCCGATCTTAACCTCTTCAGCGGCGAGTGGCGCACCGAGAGCTGAAACCAAAGCCGCGCTGATCAAGTATTTTTTTAGTTTCATTTGATATCTCCTTGTTGGTTTGTTGTAGGTTTCAGGCCACGTAGCCGGGAAGTTCAAGAGTTTCGGGATAGCCAAACAGGGCTGCACTTCCGCCCGTATGCAGAAAGACGACATTGTCCATGCCGTCGAAATAGCCCTTGCGGATTTGGTCGATGAGACCATCCAACCCTTTACCCGAATAGACCGGGTCGAACAGAAGCCCTTCGGTGCGGGCCAGCAACTTAAGCGCGTCAATCATCCCTTCAGTGGGAAGACCATATCCTGCACCAACGTAGTCGCAATTTGCGCGCACTTTTTCGCGCGCAATGGGCGTACCCGTCTCCATATACTCGACAGTTCGCACTGCCAGATCATGAACCATACTTTCCTGTTTGTCTTGCGGGGCACGCACACCGATGCCCAAAAGGTGAATGTCACTTTCTAGGGCGGCAAGCCCGGCGACCAATCCAGCTTGCGTACCCGAGCTGCCGGTCGCATGTACCAGCGCGTCAATTTTCAATCCGGCATTGGCGGCCTGTTCGCATAACTCGCGCGCGCAATTTACGTAGCCCAAGGCCCCGATTGGGTTCGATCCACCGCCCGGGATGATGTAGGGTTTTTGCCCTTCTGTCTTCATCTGCGCGGCGCAGGCTCCCATCTCGGCGTTCATATCCGCCCCACCGGGACGCTTGGACACACTGGCGCCATGCAGTCGATCCAACAGGACATTTCCATTCAGAATATAGTTCGGGTCATTGGAACCCGTGCGATCCTCAAGCAGGATGTGGCACGAGATGCCAAGTTTTGCGGCCGCCGCTGCTGTTTGACGCGCGTGATTGGATTGCGTCGCCCCCTGCGTGATGATTGTATCCGCGCCTTTCTGGACTGCGTCAGCCATCAGAAATTCCAGCTTACGGGTCTTGTTCCCACCCGACGAAAGGCCGGTGCAATCATCTCGTTTGACCCATAAACGCGGACCACCCAAAACCTCGCTCAGGCGATCCATCGGCTCCAAAGGCGTAGGAAGATGGCCAAGCGATACCCGGGGAAATTTCGCCAGCGTCAGCGATAGCTCCTTGCACAAGCTCAAAACCAACTCCGGCGCGACCATCGCGTCACCACCGGTCATCTGAATTGTCTCAGCCACCACACTCTCCCTGCTTTTGCCTACAGACAAACACTTTCAAAAGGAAAAGAGGAAAAACAGTGCATATTTTGCAGGCTGCTAATACATTTTCTTTGGGTGCAAGGGAGGTGCGGATGAATATGCTGTGGTTTGATGATGTTCTGGCCCTTCTAGAAGAGCGGAACATGACGCGGGCCGCGGCCCGCAGAAACATAACACAACCAGCATTCTCAAGGCGTATTCGCAGTTTTGAGGAGTGGCTAGGGATTGAAGTTCTCGATCGCAAATCGAACCGGGTCGAGATCAGTCCGGCACTGGCCTCGAACGAAGCCGAAATACGCTCTTTGATCGCAAGGCTAAATGACCTGCGCACAAAAATTGCGCAACATGGTCCAACCGTTTCGATCGTGACGATCGCCGCGACACACGCATCGGTCGTCTCCACCTTCCCTGATATGGCACTGCGTGCACGTGCCACGTTCAAGGGGCTCCGTTTTCGTCTCAGAACTGCCAATCTGAACGATTGTGTCACACTGTTCTTGCGCGGCGATACCAACATGCTGCTATGCTATGAGGCGCAAACTGTCGCCCCAATGCCGTTCGGAGCCGGCATTCGTCGCGGAACTTGGGGTCACGACTACCTCATTCCGGTCATCGGTGGCGGATTGCGGTATGCCGTGCGTGGAAACGTTGACGTGCCTTTGGATACGCCGGCCGTCGTCTATCCCGAAAATAGCTACTTCGGCGAAGCATTGAACAAGAGCAAACTCCCGTTCGGAACCGCCGATTTTAGCAAAAACCCCGTTTGCCAGACGGCCTTTTCAAGTGGAGCAAAGGAAATGATCCTGAACGGTCTCGGTGTTGGTTGGCTGCCGTTCAGCATGGTGCACAAGGAAATTGAAAGCGGCGAGCTAATCTCCCTACGCAACCAATTGGGCCAGGAAAAGCTCGACGTGGTGGTCTATGCCCACCACCAGACCGAGATAGCGAAGATGTTGCTTGATTTCTGGACAAACAAGCCGTCTTCAAAGTCTTGAGCCCATAGAACGCCCATGAGCGCCAAAGACCATAGCCATCTGTTGGCACCAAATTTTGACCGCCGAAGGTCGTGGGAAATTGCCATGTTTCTTGCGGTATAATATTCCTCAGTTGTCCCGATTTCTTGAGTATTCAATGACCGCTTTGGGCTCAAGGCGGCCATTCGGCTGAATTCAGTGAACGGCTTCTTTACGGACAAACCTGACTCAGAAAAGTCGATTAATCTCCTGACGCTCGTTTTGACATTAGAAAACCAGAAGCATTCACTCTCTCAATGTTTTGACGATAGTCGGGTTGGGCCTGCCTCCACCGCCCCAATACTCTTTATCAGGCTCTTGGTATCCAGCCTCTTCATAAATGTCATAGCTGCACACCCTGACAACAATGATTACGAAGAGTGCCATAAGGATAGCTCTGGCAGTTGGGGTTTGGAGTAAGTATTTCATTATTCTATTCTAATATTGCATGATTGATCTGGCAAAGAAGTCCTGCACCCTTTCATTCAGCCATCCAATAAAGCCAAACTGGACGAACGCGAACTGACACTGCTGGCTGCGTCAGGACAGATCGATTCCGTGGCGAACTTGGCGAAAGCGTCGCCCAACTTCTTTGGTGCAACAAAGAAACAAATCTGACCCTCGTATTGAGTGACGTAGCTGGGTGTATGCTCAAGGCACTTTCAAAGGATTGAGCTATTAACACCGATTTTGCGAGCGCTAACCGTCACAAAGTTGGCAGAAAGTGACGTACTTCTGGCAGAACCTCGCATGCCTACTTCGAGCGCATCACCCAAATCCAACGCGTAGATTGGAATGGAGATAGACGGATGCCGAATATCGAAAGACTAGGGTCAGGACCCATTGATTTTCGTTTTGCAGCTTGATTCACGGTTCTAAAACTGAGCGGTGAACATGTCTGATCTCTTCTGGCTGACGGATGCGCAGATGGCGCGTATGGAGCCCTACTTTCCAAAGTCCCACGGC